>JANZZJ010000175.1 GCA_026419455.1 Candidatus Sumerlaeaceae bacterium | reverse complement strand
GCGCGGTACAGCCACACAAATAGAATCGGCGACCGTTGTGGCCTCCCTTGCTTCAAACGCTACAGCTTCGCCCAGCCGAAACTGGCGCGCCACAGCAGGCGCCCCCTCTGCCTGCACTCCCAAAAGCCGGGGCAGTCGTGGTAATAGGCCCAATTCGCACATTTCGCGTAGCCCTTTCCACACACCGGCAATCGTGCAGCCATCGCCAACGCTGACTGCTACCCAGTCGGGCGGCTGGGTTGCCATTTGTTCAGCGATTTCCAGCCCTGCGGTCTTCTTGCCCTCCACAAGGTAGGGGTTTATGGCGCAATTGCGATTGTACCAGCCGAAGCGTTCTACCGCAGTGCTGCACAGGTCATAAGCTTTTTCGTAGGTTCCCTGTACGCGCAGCACCGTTGCCCCAAATAACAGAAGTTGCGCCACCTTGGGTTCAGGCGCACGCTCCGGGACGAAAATATAACTCCGCAGCCCAGCTGCCGCAGCAAATCCCGCCAGAGAACTGGCCGCATTGCCTGTTGATGCACATGCGACGGTATGGAACCCAAATTCCAACGCCTTAGCCACCCCCATGCTACTTGCTCGGTCCTTGAACGAAGCTGTGGGATTGCGTCCGTCGTCCTTGAGGAAAAGTTTTTGCACCCCTACATACCGGGCGAGCCGTGGAACGTCGTACAATGGCGTCCAGCCCACGTGCAAATTGGGAATGAACGACTGATTCGTCAGAGGAAGAACTTCCCAGTATCGCCAGTGGTGAAATGGTCTGCGGCTGAGTGCTTCGCGGGTGAGGCTCCGGCGGGCTGCCTCATAATCGTACACGACGTCAAGTATGCCATCGGGTGAACCGCAGATATCGCACGTTAATCGATAGACGGGTGCGTATTCCCGGCCGCAGATGATACAGCGCAAGCATTTCAGCATGGACCATTACCTCACACTGGCATCGCAAAACACATCACGCTGGCAAAGCTAGGCGTCCCGTTCAAGGTTATTGATGCGATTTTTCCTCAAAGACGGTGTGAATGTTCTCGAGCGGATGGAGGGGGATATTGTTTTTAGCGCAGTAATCGAAGATTTTTAGATTAATCAGATATTCGAGCGTTTCGCGCTCAACTCTATCGGAGTAGAGAATCCGAATACTGCGTGGCAAAGTTGTGCGGAATAGCTCATCGCGTGTCGGGATCTTGGCCTTTTCCACATCTTCATGCTGAAACATATCTGGCTGAACGATTATCCGATGTCGCTCGCTCAGTTCGCGTTCAATTTGTTGGCATTTCTCGTGCCAATAGTCGAGGATCTCTCCTACCACGTGGAGCGTCCAGGCCAGCCCGCTTTCATCAAGATCGACAACAAGTGGCGCATAGATGTTAATCTCATCGGCACAGAGACGTTTGCGTATATCGAGTGTCTCTGTCACTGAGAACTTCCACATTTTTAAACGCGCGTCAGGATCAGAAAACGCTTCGGCTTGCACGTCGACGTCAAATTTCGACACGCTTTGAAGGAACAATTCGAGAATAAACTGCCTAAAGTTCAGGCGAGCTTCCTCATTCATCAACGAAATGAGTGCACTTTCTTCCTCTGTCCAGCGCAAGAAGTTGATCTCATATTTGGCGATCAGTTCTTCACTTGCCTGGTGAAGCCAGGCGACACCGTCGAACGGGGTCGGCTCTGTTTTCGCCTTACGACTTGTCATCATTTGACGCAAGTTTAGGTATGTTCGGCGCAGCTGAAGATCCGGGTCTTCAAAACCGAACAACATGTCGTACTGAAAGAGGAGGATGGCCTTCTGTAGGATGGATCTGACGAGTTCAGGAGAAGTAGTGTCCCCTGTTTGGGATCCAATCGCAACGCGCCAAAGATCAAACCAGTGGGCAAACTCTTCGGCACGCTGAGCGCGTGTGCGACGTGCTAGCCATCCCATTTCGCTCCCAGGTTCTCTCGCTTCTCCAAGGGAAGCAGAACGAGGGCGCGAAGGTCCTCAAAGCTGCCGCTGGAGCGCAGAATG
>JANZZJ010000168.1 GCA_026419455.1 Candidatus Sumerlaeaceae bacterium | reverse complement strand
GGCCCATACTGCCCGGCGGAAATTGTCCCTCGGCAAGATACTGCCGGGCCTGGGCCACGCTCATCTGGTCCACAAACCGTTGAGTGGGTTTGCGAAAATCAATCGCCACCTTTTCTACGCCCGTCAGGATCACAAAAGTTCCAATTCCCAGTTCGGTGGCGAGCATGGCGCTGGCAAGGTCCTTATCAATGACCGCTTCCACGCCATGTAGGCAGCCGTTTTCGTCGCGCACGACAGGGATGCCACCTCCGCCCGCCGCAATGACGATAAAATCATCCTCGAGAAGCGCACGCACAGCGGCAATTTCAATGATTTCCCGCGGCGCAGGTGAAGGCACGACCCGTCGCCACCCACGGCCGGCATCTTCGCGCATAATCCAGCCGCGCTCGCTCATCATCCTTTGCGCCTCGTCCTCGCCATAGAATTTTCCAATGGGTTTGGTCGGGTTCTTCCATGCAGGGTCGTTGCGATCCACCACTACCTGCGTCAGCACACAAACAACCCGCTCGGCCATCCCCTGGCGGTGAAGGATGTTGTAAAGCACCTGCTGGAACATGTAGCCCATACCACCCTCTGAGTCGGAGACGCACGTGTCGAGCGGCAGCGGATAAATGTAGGACGAGGCCAACTCGCTTCGCAGCACAATGTTGCCCACCTGGGGGCCATTGCCATGGGTCAACACCACCCGCTGGTAGCGCCCCCGAATCCCACGCACAATTTCCTCCATCGTCTGTTCCGTGTTACGGAACTGCTGCTCGACCGTTCCCTCTTCCCCCTCGCGCGTGATGGCGTTTCCCCCCAGCGCTATTAGAATTGCCGAATGCCGCATTGCTGTTTCCTCTCTGGCGCACACATTTCACGCAAGCTTCACACGCACGAATTTGCGGTGAATAGCTGCGGAGCACCGCAAGTGTCACGTCAGGCTCTCGAAATGAATAGACGAGTTTCTTCAAAACCGACCGCGCCGACAAGCACAAACCGCATACTCCCGTAAATATCTGCGGCAGAAAACGGCCACTGCCAGCCGGCTCACCTTTTTCAGGAATGTAACGGCCGATGCTCCGGTGCGAGTCCCTCAAGCAGACCGGCGGCACGGCTCACCATGGCAACGAGCTCATTGCAAACAGCCCGCCCACACTGGATCGCGCTTACTAGCGCTTCAGGCTGCCGCCCATTCCGCCGAAAGCGCTTCGGCCTGCTCCAGAACTGTCTGCGTCGCTTTTTCCTGTTTATCGGGAGGATAGCCGTGCTTTCGCAAAATCCTTTTTACGAGCACGCGCAAACTTGCTCGAACATTTTCACGCATCGTCCAGTCAATGGTAACATTGTTGCGAACCTTTTCGGCCAGCTCTCGGGCAATAACCCGCAGCGTCTCATCGCCCAGAACCTTCACCGCGCTGTCGTTAGTTTCCAACGCATCGTAGAACGCCATCTCCTCGTCGGATAGCCCCAGCTTTTCCCCCCGTGCACTGGCCTCGCGCATAGCTTTTGCCAGCGCAATTAACTCCTCTATCACCTGAGCGGCCTCGATGGCACGGTTCTGATACCGGCGAATGCTCTGCTCCAGCATCTCAGCGAACGAGCGAGCCAACACTACTTTCTTGCGGCGGCGCGTGGCAAGTTCTCCCTTGATCAGCTTTTGGAGTAATTCCACAGCGAGGTTCCGCTGCGGCATTCCACGTACCTCAGCCAGAAACTCGTCCGAAAGGACCGAGATGTCGGGCTTTTGCAGTCCGGATGCCGCAAAAATATCCACGACTCCCTCGGGAACGATTGCACGCGAGACGATCTGACGGACAGCGTGTTCGAGCTCCTCTTCCGGGCGCTCATCCCCCGGTGCGCGTTTAACAAATGCTGCCTGCACAGCCTGAAAGAAGGCTACGTCGTCGCGGATAGCCATCGCTTCGGGGTGTGGCACTGCCAAGGCAAAAGCTCGCGATAGTTCCCGGACGGCATGCACAAAACGTTCTTTTCCATTCTCCTGCACCAGCACGTGCTCCTGGGCTGCTGGAAGCAAAGCAGTTGGCGGCGTCCAGATTTTTTTCGTTAATCGGTAACCCGTTATTTGAAAGATACCGGATGGGCTCGATCTGCACACGCGGGGCGGGCGTATTGCTTGGGGAGGACGTCCTTGAGCGCTGAGTTCTCGCGTTCGATGGCATCCATCGCCGCGTCGATCATCTGGCCAATTTGCGGCGAGCGCGCGGCTGCCGCTAACCGCTGCCACCGGGCCTCTGGCGGCACCCAGAAGACGTTGTCCTTGATGTACTCATCGGGATCTTCGGGATCGGCGCCTTGCGCCATTTCCGCCTCGAGTTTGCGGTGCTGCTCGTCGAAGGCGTCGGAGATGTACTTCAAAAATATAAGGCCAAGAACGACGTGTTTGTACTCGGCGGCGTCCATGGAGCCGCGCAGTGCGTCGGCCATGCGCCACAATTCTGCTTCAAATCCCAGCGTTGCGCCGGATTCATGGTTTGCATCATTTGAATTGCTTCGTTTGCGAGGCACTTCGGTATTCCCCCATTTTTTATGCTAATTTTATTACAATCTAGCGCGCTAAATATTCACCACAGCTTTCACTTTGGCGAAATCGCCAGCAACTCACTCGCGACACTTTTTCTTATTCGTTTCTTATTGGCGGGTCTTTTCTGGCGGTCAATCCAAATTCGTTGGCAATCAGCGGATTGCTCTTCGTTCCGGATGGCAGCCGGCGTGTCGCGCGTGGGGCGACACATTGTGCCGGCGGGGGGAGGGGGGTGCGAAGGTCAGCTAGGTCGACGTTTCGTGCGCATCAGTATTCGGCAGGCACCAGTGGGTCCGGGCGAGATTCACAGGCTTACTAAGTAAGCCCTGAAGGCTGCGGTTTGCGTATTTTGTCAGAGCAACTGGGGACCGCGAACTTGTTAGCAACAATAAGCAATCATTATAATAAAATTGAATTTAATCAAATAAGGGTGAGACGTTTCCACGCGGGATCTAGCGTCTGAACAAGGGCGCCTTGCTTGGTGTGTGTCTCGTTATTCCCATTCTATTGTGCTGGGGGGGTTGGAGCTGACGTCGTAGACAACGCGGTTGACGCCTTGGACTTCGTTAATGATGCGCGAGGCGATGCGTGCCAGAAGTGGCCAGGGGAGTTTGACAAAGTCGGCGGTCATGCCGTCCACGCTTTCGACGGCGCGAAGCGCGACGACGTTGGCGTAGGTTCGCGCGTCGCCCATCACGCCCACGGCTTTCACGGGTAGGAGTACGGCAAAACTTTGCCAGATTTTGTGGTAAAGCTTTGCGGCCTTAATTTCTTCGATGACGATCGCGTCGGCTTCGCGCAAGATGCCAAGGCGCTCGGGTGTGACTTCGCCGAGGATGCGCACGGCGAGGCCGGGTCCAGGAAACGGCTGGCGCCAAAGCATTTCGTGGGGAATGCCAAGCTCGCGGCCGAGCTCGCGGACTTCATCTTTAAAAAGCTCTCGTAGGGGCTCCACGACTCGCCCCTGCTCCATGAGATCGAGGATTTCGCGGACGCGGTTGTGGTGCGTCTTGATGGTGGCGCTGGGGCCTTTCACGCTTACGCTTTCAATGACGTCGGGATAGAGCGTGCCTTGCGCGAGCAGGTCGTGGGGCCGCAAATGGCTGAAGAAGACTTCCACGAAGACGCGGCCGATGATGCGGCGCTTTTCTTCGGGGTCAGTGACGCCACGAAGCGCTTCGAGAAAACGCTCGGCTGCATCCACAAAGACCACGTCAAAACCCAGTCGCTGGCGGAAATTCTCTCGCACGCTTTGGGCTTCGTTCTTGCGCAGGAGGCCATTGTCCACAAACACGGGGACGAATCGGTCGCCCACGGCGCGATGCATGAGCGTGGCGAGCACTGTCGAGTCCACCCCGCCGCTTACGGCACCCACAATGCGGGCATCGGACGGGGCCTGAGCCAAGCGGGCGCGGGTCTCCTCCACAATATGCGTAATGTAATCGCGCATGCGCCAGGTTCGCTTAGCCCGGCAGATGCCCACGACGAAGTTGCGCAAAATGCGCAGGCCATGGCGCGAATGGTGCACTTCGGGGTGAAACTGGAGACCAAAGAGCGGCCGCCCGCGGTGGCACACGGCCACCTGAGCGCAGCCCTCCGTGCTGGCAAGGGTTTCCCATTCGGGGGGAAGGCTCACGGCGGCATCGTTGTGGCTCATCCATACAACGCTTCCCAAAGGGACCCCCTGAAAAAGCGGGTGGGGAACAATGTTTGTGAGATGGGCTCGCCCGTACTCGCTGTGGGCTTGCGGGCGCACCTCGCCACCCAGCAGTTGGACGATAAGCTGCATGCCGTAGCAAATTCCCAGCACCGGGCATCCCAGCTCAAGGATCTCGCGATCAATGGTGGGGGCGTTAGGGTCGGTGACTGAGGCTGGGCCGCCGGAAAGAATGATTCCTTCGGGTTGGAGCTCGCGCAGGTCGGCTGCGGTGACGCTGTGGGGGAGAATTTGAGCAAAAACGCGCAACGCCCTCACCTTGCGCGCGATGAGTTGAGCGTATTGCGAGCCAAAATCCAAAATCGCTATCATGGCATCGAGGCCTCTATAGTCTGCTGATCATTATAAGATGGATCTGCTTTTTTTAAAAAAGTGAGCGAAAAAATGCGGGAGCGCCCCCTTCGCCGACAAATGTCCCAAAGCCGCGAGAAACACGATAAACGGGAGGGCAGGGCCGCGAGGGCTGCGCCGACGTCAGCTTCCGCGCGACGTCACTTTCCCATCCCGATGCGTTGGGCTTTTTGGAAGATTTTGCCTTCCGTTTTAATAGCCGGCGCAATCACAAGCTCGACCCGCTGGAGTTCTCGCAACGTGCGGGCACCCACCGACCCCATGCAGGTCCGCAGTGCGCCCATGAGATTCTGCGAGCCGTCATCGAGCCGCGCCGGACCAAAAAGAATTTCTTCGAGTGTTCCCGTAGTGCCCACGTGAATGCGTGTTCCTCGGGGCAGATTTTGATGGGGAGTCGCCATGCCCCAATGGTAGCCTTTGCCAGGGGCTTCAATGGCCTTGGCAAACGCGCTGCCCACAATCACGGCATCCGCGCCAGAGGCGAACGCCTTGCAGATATCGCCACCCACCGTCATGCCGCCGTCGGTGATAATGGGGATGTAGCGCCCCGTCTGAACGAAATACTTATCGCGAGCAGCGGCACCGTCGACGGTGGCGGTGACCTGCGGCACGCCAATGCCCAACACGCCGCGGCTTGTGCAGGCGGCGCCAGGGCCAATGCCAATGATCACAGCAGCTGGATTGCACTCCATGAGTTCGAGCGCCACTTCATACGTGACACAATTGCCCACCATCACCGCCATTTTCGTGTTGGCGATGAATTTCGCCAAATCGAGCATCTTATACTCGGTGGAAATGTGACGCACTGTGCAGACGGTGGACTGGACGACGAAAATCTCGCAGCCTGCCTCCTCGGCCAGAGCGGCATAGCGCTCAGCTTTTTGGGGGATGGCGCTGACGACCGGGGATACTCCAGCTGCCTTGATTTGCTCCACACGCCGTTGAACGAGATCCTCACGCACAGGGGGCTGGTAGAGCTGTTGCACCAGCTCCGTTGCACGCTCGGGTGTTGCCGATGCAATTTCGTTCAGGATATCCGAGGGATCGTCGTAGCGTGTCCAAACGCCTTCCAGGTTGAGTATGGCAAGGCCACCAAGTTTTCCCATGAGAATGGCAAAATTGGGATCAACCACCCCATCCATGGCGGCGGCAATAATTGGAACTTCGTACCGCTTGCCGGCAAGCTCCCAGGAAGTGTCCACCTCATTGGGGTTGATGGTCACCATGCCGGGAACGATGGCAATTTCGTCGAAACCGTAAGCACGCCGGGCCTTGCGGCCGCGTCCTATCCATTCACCCATTGTTCAAAGCTTCTCCTCGTGGATGCTTTTTACTACATTTGCAAAAAGCCGTCCACCAAAATGTTGAAACTTTGAACACATTAGGCAGCCCCGAGTGGCAAAGCGTGTCAATAGTCATTCTAAGTTTGCGCGGGATTTTTTGCGTTGTAACGGAAAAGACTGCGGCAAGTTTCGTGCAGACAAGAGTACAACTTGCACGGGGCAAAGAATGTTCAGTAACGGACGAAAGGAACGCTCCGCGGCTTTTGCCTGCAGACTTCTCCGTAGATTCCGATACATGTCGGTTCGCTGAGCTTCGGGAAACCAGAGTCCCGGGTTAGCGCCCAGCAGTTCTCGCTGCTTTGCAAAGGAAGTAAGTCTGCCTTGGTAGCTGCGGCAGGCTGTTTCTGGATTTCTAGGCGAGGAGCCACGCTAGCGATTTACTGCTATTCCCGACGAACACAAGCGGCATGCCCACAAGCAAATGGTCCTGCGAACGAACGCTCGCAGGACCACCTTTCAGTTTCGCGCCACCGGTTATTGTGACGCAAGCGCGAAGCTATGCATTATCTTATTAGGTTATTAGCTCGTAGCAGGCTGTGCGTCCTCCGCCGCTTTGGGCGCCACCCATGTAATCTTGGCTTTGCTTAGGATATACTCGCGAATTTTGTCGAAACGTACCTCTTCAACAAAGCTTTCCCACTGGCGCGCTTTCTCTAGGGCCGCACGCACAGCAAGGGGCTTGCGGCCTTCGGCCGCTGCGCGCGCCTGGAGCGCAGCGTCGATGTCTTCCGGAGTCGCTTCAATGTTCTCTTTCGTGCCAATGGCATCGAGCAGGAGATAACCCTTCACACGCAGGTTGGCATCGCGCTCAACAGCAAGCCGGTATTCCTCACGGGTTTGACCACGCAGTTGCCATGGGAGGCGGCCGGTGGCATACATGAAACGCAGATCACGATGCATAAGGTCGCGCTCCACCTGCGCCTGGAGGCTGGGGGGCACCTCGAAATCATTCGCATCAGCCAGCTGCTTTACAATGGCGTCGAAGGCACGGTCCATTTTCTCGGCCTCGATGCGCTTAAGACACATTTCCGCCGTGGCTTGCCGGAGTTTTTCGAGATTCTCGTAGCCGAGGTCCTTCGCGAACTCGTCGTCGAGTTCGGGCACACGCAGCTGCTTTACCGCCTTGACGTTGAGAACATATTTCACCTTGGAGCCGTCGGGTGCGGCGGCCTCGACCTCGAATTCATCGCCTGCTTTCTTACCGACAACTGCTGCGCGGACCTCATCGGGCAAGGGGGCATTGCTCTCCGCATGAACGAACACATCCGTGCCCTCATCTACCGTTTGTCCTTTGGCGTTCACGGCCTTATAGTCCACGACGACCCCATCATTGGCGTCCGCCGGACGATCCACTTGCTCGAAGAAGGCGTTACGGAATCGCAGGGCTTCGAGTTCACGCTCCACCAAATCGGGCGGCACGGGAACATCTTCGACTTCTACCGACACCGCCTCATATCCCGTAGGATTCAGTTCGGGTTTCACTTCAACTTCAATCTGGAGCCGAGCCGGCCTGCCGGGTTCGCCGTCAATCTCAAGAACACGCGGTGTGCCGTAGAGCGTTGTCTGCTTCGCTTCGGCATATTGTTTGAGGATCGCCGGCACGAGCTTTTCCGCCAAACTCTCTTGGGCTTCGCGCATGAAACGGCGCTGCAAGAGTTTCAGGGGCGCTTTCCCTTTGCGGAAGCCTTCAAGCGCGACGTTTTGCTGAAAATCTTTGAACAACTCATCAAGCCGGGTCGTCCACTCGTCCGCGGCAATTTCCACGACGATCATGCGGCGCGATTGTGGCAGCTCCTGCTCGCTAACAATCGTATGAGAAACCGCCACTTCTTGCTGTTCGCGCACTCGACGCGTGGCTTCTTCTAACACACTTGCTTCGGCTTTTTCCGCCGGTTGCTCGGCTGAATTCTCTTCTAACTTCTGCTTTTCTTCCGTCACTTTCCAATAGACCTCCGAGGTCTCGCAACAAGTGTATGCGAGCCGCTATGGTTTTTTCGGCCAACTATGTGGTTTCATTGGTGCCGCGTGCTGGAGCGAATCAAGGAAAACAACACGCCCCGCCACTTGCCGCGCTCCGCTAACAAACCTGAGCTAATACAACCGCCGCCATGCTATTCATTCACAAAGGCGAACAAAGGCTCACTTGATAACGCCTGGCGAGGGGGTTCTCCGCAAAGTTTTGAGTCAAAGCGGCCGACTTCGCAACGGTGGAGAGCTTTTCAGTGTTGAGGGGTCCAGATGGTCAATGACTGGCTCTCGTTCCGGCAAGATTTACAGGCTGCCTTTCCCCCTTCAGGGAACCTTTTTGCCGTTTTTGGCGTCGGAAAAAGTGACATTCCTGAGAATTAAGGAGGAAATCGGTTGGGCGATCGGTCGCCATTTCCAGGATGGGGAGGGCTTCTTGGCCGAGTCGGATTGCGTGTTCGCCAGCAGCGAGCCACTGTTGCCGAGCTTGGCGATCCGGCTGCGCCAGAAACCCCGACGACACCGCTCGACGCCGAGGAGGCCAGCATTTTCAGTGAGCTGGGACCGGGCGAACGGCTCGGAAGCTATATCATCGAGGATCTTCTGGCGCGTGGCGGCATGGCATGGGTATTTCGCGGCCGTCGCCTTGCCGACGATGCCCCCGTGGCACTGAAAGTGCTTCGCCCCAAGCTTGCAGCGCAAAGCGAATTCTTGGACATTTTCCTCCGGGAAGCTGAGACGCTCGCCGAGCTTGATCACCCCAACATTGTCAAGGTCTGGGGACGGGGAATGGCGAGAGCCCTCCATTTCCTCGTCATGGAATACGTGGCTGGCGCTTCTTTGGGCCACATCATAAGCGACGAGGTCGCATTGAGCCTTGCCCACTATAAGCATCTTGTGCGCGAGATTTGCGCCGGTGTTAGCTATCTCCACGGACACGGTGTGGTGCATGGGGATCTGAAACCGGCCAACGTGCTGGTTGGCAGCGAGGGCTCGGTCAAGCTTACGGATTTTGGATTGGCGCAGTGGTTATGGGAATCCGGTAGGCAAAGCGAGGTGGCCGTGCGTTATTGCACGCCGATGTATGCGGCACCTGAACTACTTAGCGGAGAAGGGTCCCCATCCGTCGCCTCGGATATCTTTGCCCTTGGGGTGACGTTTTTGAGACTTTTTGGTGGGACATTGCCGCCCCGCGCTCCTCTCGACCCCGCTTCTGCGAGTGTCGAGACCTTTCCCATCCAACAGGACACGCAAGGCCGGCACGCACCGAGCGGCCTCCCGCCAGAGCTCGAACGAATCCTTGACCGTGCCATGGCGCCCGACCCGGCTGATCGCTACCCAACCGTGGGGCATCTTCGCGCTGAGCTAGAGTATGCCCTTTCAGATCCCCAGGCGTCGGCTCTCTTCCAGTAGCAACTTTCCTTGCTCCTCTGCGAGTTTCCCCCACGCATTTCTTTGCCTGTGTCCACGCCTTTGGTAGACGAGCGTGCTCCCAGGATGCTTTCAAAAAAGGCTCGGCCGCCTAGCATTGCGCCGCCGAGTCGTCGCAGCTCGATTTCAATCCTAGGGGGGGTCAAAGTACATTCTCCGCCGCGACGTGCGCACATAAGTTGGTAAGCAATTGTAAACGAAATTACATTCGGCGCAAACAGGAGCACATTCGCCATGCCATACGACAGCCTTCGCGATTACGTGGAAGCATTGGAAAAAGCGGGCGAACTTGCCCGGATCCGCCTTGAGGTCGATCCAGAATTGGAAATTACCGAAATCGCAGATCGCGTCATGAAAGCCCCTGGTGGGGGCAAAGCCCTGCTGTTCGAACGCGTGCGTGGGCATTCCATCCCCGTGCTGGTTAATATGTTCGGGTCGCGCCGGCGCATGCAAATGGTTTGCGGCGCCGAGAAGCTCTCCGAAATCACGGAAAACTTCCTCGCCCTTCTGGAATCGCGCGGGCCCATGAGTTTTCTCGACAAACTCAAGATGCTGCCCAAACTCAAGCAGCTGAGCGACATTTTCCCCACGGAAGTCAAATCCGCGGCCTGGCACGAAGTGCCCATCGAGGAACCGTCGTTTGATCTCCTCCCGGTATGCAAGTGTTGGCCTAAAGACGGAGGGAAATTTATCACTCTACCGATGGTGTTCTCGCGCGATCCCGTGAGCGGTGCCACAAACTGCGGGATGTATCGCCTGCAAATTTACGATTCGAAAACATGTGGGATGCATTGGCATATTCACAAGGGTGGTGCGGAACACTTTCGCCGAATGAAAGAGCGCGGCGAAGTGATGCCCGTCACCATCGTTTTGGGGGCGGGGCCCGCGGAAATTTTTTCCGCCGCTGTACCCCTACCACCCGACATCAACGAAATGATGTTTGCTGGCCTCCTGCGGGGCGCCCCCGTGAAAGTGGCCCGATGCAGGACGAATGACCTCCTAGTGCCCGCAGAGGCCGACATCGTGCTCGAGGGATACGTGGACCCCAAGGAACTGCGCCTCGAGGGCCCCTTCGGCGACCATACAGGTTACTACTCGCTTCCCGACTTATACCCAGTTTTCCACCTGACGGCCATGAGTATGCGGCGCTCCCCCATTTACCCTCACACTATTGTCGGGCCGCCGCCGATGGAGGACGCCTATATCGGCGAAGCGATCGAACAGCTTTTCATGCCAGTCATCAAACGCCAGTTTCCAGAGATCGTGGACACTGTCTCTTATA
>JANZZJ010000147.1 GCA_026419455.1 Candidatus Sumerlaeaceae bacterium | reverse complement strand
GCCTTTTTCTGAACGGAACCGCCCCGACATAACGACGACAACGTCGCCCCCGTGAAATCCGAACTCTTGTCTCATTCTTGCGCGGGCCGCAGAAGCACGCATAAAGCGCTCGACTTCGCACGCACTAGGGATAAGCACGAGCTTTGAGGGCGATATGTAGCGCTTCGCAGCGCATTGCTCAACGATAGCTGAAGAAATGCACACCACACCATCGAAGAACTTGCCATATAGCCATCGGTTAAGCGGATGGTCATGAATGGGAAAGATGTTATGCTTGGTTCGAACAATCACGGGTCGCGGCTTCTTATTCCACAACGCTAGGGCGGCAATCCATGAATCGCGACCACCGTGCAAATGAATGATGTCGGGCTGGAATCGCTCGCACAACCGACGAAACGCGCGAATGTCTCCAGCCATACACGATTTTACAAGTGATTGATAAGAAACCGACTCGTCTACGGCCAAGCCACTTACGCGTGCACGCTTCGCCAATTCAGACTGGGGCGGAACGCTGAGGACAATGTCCCAACCACGTTCGGCAAGGCCGAGGCACTCAGTCAAAATGCGATTCGATTGGCCGCCCCACCCACGCAGAAAGTTCGTATGGAGGACTTTCATGCGGCGCCACTCCAACGCTTGCGGTTTTTCCATACATGAACCCAGTGATACAGCGCTGAGAACATGTAGGCGAAGCGTCTCAGCGACGTGTTCCCCATCACCATCACACGGGGAAGATGAAAAAGCTGGTCAGGACGCACCCGATTGTCGCGGATGGTACTCACAGCAGCAATATACCCGGCCTCGCGAACTAAGTTTTCAACACGCGAGGAGAACGCGCCATAAGGATAAGAAAACGTGGAGGGAGGTTGACCTAGGATTTCTCGCAACATCTCCCGCGCTCCGGCGATCTCACGGAGGGCCTGCTCGTTATCCAGCCGGGTAAGCTTGGGATGTGTCAGCGTGTGTGAACCTATCTCGATATCTTTGTCGGCGAGCTCACGGATTTCTGTAGGCGACATCATTTCGGATGGATCATCTGTGGGCTGCCCCTTGCGCAGACGCCCAACTGTGACAAAAACTGTGGCTTTAAGACCGTATTTTACAAGTAGAGGCAAAGCCGTCGTGTAGTTATCGTACCATCCGTCATCGAACGTAATTGCTACCCAAGGCTGTTGCGGAGCTCGGCCTTGAACTAGGAGAGAAGCTAACTCACTAACTTGATAACCGACAAAGTGATGTTCGCGCAACCAACGAAGCTGGGCTTCAAAAGTCTGCGGGCTCACCCAAAGCCCGGTGTGGTCTTGATCCGAAGGGGGACATGGCGCTATGTGATGGTAAGTTAGGATCGCCATGAGCTTCCGCGTTTCATAAACATTTCTTTTTCAAACAACCGCTTTGGACCCGCTTCAAACGTGCGGCTTTGCGTATTCCAGTTCCAGACTTCGATTTCCAGCGTGTTGCGGCTGCAAGTGAGCAAGTTAAATTGATAAATGCGGTCGTTCCCTCGCGTCCGGCCGCTAGAAACAGTTCCTGCCGCTGCCACGACAATGGGTTCCTCCAATTGAGGGAAGAATTCGCGCCCCAGAAACACCCCAGATTGATGAACGTGGCCATGAAGAACGAGGTGGACACCCGCCTGCGCCAGGCGGCGGAGGCAATATGCTGCACGGAAGTAAATGCCTGGCCGCGGATTGTCGGGAGTGTTGGCAAAGTGCTGGTGCACAACAACGATGCGCCAGGTATCCGGAGCTAGCGACTGCGACCATATCTCGAGCGCCCGCATATCCTCTTCCCGAAACCACCCCTTCTGATGCATATATGGGCATACGGTGTTCACAGCCCACACCGCGCAAACGCCAAGGTCGAGCGTTCCGTCGTCAAGATCGGCAATGTAACGGGCATAATTCCGGAACGGCGCAAAAAGCCGCATGGGCAGGTTGTACAACGGAATGTCGTGATTGCCGGGAATAACGATCAGCGGGTGAGGCAAGCGTTGAAGCATGGCGCGCACCCGCCGAAACTGGCTACGGCGGGCCCGCATCGTCAGGTCACCGGTCACTACAATCGCATCAGGCCTAAGATTGCGCGCAAACTCCACGAGTTTTTCTGCCGGCTCAGGGTCGAAGCGGCGACCTACATGAATATCGGAACAGTGAAGGATGCGCCGTTGGCTCGCTTGCTCAAGAAAAACCGTCTGAGGCCGGCACACCAACTCGCGGGGGAGGTCATTGCTGGCCATAAGGCGATAAGATGTCCCTCACACGGTTTCGATCAACACGGACGGTCACTGATACCTCGCCACGCATCTCATCCACCTGCCAATCAGAAACTTCAGCAGTGCGCACAAGTTCCAGCACGTGAGCCCGCAGGCGCGTGTCGCGGGCAATGATGTCATTCACTGTGTATCCACCCGTCACGCGCATCCGTCCCAGTTGATTCATAAGTTCGCGGCGCGCTAGCATCTCGGCGTCCTGTTGAGCTTCGCGCCTCTGCCTTCCCGGAACATCCACAGGACGGTAAGGCGCGCATGCCGTGGCAAGGAGCCAATCGGGCTCCGGACGACCGGTCGAAAGCAGCCCTGCACAGCCGTGGAGGAAAACTATAGCAATAAGCCAAACGAATTGCCACGCACGTCCGCCGCTGGCACGCACGGGGTCCGTCATCCTTAAAGCTGTCCTATTATGCATCAACATACCATTGGCAAGCTAGAGCATACGGCGAGTTATTGTCCAGCACTTATTCTTTCGTACCCCCGCGCTTTCTTGATAACCTTACGCACCCACGTATCGCAGTTATGAACAGGAAATGGAAGGAAGCCGGCGCGAGGGGTATCAGCAACCGCCCGTCGCACCGACGCGGGGGAAACGTCGGGAACTATGCGGCAGTAAGTTTCTGGTCCCAGAGCTGCCCCCTTGTGGTCGCTTACCTGAAGAGGAAAAAAGAAAGCCGTGGGCGAGGGTGGCCATGTTCCCCGAACGGAATCAGCACCACGGAAATCGGCCCCCTTCTCAATAGAGGGCGCGAGTATCCATTCGTGATACCACCCCACGGCTGAAGCGATACGCCCACCCGGGATGTTTACCGGCCGTACACACCAATAGCAGCGCGTTGGCGCTTGGCCTTCCCCCGGAGGCAGCGGCACAAACCCCTTGCGGGCAAGCGTCTGGCGCACTGAGGGGGGAAGAGATAAAGTGTCACGGGTCAATTTGCGTTGTGCATCGAAAGGCGGACGAAAAATGCTGCAGGCCGAAACGAGCACGCCCAGAAATGCGATCATGGCCCCTCTCGCAGGCGAAATTCGCATGCATGAACTTGCGTCGGCACCCCTTTTGAAACGCGTCTGCCGTAATCCATCTCGCCACATAAATTTCATCACCTTTCGAAGCCCGCTCGCTACGAAAGGTTGTGTATCCCCTCTCTCAGCGTTAGCTGTTGTAGACTCCCGCGCTCGACATGCAGAGCAAACGCTCACTGCCATTAGTTTATAATTGGAGCACGGCAAGTATAACGTAAGGCCACCCTAAGTCAAAGCAATTCGCTTCAGGCCAGCGTCTATGGCGCCCATAACAAAGGAGAGCCACCAATGACGGCTCTGCTTCGCTCCCGCTGCATGCAGAGTTGGCCTACGCGGGGATGGGCACGAGTTTTAGCTCGGCTCGCACACGCTCTTCTTCATCGAGTTGCTGCAAAGCACGGCGGAAATCGCGCGGCATCACTTTCACAAAACGCGGGAGGTAGGCATCAAACTGCTCGAGAATGCGGGCAGCCACGGGGCTCCCAGTCAGTTTAGCATGGTTGGTCAGCAGCAACTTGAGCAGCTCGATGTCCTTAGGCTCTTCAACCGACTCCAAGTCCACCATGGTAGTGTTGCAGCGCTGTTCGAAACAGTTGTCCTCATTCAGAACAAACGCAATGCCGCCACTCATTCCCGCAGCGAAATTACGTCCTGTCGGTCCTATGACGACAACGGTTCCGCCGGTCATGTACTCGCAACCATGATCGCCAACACCTTCCACGACGCACTTGGCACCACTGTTGCGCACAGCAAAGCGCTCGCCTGCACGCCCACGCACATAGGCCTCGCCACTCGTAGCTCCGTAGAAACACGTGTTGCCAATGATAATATTGTCCTCAGCAGCAAACCGGGCTTCACGTGGCGGATAAGCAATAAGGCGGCCGCCACTTAGGCCCTTGCCGAAGTAGTCGTTGGCATCGCCTTCCAGCTCGAAGGTGATGCCGGAATAGAGCCAAACTCCAAAACTCTGACCTGCAGAGCCGTGAAATTTGACGTGAATAGTGTTCGGGGGCATGCCTTCCTCGCCATACCTTTTCGCAGCTTCGCCGCTTAACATCGCTCCCACGGTTCGGTTGACGTTGCGGATCGGCATTTCAAAACGCACTGGCTCCAGCCGCTCCAGCGCTGGCTGGCATCGGCGAATCAATTCATGATCCAGTGCCAATTCAAGCCCGTGATCTTGTGCTTTGACGCAACGGATTTCGACGCCGGGCTTGCGCGGCGGCTGATAGAGGATTTGCGACAAATCTAATCCGCGCGCTTTCCAATGATCAATCGCCGGCTGCACATCGAGCATGTCCACACGCCCCACCATTTCGTCCACCGTGCGGAAACCTAGCTCAGCCATAATCTCACGAAGTTCTTGCGCCACAAATCGGAAGAAATTGATGACATGTTCGGGCTTTCCGGCGAAGCGCTCGCGCAGGCGCGGGTCCTGGGTCGCCACCCCAACTGGACACGTATTAAGATGGCACTTGCGCATCATGATGCACCCCAGGGAAACGAGGGCAGCCGTGGCGAAGCCAAATTCTTCGGCACCGAGCAGCGCAGCAATCGCCACATCGCGCCCCGTTTTGAGCTGACCGTCCACCTGCACAATGATGCGGCTTCGCAGGTCGTTGAGAACCAGCACTTGCTGGGTTTCAGCCAGACCGAGCTCCCACGGAATGCCGGCATGCTTGATGGACGTCAGGGGCGAGGCTCCTGTGCCGCCGTCGTGACCACTAATAAGCACCACATCCGCATGGGCTTTTGCCACGCCAGCCGCGACAGTGCCGACCCCAACTTCCGCAACTAATTTAACGCTGATCCGAGCGAACGGGTTGACGTTTTTCAAATCGTGAATGAGCTGCGCAAGGTCTTCGATGGAATAGATATCATGGTGCGGCGGCGGGGAAATAAGGCCCACGAAAGGAGTCGAATGCCGGACACGGGCAATTTCTGGGAAAACTTTGTGAGCAGGAAGCTGGCCGCCTTCGCCCGGCTTCGCCCCCTGCGCCATTTTGATTTGAAGTTCATCTGCGTTAACAAGATAATTTGTTGTGACGCCAAACCGGCCACTGGCTACCTGCTTGATGGCACTGCGGCGCAGGTCGCCATTGGGATCGGGTTTGAAGCGTTCGGGGTCTTCGCCTCCCTCGCCCGTGTTGCTCTTAGCGCCGATGCGATTCATGGCGATAGCTAGGGTTTCGTGCGCCTCCTTGCTGATGGAACCAAAGCTCATCGCTCCGGTGGCAAAACGCTTCACGATAGACTCAACGGGCTCGACCTCCTCGATGGGAATAGGCTGCCCTTGCTTGAAGCGGAAGAGGCCGCGAAGTGTGCACAGCGCCTCGCTCTGGTCGTTGATGAGCTTACTATACTCCTTAAACACCGCATAGTCGTTCGCGCGCACGGCTTGTTGGAGCTTGGCAATGGCATCCGGACTAAAAAGATGCGCCTCGCCGTCACGACGCCAGTGATATTGCCCTCCCCATTCCAGTAGTTCGTCGTGGGAAAACCGATCGCCGTGGAAAGCTTGGCGGTGGCGTTCGAGGGCTTCGCGGGCGATGGCGCTGAGCTTGACGCCACCAATACGAGAAGCCGTGTGGGTGAAGTAGCGGTCAACCACTTCACGATCGAGGCCAATGGCTTCGAAAATCTGTGCCCCTTGGTAGCTCTGAATCGTACTGATGCCCATTTTAGCCATGATTTTAAGAATGGCTTTGTCGGCGGCTTTGATGTAGTTCTTGATCGCCTGCTCCACCGTCAATCCAACCGGCGGGAGCAACTCAGCTGGAAGCGTTCGGTTGCGCACCATATCGGCAATGGTTTCAAAGGCGAGGTAGGGATTGATAGCACCAGCTCCGTAGCCGATGAGCAGAGCGAAGTGGTGTACTTCGCGGGCCTCCCCCGTCTCCACCACAATACCCGCAAAGC
>JANZZJ010000144.1 GCA_026419455.1 Candidatus Sumerlaeaceae bacterium | reverse complement strand
ATGTGTATAAGAGACAGGTGTGCGGCCGCTCCAGAGTTATTAGAAGTTTCCCCGGTGACCATAGCGAGGGGGTAACGCCCGTTCCCATTCCGAACACGGCAGCTAAGCCCCTCAGCGGCGATGGTACTATGCGGGCGACTGCATGGGAGAGTAGCACGTTGCCGGGGTTTAAGTTTAATGTCCGTTTCCCCCCTTCCTACTGAATAGCTTGAGAAAAACGATGTAAAAATTATCGTAAAGGTTGAGATAGGGAAAGCGGACTAAAAAGTTTTCCTCCTCCCCTGCACCTCCTCAGAGCCCTAGCGGCCTCCCCCTCCGCTAGGGCTCGTGCCTTTTTAGGTCCACGATGCACGCGCATTTCTCGTCATTCACAGACAGCTTTTCCGTATGGTCCAGAGCGTCTGTACACACCTCTGCATAGCTTAGCTGACTCCCAAGTCGGGGGCGGCCACACCCCCCCGGCCTCTCCTGCAGCCTATTCCCATAGAGGCGTGCAGCAGACCACCGCCTTTCAATTTGGCGACACTTCACTGGGCTTTTTTAGGCTGCTTTCTCGAGCTGTGGCTTCGCTATCGAATGCCACGAAAACACCAAAATCTACCACACGCACCTCTGGCGAATGTGATAAACACTTTCTAATATGCCTCTGCTTCTCACGACTGGCATGACGACAGGAAAAGATGAGCTACAGATAGCCGCCACCCAGCTGGGTCACTGCTGCCGCATTGCCTCCAAAGGCCACGCATAGCCGTTGCAGGAAAATGATCCTTGTTCCAGCCAGTTGCCAATGTAGCTGGGCATCTATGCGTTAGCCACATGTAGCCCATTTCTCCAAGCTGGTGGCGTTGCGCACACTCCATAATAGTCCTCAGAATCCACAACAGATACCACTTTAACTGCGGGGAACCAAAGCACCGCAGTCCGATAAATCAGCCGAGAAGTATGGATGGTACAAGCAAGGCGTTGCCAACCATGCGTCACAAGAATCCAGAAACGACACAAGTGGCCCTTGAAAGAGCAGCGTTTTCTGGGACAGAATAAACGCGCCAGATGATCAAAAAAAGATATTAACAAGATTTGCGCCACGATGTGGCCAGTATCGCCATTCCGCGAAAACCACGAAATACGCAGGGGGCAATGGCACCGATACTAGAAATTCGGAAAGCACTCTCATACACTGCAGGTCTTGACAACTCCGAGGCCCAATGGAGCAACTGACTTCGACGCATGAAACGGCGGAACAGAAACGAGGGCACCACAACTGCCGCGGCTTCTTCGAAAAGGATTGGAGTTGCTCCTCCATCCCGTTCAAAAACCGCGGACGGACGTTTCTCCATTGCGGCGACACCTAAACTGCAAGCATGGTCAAGGTTCCTTATGCAAAAAGGAGGATGGGTTGTCGCAGCGATCGCATTATTGGTGCGGCTGATCCACTGGTGGAGCGTCCGAAGAAGCGACCCCCTTTATGCCTACACACTTCCCGAGACAGACATGCACACTTATTGGGAATGGGCTAAGGCAATTGCTCAAGGCGACTGGCTAAGTCGCAAACAGGGGGTATTTTATTATGGGCCCCTTTATCCTTACTGGCTAGCCCCTTGGTTTAAATTGTTTGGTCCTAATTACGATCTGGTCCACCTAATGCAAGTAGCTGTGGGTGTTCTGGCGCCCCTGGCTATTTGGGATCTAACGCGTCGCTTGTTCAGTTGGCGCGAAGCGCTGGTGGCAGGACTACTATTGGCAGTCGCCGCTCCAATTCTTTTCTACGAGCAATTGTTGCTCATGGAGGGCCTCCTCGTCGCGATTCATGCGGGCTTCCTTTGGTGTTGCGTCCGCGCCCTGGGCAGGTAAGTGCGGCGCCCATGGGTGTGGGCGGTAGCTGCAGGTTTGCTCGCTGGGCTTGCGTGCCTAGGCCGCGGTAACTTCCAACTCGTGGCGCTGGCATGCGTTCCTGCGTGGTACGCGATGCTGCGCTTGTGCCCTGAGCGCACAGGCCAAGAGGCTGCACTGGACGCTGCATCGAATCCGCTCGGGGGACGGAACGCTCCTTCCTCGAAAAGGAATATGGGTAGGAACCCATCATCAGCGACTCACTCAACGGCTAGCCCTAGGCACAGCCGTCAGTTGGCGCTTGCCACGGATGGACAGTCTGAAATGAAGGATGCATCAGGCAATTTTTCTATTTCACGCCCTAATGGGAGACGTGCGTGGAAGGCGGCATTTGCCTATGCAGCTGCACTTATTTTTGTTCTCGGTATGAGCCTTGTTCGCAATGGTCTCGTTGGCGGCGGATGGGTTCTCGCAACGAGCAACGGCCCTATCCTCCTATACATTGGCAACGCGCCAGATTCCATGGGCATTTTCCATTATCCGGAGAGCTTTTTTGCGCTGGAAGCCAAGTACGGCGACCGCAGCGCGGTTCCGTGGACGCGCGAGCTTCTAGCCGCAACGATGGAGAATCCGTGGCGTTTTTTTCAAAACCTCGCGCGAAAAACCGTACTATTTTTTAACGCTTATGAAATCGCTGATAATGCAAACTATTATCTTTTGGGGCGATTCAGCCCTCTTGTCCGTTACAACCCAGTCGGGTGGCAGCTCATCGTCGCATTAGGTTTTGTGGGTGGGTGGCTGACGCGTCACCGGTGGCGCGAGCAAGTTATTCTGTACGTTTATTCCGCGATATTTGCGGCGTCGATCATAGTGGTGTTCGTTGTCGGCCGCTACAGGCTGGAATTTCTCTTGCCGATGGCGGTGTGGGCGGGGGCAGCGGTGACATGGCTAGGCAATGCCCTCTCCCAACGTGCGTGGCGGCGGGCATGCGTTTCCGCGGGCGCTACCCTTGCATTGATCGTCATTCTCGACATGCGATGGTCGCCGGCACTGGCGTGGAATTCGCCGCCTAATGTCTCAGGGCTACGGCCGATTCGTCCCAACGATTTCACCCTATTAGCGCGTGCCTACCTTGAAGCCAAGCAACTTGACAAAGTGCAGGAGATTCTCGCCGAAGGATTTGCCCAGCATCCGTGGGATCAAACCTTGGCCAAGCATCTCGCCCGCGTGCTAGAGAGTAACGACCGTTTTGATGCAGCCGCTAACGTTCTCCGGCGCTATCTGTCGTTCATGTCAGGAGACCTAGAGATGGCGTGTGAGCTAGCCCGAGTGTTGTCACGCAGTGGTAACGGGGGTGAAGCAAAGAAAATAGTCGAAAAAGTTTTAAAAATAGATCCCTCTTACGAGCGTGCTCGGAAGCTTCAGGAAAAATTGCAACCATAGCATGCCGAAACTGCCCTGCGCGAGTATTGCTCAGGGCCCCACAGAATCCTTCTTTCACTGTCGGCGTCTAGTGCAAACGTGTGCCTCCTGCCGCCGAGAATTGTTCTGCTGGCGAGCTTGTTAAAACGGCTCAGGCATAAACATCGCCTGCATCAGTTGGGGCGAGAAGCCAGCAAGGAAACTTCGGCCTCCAGGCCTATTTCCCCATCCATATTTCGGCACTCATTTTATACTTGAAATTATCCGAAGTGGGCTGATACCAACTAAAGGTTAGAAGCTCTAACTTCGCTTTTTTGCGGACTGACAATGGCCCCCAAGAGCAAAATCGCAATCGGTTTAGTGGCAGTGGTGGCACTTATTCTAGGCATAAATTTGCTTAGAGTGCAATTTGCCCCTGTCCAGACCGAGAGCGGGAAGTCTGGTGCTCCCCAAAATGGCGAAAATGGGGCTCTGGAGAGGTCAGCGCCAGCTGTGGCTTTGGACACCCAAGCGAAATCCGAGCGTCGTAAGTTCGAAATCCGCCGAGAAATCCTCAACCGTGTTGATCCCAACACGAGCGCACCCGTCTTCGCCGTGGACCCCGAAAATCAGCCGCGTGCCTTCATGACCATGGATTTTCGCAATCTGGAAACGCCACCGCCGGGTTATCGGCTCGAAAATGTCGTGCTTTCGCCAGAAGGCTTCACACTGCCGCCGCCCGAGCCCGGTAAGGAAAACCAGCCGCGGATGGGCGTCATCGAGTCGCCGCCCCAAATGTTCGACTTCTTCTCCAACGCCGTTGCACCCCTTTGGAAAGAGAACCTTCCCGATGGGACTGACATGTTCGTGGAAATGTCCGTGAGCCCCGATGGAATTCACTGGGGGCCATGGCAATGGGTGGAGATTGACGAGGATTCTATTGGGCAAATCTCACCTACTTACCCCGATGGGCGGCCCAATCCCAACTATGGCTACACCCCGGGGACGATGCTGGCATGGGGCCTCACGCAGTGGGGATACGTGCGCTACCGAGTTCGGCTATACTCCGAGGGGCCGGCATCACCCGTCCTCAGTGCATTCCGTCTTTTTTATCAAGATAGCACGTTGGGAGAGGGACGAGTGGCGACCCCCGAAACGATGCAGGTGGAGGAGATTGCGACGGCCCGTAATCCTCAGCCGTCGTCGGGAGCAGCACAGTAACACGACGTGACAACTAGTGAAATGAATGATAAGTTTACATATTTGCGGCACGCGAGGCTTGTGAGCGCCACCATGGGACTTGTCGGTGCGTGCTTGTGCTTTTCTGCGTGCGAGCGTGGCTCTACGGCCCAAGATTCCAACCGCCAACAAGGGGCACACATGCCCGTTGCTGTCGCTACTCCTAAACTGAAGCGCCAAAAATTGGTGAAGGAAACTTACCCAACCGATCCCCACGCGACGTGGACAATCCTCGCCTCTGGTGTGCGTTGGCGCGACGTCGTCCTTGGTGATGGCGCAGAGCTTACATCGAACTCCATCGGTTATTTCCACATTAAGACCTTCCTCGACGATGGGACCTTCCACCACAGCACGATGAATGAGCGCAAACCAGTTTGCGCCGCTATTGGTGCTGGGCGGCTCCAGCGCGAATTCGAAGAAGCCTTGGTAGGCATGCGCGAACGGGGGCGTCGCCTGGTGGAATTTCCGAGAGGTTTGAGTTACTGGAGTGCTGGCCATCTTGCGGATGGCCCATCAGTTCCGGCGGGTAACTCACCGCGATTTGATGTGACGCTTTTGCTTGTAAGACCACAAAAATTGTTAGAGCCGGTGGCTCTCACGGGAGGGACAACATCAAGCTTAAACGACCAAAGAAAGGAGGTGAAGCCTTAAGGAGCTCTCGGGATTCAGAGCTCCGGACATCAGGGCTGTCCCCGCCACCCCGCTTATGGGACAGCGCGTCGCTACAGAGAATCCCAACAACTGTCAGGAAAAAAACTCCGAGGGGTAGTAAAAATGAAAGCAACAACGTATCGCGGCCTTATCGGCCTAGCAGTCATCAGTGCGGCAATGGGAGCCTTTGCCGCCGGCAATGCCCCCCAGCCTTCAATTTGTTCACGTAGCTGCTGGGGCGCTCGTTCGCCACAAGCCACCATCTCTCAAATGAGCGCTCTCAACCGCGCAGTGATCCACCACACGGCACAGCCCGGCGACTACAACACGAGCTCGCAAAGCGAGTCGGCAGCACTAGTCCGTGCCATTCAGAACCTCCACATGGACACGAATGGCTGGGCGGATATTGGTTATCATTTCCTGGTCGATAAGCTCGGGAACCGTTTTGAGGGCCGTTATACTTCAATCAGCCAGAAACCGCGCGGGGCTCATGATGCAGTGAATGAAAATAGTTTCGGGTTCAACGTCATGGGCTATATGCATTCACCATACAATCAGCAGCCCACCACCGCGCAACGGCAAGCTCTGTACGATCTAATCGCATGGAAGATCCCGGATCCGTTTACAGGTTTTGGTTCGGGCATTTATAACGGCAAAACCACAGGCTACATTTGTGGCCATCGCGATGTTGGCCAGACGGCTTGCCCGGGTGACCTGATGTATCAATATATCGGCACCAATTACAGCGGTGGCGAAGCTCGCACCGAGGTCAACAAGCGCATCGTTGGCGTCGCCGTTGTAGTGGATAATACAGATGCTGGTTTCAGTGCATCGTCGAGCTGGTGGACGAGCACATCCGTTTCCGGCTACTACGGGACAAATTATCATACGCGCGGCACGGAAGCTGTTAGCGACCCAGCAAAGTGGACGGTCACACTGCCATCCGATGGCACGTATGACGTCTATGCATGGTGGACCTCCGGCACGAACCGCGCCCCATCGGCGCCCTACGTTATCACTCACACTGGCGGCAACACCACGGTCAACGTGAACCAACAGGTCAACGGTGGCCAATGGAACTTGCTCGGCACATGGAATTTTTATCAGGGCACCGCTTTGCGCGTACAGCTGTCGTGCTGGACAACATCCGGCTACTACGTAGTGGCGGACGCGGTTAAGTTCGTGAAGAAATAAAAGCAGTCTGGTCGCTCCGGCATTTTGAGTGGCCAGGCGGCACCGTGGATTGTGGCTTTGGCCGAGCGATAGCTGCTGGATGAGCAAGACCCACCGCTGGTGATGGCGTGGGTGAACGCTCCTTACTCTTGATAGCAAGAGAGTAAGGAGCGTTCTTATTGAACGGCCTTTGCTATTCCCCTACTGCCGCACTCATGCGCATCTGCTGGCTTCAAGCAAGTTCCCTTAGGTGTGGCCGCTCAAAGTCACGCGAAACGCATTGCGAGTCATGTTGGTGAACTATTATAACCTGTGGCGTGGGTCGAAAGCGTCGCGCAGGCCATCGCCAAGGAAATTGAAGGCGCACACCGTCACAATGATAAACGATGCCGGAGCAAAAAGCAGCCATGGGAAATTTTTGATCGTAGTGAGGCTTTGGGCCTGTTCGAGCATGATCCCCCAACTTACCTGTGGCTCCTGAATGCCCACCCCAAGATAGCTGAGCGCCACTTCCCCAAGGATGTAACCGGGAACCGCAATGGTAGCGGCCACGATGACGTAGCTAAACGTGTTTGGTAGGATGTGGACGGCAATAATCCTCAGGGTGGAAGCCCCCATCGCTCGCGCCGCCGTGACGAAATCCTGCTCCTTAATAGAAAGGACCATCCCGCGCACGACACGGGCTTGTGCTGCCCATCCAATAAAAGATAAAATGATAACAATGATCAAGTACATCTGGGTGGAGGTTAGTTGCGCACCTCCCAACCCCAAGACCCCTTTCGTTTGGAAGTACGCACGCAGCGCAATAATCAAATAGAGCGTGGGGATTGAGAGGAGAAATTCCACACCCCGCATAATGAGACGATCCCACCATCCCCCGAAATAGCCCGCCAGCGCTCCCATGAACATACCGATGAGCAGCGAAATGGAAATCCCTACCAATCCAATTGAGAGGGAAATTTTCCCTCCTTCGATGCAGCGACTGAAAACGTCCTTTCCCACACTATCGGTGCCGAACAGATGGATGCGTCCTGGCGGATCCACCCCGAATAACCGTTTTTTCATAGGGATAACCCACCAAAGCTTGTACGGCGTCCCATCCACAAAAAACCTGATAGGATATTTTTTTGACAGGTCATATTTCCATTTTTGCCGTACAGGATCGACAAGCACCATGCCATAGACAAATGGTCGAAGGTGAAACTTTCCATTTTCGTCCACGAAGCGCGGGAGCATCGGCGGGTGATTAGTCATTTCGTAATTGCGTTCTGCCGGATCGTAAGGCGACACAAAGCTCCCGAAAATGGTGACGAGGTAGAGCAGCGCTAGTACCATGGCTGCAGCCATCGCGGTGCGATTTTGGCGAAGGCGGCGCCACGCCAGCCGGGCAGGGGAAAACCCGTGGCCCTGCGGTTCCTCGGCCGCACCACCGCCTGCGCTGTCCACGGTCGCGTCCCTACCGGTAGTGTCCAGCACTTTCGTTTCAGTCATAGCGTATCCTTGGGTCGTTGAGTGCAAGCAGGACATCGGCCAGAAGGTTTCCGAGCACAAGCATTACACTAGCCATCATGACTGCGGCTGCTACCACGAACATGTCCTTAGAATTGTACGCTTCGATGGTGGTGCGCCCCAGTCCCGGCCCTGTCTCTTATACACATCT
>JANZZJ010000067.1 GCA_026419455.1 Candidatus Sumerlaeaceae bacterium | reverse complement strand
GACTGGTACTGTACTAGACGGTTGATGAAATATCCTATATGTGAATTAATTCTAACCTGCAGGAAAGGGTAAAAAGAAAACCTTAAATTCCCAAAACCGTCGCTAATGATCATTGCTGGAACGTCGGTGGGTGGTAAATTTGGGTAAAAGAAAGTGGCGGCACTTGCTTTAATGCAGCCAAAAGACCGAACCAGATGTCCGCGAGTTTGCCAGTCAGAACTTGATTTAGCTTCACAAAGGGAGCCTCAAAATGGCCAAAGCGTTACTAATCACCCTCTATAACGAGTTCAATTTGGGTGTCCGACAACTTGTTTCCGAGCTGCGTGCAGAGGGGCATGAGGCCTATCTCTTTTGTCTCAAGCAGTATCGCAAAAAAGATCTTGCCCTTGACGACGAATGGTATCCCGATTGGCAAACCGAGCTGACGCCGGCCGGCGGGCGCTGCGTCCTCTCCTATCCCTATCCGCTTTCGGATTGCGAAATCCAGCTGCTCGAAAATCTGCTCAAGCAGCTAAAACCACATTTCGTAGGCCTAAGTGTTTACTCGGCTTTCGTTCCCCAAGCTAACCAAGTAACCCAGATCGTGCGTCGTGCCGTCCCAAATGCCCTAGTTGGATGGGGGGGGCCACATGTCACCCTTGACCCTATTGGCTCGACAGATTTTTGCGATGTGGCTTTCGTTGGTGAGTGCGATCTTCCCCTTGTCGAGTTCATGAATGCCCTCCACGCGGGGAGAGACTGGCGACAAACTCCCAATATTGTGTGGCGCGAGCAGGGTAAAGTTCATCGCCAGCCCGTGAGTCCTGTTGTCAAGGATCTCGACACGTTGCCCTTCACCTTTTTCGGTTCCGAAGGTGCTTTTTACCTTGAAGACGACGAGCTTATCGAGGGCCGTTCTTTTCCCTCCAGTGAGCTCAACACGTCGTTTAAAATCATGACTACCCGCGGCTGTCCCTATGCATGCACATTCTGTATGCTGTCCTTCCAAAAGGAAGTCATGCCTGATACGTCGCGACTGCGTTTTCGTTCGATCGAGCATTGCATGCGCGAGCTTGAAGAAGCCAAAGCTCGTATGGGGCATTATTTCATGGAAATTGAAGACGATATTTTCACCGTTCGTCCCGACCGCATGCGCGAGTTCTTCAAAGAGTATTCGCGACGCATCCGGATGCCGTTCTGGTGCTATACTCATCCAAACTACGCTCGTCCCGAGATGCTGCAGATCCTCAAAGAGAACCATGTGGAATTCATCATCATGGGAATTCAGACGGGGAGTGATAGGATTGCGACTGAAGTTTTCGATCGTCGCGTCACCAATGCAACTGTCCTCCAGGCGGCAAAGAATATCCACGAGGCCGGCATTCGCGTCTTTTACGATATCATTTCAAATAATCCCTTTGAAACGGAGGAGGACCGCATCGAGACCTTTCATCTTCTGAGGCAAATCCCCAAGCCTTATGGGCTCCAGATGGGCATCCTGAACTTTTATCCGGGCATTGCCATTTCGCGTATGCGCGAGGAACGGGGTTTGCCGCGGGTGGCCGATTTTCAAATGTATCGTTTCTGGAATGCTCTGTATTATCTCGCCTCGACGGTAGATCTTAGCGACGAGCAAGCTCAAGAGCTTCTTCACAACGAGCATTTCCGGCGAGATCCGTCGTTGCTCGAATCTATGGTGGCCAGCACCG
The DNA here is from genome assembly GCA_026419455.1 of Candidatus Sumerlaeaceae bacterium. Classification (GTDB taxonomy): domain Bacteria; phylum Sumerlaeota; class Sumerlaeia; order Sumerlaeales; family Sumerlaeaceae; genus DRVG01. The sequence goes on along the minus strand of JANZZJ010000067.1, from coordinate 13,037 downwards.
TGCGCCTCACGCGTGAGAGCGGCGAGCTGAAGTCCATAGCATCAAACTATTTGCGCGAAGTTCATCGGCTTGCTGAGCGTGCGCGCGAGCTTGAGAGCGAGTTGCATTATCTTAAAGCGCGCCGAGGGTTGAAGCAGTTTCTTTGGCTTTCGGACCGCTTACGCCACATCAAGCACAACATTCTTGGTCGGCGCCCGAATGGGGGTAACGGAACTCATAACGACGGGAAGAGTGGTGGCAATGTCGCCGAAGCCAGAGACGGGGCCTGCAGCGCTTCTTCCGCCACCGAGGCCTTAGCGATGCCGACCAATCCGAGTGGCGAGCGGTTGGCTAAGCAAATTGGACTCTGATGCTAAAGGGTTTTCCAGGGTGGTTAGTGCGAATGGATTTAGTCAACTTCGAGACATCCTAATCATGATAATTAACAATCTAACATGAAATCAGCATCCCTTCGCTTGCCGGCAAATGTAAGCCAGCCGGCAGTAGGCGAAGAGAGGAAGTGGCTTTTCCCAGTTGCATGCATTAGCTTCTTGGCATGTAGGGTAGCAGTGACGGAAATGTAACGGAGGCACCTAAAACGATGGCGCGCGCACTCCTCATCACGTTATACAACGAGTCCGATCTTGGGACACGCCAGTTGGTTGCCAATTTGCGCGAACAGGGCCACGAGGCCTATCTCCTTTGCGCAAAACTCACTCGTACCAAGGATATCCCCTCGGATGAAGGGTGGGATCCTCTTTGGCAGGTTTCTATCCTTCCGGGGGGTGGATTGAAAATACTGTCCTATCCTGACCCTATAAATGGTGAGGAACAGCAGCAATTACACGAACTCATTAACGAGATAAAGCCGCACTTTATCGGGATTAGCGTTTACACTGCCTTTGTTCCCCAGGCGCGTGTGCTCACCGAAATGGTCAAGCGGGCGGCTCCCGATGCCGTCGTTGCATGGGGCGGCCCCCATGTGACACTCGATCCGACCGGCTCCTCCGAGTTTTGTGACGTGGCTTTTGTTGGCGAATGCGATCTCGTTGTAGGGGAATTTCTCGATGCTTTAGATCGTGGGAAGGATTGGCGCCAGACGCCCAACATTGTGTGGCGCGAGCAAGGAAAAATCCATCGCCAGCCGGTTGGTCCTGTCGTTAAGGATCTCGATAGCATCCCGTATCCGTATTTCGGACCTGAAGGTGTGTATTATCTCGACGAGGGGCATCTTCTGGAGGGGACACCACACGATTTCAGCGAACTCCATACTTATTACAAAATCCTCACGAGCCGCGGATGCCCTTATGTGTGCACCTACTGCGTTTATTCGCTGACAAAAAACGTCATGCCCGATATCTCCCGCTTGCGTTTCCGCTCCGTCGAGCACTGCATGCGCGAGCTCGAAGAAGCAAAAGCTCGCATGGGCAACTATTACCTTGAGATTGAGGACGACATCTTCACCGTGCGCCCTGAGCGCATGCGCGCCTTCTTTGAGCAATATTCAAAGCGCATCGGCCATCCCTTTGGCTGTCAAACCCACCCTAACTATGCAACTCCTGAAATGCTTCAGATTCTTAAAGATCACCATGCTGAATTCGTGGCCATGGGAATCCAAAGTGGTAGCGAACGAATTGCGAACGAGCTCTATGATCGGCGCACAACCCGCGAGCGCATCCTCCAAGCCGCTCGCAACATCCATGCGTCAGGAATTCGCGCTTATTACGATATTATTTCCAATTGCCCGTTCGAAACCGATGAGGATCGCATCGCCACTTTCCAATTACTGCGCGAGCTCCCGAAGCCCTACCAAATGCGCATGGGAATTCTCATCATTTATCCAGGCATGCCGATTTGGCACATGTGTAAAGAAGCCGGGATTTCCCCCGTGGCGGATTACCAAACTTACCGATTCTGGAATGCTCTTTATTATCTTGCATCGACCGTAGACCTCACCGACGCGGACGCAGAATTTCTTCTCAATAATCAGGCGCTAAAACGAGATCCTTCCCTACTGGAGGCGGTCGCTAAAGCATCCGTCGCTCTTACGAATTCCTGTGGCGATTCTCGTGTTCTCGCGGATAACTACCTGCGTGAAATCCACCGGCTAGCCGAAGTCGTTCGCTCGCTTGAATCGGAGATTCACTATATCAAAGCCCGCCGTGGCTTGCGGACATTTCTGTGGGTGTCGGACAATTTACGGGCTGCGAAACGTAAAGCAAAAAGGGCGTGGGAAAGCATTCGTCCCCAACCGTCGAAAGAAACAAATGAACTGAAACCAGCGGCTCCCGCCAAAAGTAAAAAAACGAATCCACTGAGTGAAGCCAAAGCTAATGCCGGCTAAAGCGTTCACACTGCCATGGCTGTAAATTGGGCATCACGTCTGGAGATTGTCCTCAAACCTTAGAGAGGGACATCTACCTCTTCGAGGATTCGCATTAACGCCTGGGCCTCATCGCTAACGTCTGACCCATTGCGTTCAAATGTGCGAATCGCCTGGATACGGTGAGCGAGCACGGGTACAACCATCATCTTGATATCGTCGGGAGTGCAATAACGGCGCCCCTCGTAAAAAGCGCGCGCTTGCGCAGCGCGCCGGAGTGCGAGCGCAGCTCGGGTGCTGGCTCCCAGTTCAATAAGCTGTGATTGTCGCGTGGCAGCTACAATTTGAGCTAGGTAGTAGAGCAGCTCATCAGCAATTTCCACATTTTGCACTTCGCGCTGAAGCTCTAGCACTTCCTCAGCCTCCATCACCGGCTGAACGAATTCAATATTGCCCACCTCGCGTTGCTCACGCAGTATACGCACCTCATCTTCCAATGCCGGATAACCCACTTCTAGCCGCATGAGAAAGCGATCCATTTGCGATTTTGGCAAAGGGAAAGTTCCATGAAACTCAATGGGGTTCTGCGTCGCAATAACCATGAAGGGGCGGGGCAAATCGTAAGTCTGTTTGTCCACCGAAACCTGAGCGCTGTTCATGGCTTCCAACAAAGCCGACTGCGTCTTTGGTGTCGTTCGATTAATCTCATCCGCCAACACGATGTTGGCGAAAATCGGCCCTGGCTTGAACTCGAAATCATGGGTGCTCTGGTTAAAAATGACAGCTCCGATGATATCCGATGGAAGTAAGTCGCTCGTGAATTGGATTCTCGAAAAACTTAGATTGAGGGAACGCGCCAGAAGATGCGCTAAAGTTGTCTTGCCAACCCCCGGTACATCCTCTAGCAGGATATGGCCCTGCGCCAAGAAACCTATGAGCAAGTTCTTAACAACTTCAGACTTGCCTTTGATCACCTGCTCGATATTTTCCTGCAGCTTCACTACTTCCGGTCGAATTCTCGTTGCCACGCCCTTGTCCATTCCCTTGCTTTGTTGTACTGACTACTGATGAAAAGCCGCGTATTATTGCTATCTACCACGGCAGCAAACATTGCTCGAAAGGAATCTACATCCATGAAAAGGAATTTACTACCCGTTGCTCTCGCGATTCTCACGATTGCCACACAGCCGCAGTATAGCCAGGGGGGCTGGCTTTCGAATTTTTTAGGAAAGGAACAGAGTCAGGAAGGTGCGCAACCAGGTTCCGACGCAAAAGCCAAAGCAAGCCCCCAAGCCGGTTCCGCGAAGGATGCTGCCACTACGCCCACCCCTGACCCTGAAAAAGTCAAAAAACTCAAGGCTGCACTTGAGTGGGAGAAACCACCAGCCGACCTCTTTCAGCGTTATGCTGGTACCTGGCAGGGAGACTTCTGGGTCTATTCTGTCGAAGGTCGCCTCGAGCAACATAACAAAATGCGGATCACCTACACTCCTCAATCCGATGGTACTATGAAAATGGAAATGTGGAGTGGCGACCTCATCTCCAAAATGTGGGTCACCAAAGTCACCGCAACTTACTCCATCGAGGGCGACAAAATTGCGTGTACCGTGCAACAGCCTGACGGATCCAGCTTCAAACAGATTGGCCACTATAACGACGGCTCGGTGTTCTTCGTCTCCCAAATCAATGATGGAGTTGAGCACTCGCGCGAGCGCATCGATGGCAAACGTCTCCTTTCCGACGGTTTCGGCGTTTACGAAAGCCTGAAGAAGAAAAACGCTCACGTTTTCATTGGCCGCTTCCTCAAGCAGGAATAATGTCCTCTGCCATGAAACTTATGGAGAATGTTGATGTGGCCAAGGCTAACAATTGCCTATGAGTTGGCGCGCCAGAAGCGAACAAAATGGTGCCGCATTAGTACGGTTTTGCACAGTGAATTTGCGTTCGTTCATCGACGATCTTGTTGATCCACTCAGTGCGTATCGGCACGAGCCAAGCACTGGCTCGCTACGTGTGCGCATGGACATCACCAACAAGTGCAACCTCCTGTGCAAAATGTGTTTTTATCCGGGCACGGTAGGGCAGCCCAAATTCGACATGGAACCCGACCTTTTCCGCAAGATCGTCAATCAGGTGTTCTGCTATGCATCGACTGTGTCGCTGGCGTGCCAGTATGAGCCCCTGATGTCGCGTCACTTCGACGAAATTCTCGAGATCGTTGCGGAAGGTCCGTGCTCCCGCGTGGGGTTTGTAACAAATGGGACGCTTCTCACGCACCGTCGCTGCGAACTTCTCGCCAAGAATCCACATATTGAATCTATCGCTGTGTCCATTGATGGCGCTACCAAGGCAACCTATGAGCGCATCCGTATCAATGGTCGCTGGGAAAAACTCGTCGAAAACCTTGAAACGCTTGCCGCAGTGAAAGCTGAGCACAAAACGCCGCGCCCCTACGTTCAACTCAATATGGTGCTCATGAAATCCACAATTGCTGAATTGCCCCAGCTCGTGGATTTTGCTAAGCGGGTCAATGCCGTTGTCATCGAAGCAATTCGTTACTTGCCGATGAATCCTGGCCTCGATGAAGCGATAGATGATTGGCAATCTGTCATGCCCATACTCATCGAAGCCAAGCGGCGTGCGTACGAATATGGTGTATATCTCATGCTACCCGTTCACGATGACCGGCTCGACGCTTACGAACTTCCCCCGTTCGAGGGGGCCGACACCTCGCACGACACCGGCGAATACTCGTGTTTCTGCGAAGCGCCCTGGCGAGCCGTACAGATTTACCCTAATGGGGACCTTCATCCTTGCGGGTATTTCGGCAAAGCGTTTGGAAATCTTCGCGAACAAGAATTCTTGGAAATCTGGAACAGCCGTCCTTACTTACAGCTGCGCCGATCGCTCAAACGCCTGCGGCTTCAACGCCCATGTGCGGCCTGTAACCCTCACGGCTACGACAACATTGAGCGCAAGCGCCAAATTAACATTCTCTAACCAGTAGCAAACTACGTCGGCATCTTTTGGTCAGCTTGACATGCCGCGCTAACCAAACATCAAATCTGTGGCACAATGTTCTGGAAGAACGACAATTACAACGATCCGCACAAACTCGGGCGCACTGGCGAGGAGGTTGCGTGTCAGTTTCTTGCAGCGGAAGGCTATCGGATACTTGAGCGTAACTTCCGCTGTCCGGCTGGCGAGATTGATATTATTGCTGAACATGGCGACACAATTCGCTTCGTCGAGGTGAAGACGCGCTCGCAGCTCGGAGAATTTGCTCCGGAAGACGCCGTCGACTTCGAAAAGCGTCGCCATCTTCGGCGGGCTGCGCGTCACTATCTCAAAGGATTTCGAAATCCGTCCCCAAGTTTCTTCGACATCATTAGTCTCGTCATTCAGCCTAACGGCAAAGTTGAACTTCTGGAATTGCGGCGCGATGCGTTTGGTTGGGCAGAATGATTGCTGAATCGGAACAGCTGACGATTCAACTCCCGCCCTGCGTGGACCCTGTTATTTCCGCCGAAAAGCTTAGCAAATGTTATGGCGGGCTAGTCGCAGTGAAAGACCTAAGTTTTTGGCTCTGCCGCGGTGAGATCCTGGGTTTGCTGGGCCCAAATGGCGCCGGCAAAACGACAGTGCTGCGTCTTGTCCTTGGTTTCATTGCGCCTAGCGGCGGCCACATCAAAGTTTTCGGAATTTCTCCTAGGTCGTGGAAGGCAGTGCGGTTGCGGAAGCGCATCGGCTTCTTGCCGGGAGATTTAGCTTTCGACGAAAAAGAATCCGGCGAGCGCTTGCTGCGACTGTATGCGCGTCTTTCTGGAGGCAATCCTGCCTCCGCTTGTGTTCTGTGCGAGCGCTTGGGCCTTGGTAGCAAACAGTTGCGTATGTCTGTGCGCCGTTACTCGCGCGGCATGAAGCAGAAACTTGGGATTATCGCCGCGCTCCAACATGAACCGGACTTAATTATTCTCGACGAGCCCACCAACGCCCTCGACCCGACGGCGCAACATGAGCTTTATGCTATCCTTCGTGAACGCGCAGCAAGCGGAGCTGCGATTCTATTTTCCACCCACGTTCTCCCCGAAGCGCTCGACCTCTGCCACCGCATTGCCGTTCTAGCTGAGGGACGTCTTATGGACTGTTTCAGTGTATCTGATTTCATTGCCGAAGCGCCACGGCTCGCTTTTATCCGGTTGCGCGGGCTACCCGGCGCAGAGGCAGCGCGCCAGCCACCACCCTTACCAAAGGCGCAGTTTCTGCGCGAAGAAGACGGTTGGCTGGTATATGAAATAGCCACCGGTGCAAGTGTTTCCGTGCTTCGCGCAATTCTCGATTTGCCCTTGATTGATGTTCGCATCGAGTCCGCTGCGCTTGATCACCTCATGTCGTTCTATCAAGGGAATCGAGGTGAATCCTGATGACATTGTTTGCTTATTTCTTACGGCGCTCTCGTACCTACGGATTTTTGGGAGTTGCCGGCCTTTTCCTTTTTCACTATTTCACAGCCTTTGTTTATCGGGGGCTTATCCGTAACATAGAAGGGGCACCGGCTTTCGTGATGCGCTTCATTCCAAAGGGAATCCAAGCCTTTGTCGGAATGGATCGGGTCCCTCTTGATTCTACACAAGGATTCTTGGGGCTGGTTTACCAGCATCCGTTTGTCATAGTTGTCGTCAGTGCCCTTGGCATCATTTGCAGCGTAGAATTTCTCGCGGGACAGGTAGAGCGCATGACGGTAACCCATATCTTGGCGCGACCCGTTTCCCGAAGCCTTCTTCCTCTCATAGCATACACAGTGTGCCTATTTTGGCTGGTTCTGGCTACAGGGTCGTCGTTGGCCGGCACCATTGTGGGCTTCCGCCGACTTGGGTTTATACTTCCCCCGGCGCCACAAATGCTCGAACTGGCAGCTACGCTCTTCCTCCTTGGCGCCGCAGTTGCTGGTCTTGCTGTTTTCTTTGCATCAATCACAAGTAGCCGGGGCGATGCAACAGGCTGGAGCACAAGCATTTTGCTAGCCATGTACGTTGGCAACTATCTGGCGCAGCTCTGGGATGCTGCAAAACCTTGGGCAAGATTTTCTCTCTTCAATCACTACGTGCCCATGCGCATTTTTGCCGAAGGCGCGACGTCCTCCGGCGCCTTACTCATTTTCGCTGTGATCGCAGCGGCTGGCGTAATAGGGGCCGTTTTATCCTACGCTATTAGGGAGTTCCATTTGTGACAAACCAAGATAGATGTCTTGTCTTATCGTTCTGTTAACATGTTTTGGAAAAGCTCAACGTACTTTCTGGCTGAAGCATCCCATGAGAAGTCCTGCGCCATGGCAGTTCGCTGGAGCTGCCGCCAAAGCGTTTTCTTGTGGTAGGCAGCCAGTGCTCGTCGCAATGCGACCATCATCGCTTTAGCGCTATATTCGTCGAAAACGAAACCTGTGGCACGTGCCTTAGCGACGTTCTCCTCGGTGGCGTCGATTACGGAATCGGCAAGTCCCCCCACACGACGTACTACAGGAATTGTGCCATAGCGCATGGAATAGAGCTGATTGAGACCGCATGGCTCAAAGCGCGAGGGCATGAGGAAGAGATCAGCTCCCGCCTCAATGCGATGAGACAAAGGGATATCCAGCCGTAGATTGACACTCATTCGGCGGGGATACTTGCGAGCAGCCTGTGCGAAAAACTCGTGAAACTCCGCGTGTCCCGATCCCAAAAGGATGAATTGAACTTTCTCCGTCATGATTTCATCCATGGCCTCAGCGACCAGATCGAGCCCCTTTTGCGGATCAAGCCTTGTTATCATCCCCACCACTGGTGTGGCTGCGTCCACCTCTAGACCCAATTCTTCCTGTAGGGCCTTCTTGCAGCGTGTTTTTCCGCCGAGAGAATTGGCTCCGTAATGAACCGGAAGGTGAGGATCCGTTCGGGGATCCCAGACAGAATAATCAATACCATTCATAATGCCGTAGAGTTTGTCTCGGCGCTGACGCAGTAAGCCATCGAGGCCACAGCCAAATTCCTCTGTCTGAATCTCGTCAGCATAGCGACGGCTTACCGTGGAGATGGCATCCGAGTAGAGGATGCCGCCCTTCATCAGATTGATCTTACCATAGAATTCTAATTGGTCCGGAGCGAACAAAGAGGGCGGCAAGCCAAGTCTTGCGAGAGAATCCCATCCAAACAATCCTTGGTAAGCGAGATTGTGGATCGTGTAGAGGACTTTTTGTTTTTTGAATGCTAGGTCGGCACTTGCCACCTCGGGATCGTTTCGCAAATATATAGGAAGGAGGGCAGTTTGCCAATCATTACAATGAATGATGTCAGGCTGCCAGTCCAGAGCTTTAATCAGCCAAAGCACTGCTTTGCAGAAAGCACCAAACCGGATGTCATTATCAGCATAGTCGGTTCCATTTTCCTGATATAAACCGGGCCGTCCGAAAAGGCTATGGTTCTGCACAAAGTACACTGGAACATTCGTCCCAGGGAAGAAGGAACGTTTGATTTGAGTCAGGTAAGAGGTGTCGCCCAAGCGCACGATGATCTCGTCAAGAATGGGGACGAGATTATACCGAGTCTCATCTACAGCAGCGTATTTGGGCATAGCGACGCGCACATCATGCCCCATGCTTGCCAGGGCAAGCGGTAAACTTCCCGCCACGTCAGCCAGTCCACCGGTTTTCGCAAAAGGGAAAACCTCTGAAGCAACGAAGAGAATACGCATAGTGAATTCCTCATCCGCCAATGCAGCTGCGCCCAACAACTGCAGGGCGTATTTTGTATTCCACTTGTCTCTTTAGCTAAAACCATATCATGACAAAAGCTGCTTGAGTGCAAAAGAAAACTCGGGTGAACAGGGTGGCCCTCTTCTGAATCATGGATTTTGCTTAATGTAATTTCTTGCAGAAGACAAATAATGCTGCTGCGGCACTTAGGTCGCGGCATGCGCGTAGAGGAGGCAGCCACATTCAACGTTGATAGAGGTTACTGAGCAGATAGTTGAGCTCGACCCTTCTGAGCTCCTAGACTTCTGCGGGAAAAATGATGAGAAGCTACGCGAACTCGAAAGCCAGTTCGAAGTTCGCATAATACCGCGGGGGACGACGATAAAGATTGTCGGCGAAGCAGCCCGTGTAGAACAGGCTCACCGCTTGGTCGAACATCTTCTGAGTTTCGCCAGGTCGAAACGCGGACTTACCAAAAGACAAATACGTTACGCTGTCGAAAGCATTAAAAGCGACCGTGGCGAAGACCTCCAACGCATTTTCTCCGACAGGGTTCCCTTGCCCCTGAAAAAGCGTGGCGTGGCGCCTATGACAGCCCACCAGAAGCACTATCTTGACGCCATCCGCCGCTGTGATATCGTGTTTGCCATCGGGCCTGCCGGAACGGGGAAAACCTACCTCGCCATGGCGATGGCGGTTCATGCTCTGATCTCAAACCAAGTTCACCGTATCATTCTTGTTCGTCCTGCCGTGGAAGCGGGCGAAAAACTAGGTTTCCTGCCGGGGGATATTGCCGCCAAGTTTGATCCCTTCGTGCGCCCACTGTACGACGCCTTGTATGACATGGTGGAGCCGGAGAAGGCGCGCCAGCTAATCGAGAACGGGACAGTGGAAATTGCGCCTCTCGCCTTCATGCGCGGACGCACACTTAACAGTGCCTTTGTGATTCTGGATGAGGGCCAAAATACCTCCGTCGAGCAAATGAAGATGTTCCTCACGCGGCTTGGCCACGACTCAAAAGCGGTGATCACGGGCGACGTGACGCAAATAGATCTGCCCCAAGGCAAAGAGTCGGGACTGGTCCACGCTCGTCGAATTCTCAGTAACATTGAAGGCATCGAGTTTATCCATTTCGACGAAACCGACGTGGTGCGCCACGAACTCATCCAAAAGATCATCCGCGCCTACGACAGCGCTGAGCGTGGGAATGGTGCCCAGCCAGAGTTGCCACTCCCGTATAGGCGCGAGGGAAATACGGAAATACTTGCCGACGATGTTCTCGCTGGCGACACTGATGCCCCGAAGATCATAGGAATCCAACCACAGGAGTAAGCGAGAACTCGGGACTCCGGGAGAAATGGCTTTTCAACGCCCATGGGGAAATTAGTCGACAGAGCGCGGCTCTACAGCGGTAGACATCGGGGCGCACGACATGCCATCTATCGGCATCGTCAGCCCACATTGCAGCGACTGATGCAATGGGCTACGGTGGCAGTCGTATGGATCGGCATCGTGATCATCGTGGGACCGCTTCCGCGACTTGCCCCGTTTCATGCAAAAGTGGGTCAGCAGTGGGGCGAAAGCGATGTTTTTACGCCATTCAGCCTGTCTGTGGAAAACTCGGAACAAGCAGCACGCGAGGAAAGCTGGATTCGCGCACAACATGCAAAGATTTTCGTTCACGACGACACGGTTGAGCGGGGCACTATCGGCATTCTTGAGACGATTCTCGCAGAAGCTCAGCGCTCGCGCGATTTGCCCAGTTCCCCGAGTGTGTTTCAGAGAAAGATTCGTAGCTCCTATGGTATCGAGCTTTCGCCCAAGACGTGCGAGTTTCTCATTGCGCATGCAGATGATCCCCGGCTACGTGCAGATCTTTTCGAGGCTGTGCGTCTACTCTATAACGAGCGCGGAATTACTAACGACAAGCGCCTCTTGATTGGAGCAGCACAGGCAGGGCGCCTTCGCATTATCAGCAAGGCTTCCAATTTTCTCGATCGCACCACCACCTTCGTTGCTGAGCGCATCATAGACTATCCGAAAGAAGTGGAAGATTTTCTTGAGCGCCGCGCTTTTGCCCGGGCACCAGTGGCGCAAGAGTGGAGAAAAACCTACTCCGAACTGCTCCTTCCACTCCTGCGCCCGAACATCATCTACAACGAACAGCTCACGGCTGATTCGCTGGCGGCTGCACTCAAGAAGGTTCAGCGTCGATTTGAGGTTGAAGCAGGCAGTCGGCTCGTGGCGCGAGGCGAACAATTGTCCTCCTTGCAGGTGGAGCTTCTGGAATTATTAGATAAAAAACTTCGTCGTTACGATCTACTGCGTCTATTTTGCAATGCCTTCATCGTGGCATTCGGCATGGTGTTTGTATACGAGTTCGTTCGGCGCTATATCCGCGATTTCGTATTTACCCCTGCCAGCATTGCCATGTTGGCGCTTCCCACGGTTTTTGCTTTGGCGCTGGCCAAATTTGTGCTTATTATATCCGACGATGTTATCCTTTCCACGTTTGCGTATCCAGCGGGTCTCATAGGAATGCTTGGGGTAATTCTCTTTCAACCCCAGCTGGCGATAGTTGTTTCTCTTGTTTCAGCTCTTGCTGCTGGCCTTGCGTTTCAGGGGAGTTTTTGGCCCACCTTTGTAGGTGCCGTTAGTGGTTTAGCGGGTGTGGTCTTCCTGCATACTGTGCGGGAGCGTCGCGAAGTGCTCATGGCCGGTTTGCGTCTCGCAGGGCTCAATGCTCTCCTCGCAATCGTTAGCGCGGTCATGTTCAACCGCCTTGCCGTTCGTCTCGATGTAACATTACTGGCTGTAGCGAACGGGCTAGCGTGCTATGTGCTTGCCGTCGGAGGTTTGCCCCTCATCGAGAATCTCTTTGGCGTAGTTACCGATGTCCGCCTCATGGAACTTACCAGCGTGGATCATCCTCTGATGCGCTTGTTGGAGGAGCGGGCACCAGGTTCCTATCAACATGTGCTTAACGTGACCAAACTTGCTGAACCGGCAGCCGAGCGCATAGGAGCAAACTACTTGCTCGTCCGAGCAGGGGCCTACTTCCACGACGTCGGAAAGATTCTTAAGCCGAAGTACTTCACCGAAAACCAAGTCACGCCTGAAGAACGGCGTATTCACTCGCGCATGTCGCCGTTCCTTAGCTGCCTTATAATAAAAAACCACGTGCGCGAAGGGATCGAACTGGCTCGCGAGTTTGGCCTCCCAGAGCAAGTGATTGATTTTATCCCGCAGCACCACGGCACGTCTTTAATTAAGTACTTTTATGAGCAGGCCCGCCAACTCATTGAGTCACAAGGTGGCGTTCTCGACGAAGAGGAGTTTCGTTACCCCGGCCCAAAGCCACAAACAAGGGAGGCTGCCATTGTCATGCTTGCCGATGCCGTGGAAGCCACCGCCACAGCAAAATTTACCGGGCGCACCGTGCGGGAGGAGGATGTCTATCGGGTAGTGAGGCAGACCATTCAGGAAAAATTCAGCGATGGACAGTTCGACGAGTGCAAAATGACATTCGAAGATCTCCACGAGATTTTCGAAGTGTTCGTCAAAACATTGCTCAGTCGCTATCATCGTCGAGTGGATTATCCCCAGCCGGGCGAGAACCGTGCTCAGGCCGCTGCAAAAGTTATAGTTCCACTTGACCAAAGTCCAGCCTCCGCGTCGCAAAGTGGCGGTTAGCTTCGACGATGATTTTTCCTCACTAGACCCTAGTGGCAGCTTGATCATGTTCAACGGCGTTAGGCCATGTCGGCGTCTTGCGAACGTTGCCGTTGGGACAACCGGAGAGCTTGAAAAGGTCATGAAATCCCAGCACTCTTCTGCGCAGTCAGCAGATCTTGCCGTCATCGGGGCAGGAGCATCGGGATTGGCGGCAGCGATTTTCGCTGCTAAACAAGATCGCTACCGCCGTCTTCGTATTGTGGCTCTCGATGGTGCTCGTCAGATAGGTGCGAAAATTCTCATCAGCGGCGGGGGGCGCTGCAACGTCACAAA
>JANZZJ010000034.1 GCA_026419455.1 Candidatus Sumerlaeaceae bacterium | reverse complement strand
CCCTTGCTGTGATGTTCTACTACTTAGCGTTAACTTTTGGCGACCTAGTGAACGGCTATCTAAGTCAGCTATTTCAAACGCGCAAACGCATTATTGGCCGTTTTATGGGTTTGGCCTTTTGTCTTACCGCCGTTTACCTATTATGGGGAGGAGCCTCCCTCGGATTTTTCTATTCTGTGTGTGCGGGACTTGGCTTTGTTTCCGGTTATTGGGCGGTTTTCGTCACCGTGGCTGCAGAACAGTTTGGAACCAACCTTCGGGCTACCGTTGCGGTGACGGCACCTAATTTTGTCCGCGGGCTCACAGCAATCCTTGCCTGGCTCTTTGATGGGCTAGCCAAGGTTATGGACGTGCGAGTTGCCGCAGGTACCGTTGGCCTTGCGACGTTCGTTTTGGCTGCAATCGCACTGCGGCAGTTGGAAGAAACGTACGGCAAGAATCTAGATTTTCTGGAAGAGATTTAAGCACTTCCTGCAGGTCACCGCATCACTAACACTACTGGTTTCCAAAAAACTTGGCGCCTCCCGAGCCATTTGTCCCTGAAGGCGCCAATTTCTTGATAGTTTTCGCGGCTTTGGTTCCTGCTCGTCTTATTCCTGCGGTGGGTTCTGCTCGCCTTGAGTCTCCTGCTCGGCCACAGATTCGCCAACGATGAGCGTTTTCTCCAGGCCGGCATGTTTAACTTTCCGCTCGACGATACGGGCCTTTTTCCCACGCAAGTCGCGCAGGTAATAAAGTTTCGCCCGCCGCACCTTGCCACGACGTAAAACTTCGATCTTTTCGATCTTTGGCGAATGAAGCGGGAAGATACGCTCCATCCCTACGCCATAGCTGACGCGCCGCACCGTAAAGGTTTCGCTGATACCGCTTCCTTTGCGTCGGATGCAGACGCCCACGAAGTCCTGAATGCGCTCCTTGTCGCCTTCAGAAATAAGAACCGAAACGCGAACAGTGTCGCCCGGACCAAACTCAGGGATGTCTTTCTTCAGGTACTGCGCAACGTAGTCACGAATGACCGGATTTGTGCTACTCATGAGTGGGGTTCTCCTCACTCGATAAAATTCGGCAGCGGTGACGCCGGTGCCTTTCACCGTCACACGTCACATGCCCGCCGTTCGTGCGTTCTCACGCGCCAGCGAACGGGATTGGATTGCACCTCCCCATGAGGTGCAAATGTTTCTTGACGAGTTTTTAATACGAAACCACCGGCTTCCTCATTCGCTGGAAAAGGGCTACAATGTCTTTTTTTTCTGTGCTCGGGCACACATCCGTGCCTCCTGTCTGCTCCACCGAGCTGCTAATTCTAGCGCTTTCTGGAAACTGCGAGTATTGATCTTTGCATCGGGCAGCCAGGCACGATCAAATGCTGTGCCGTGATCTGGCGACGTGCGCACAAACGGAAGCCCCAGCGTCACATTCACGCCGGTCTCAAATGCCAATGTTTTCAGCACAGCAAGTCCTTGGTCGTGATACATGGCGAGAACAAAATCAAATTCACCTCGCCTCGCGCGATAAAACACCGTGTCAGCAGGATATGGTCCTGACGCGTCGATACCGACGGAGCGGACTTTGGCTATAGCAGGCGCAATCACGTCCAGCTCCTCACGACCAAATAGGCCATTCTCGCCAGCGTGGGGATTGAGCCCGCAGACTGCAATTTTGGCGTCCTTGCACAGGTAGCGCCCGCTCCATGCTGCAATAATTTCTAGCGTGCGCTGGATGCGGGCAGCTGCAAGCAGCTTTGGCACCTCAGCTAAGGCGACATGTATGGTCTCCAGGACTACCCGCAGGCCCCCTCCTACAAGCATCATCCGCACTTCCTCAATACCACACAAATGCGCAAGCAGCTCCGTGTGACCAGGGAACGGAGAACCTGCTGCCCGAATGGCTTCTTTGGAGATGGGGGCGGTTACGAGAGAGGTGGCTATGCCAGTCTGGCACGCCTTGACTGCCGCCTCGATCCAGGCTAATGCCGCGCGTCCGTTAGCAGCGTCAGCAATTCCCCGTGAAAACCGTAAGCCCTGTGCGCCACGGCACCGAACGACGACAGCTTTCTTTGTGCTTAAACACGAACTACTCTTTCCTGCGAGCTGTTCCTCGTCAACTTGCTCAAATGAACATTGAATTCCATCCAGAGCAGCAGCCTCTCGGATGGTCGTTTCATCGCCAAAAATCAGGAGTGGTCCGCGAGTCACATGCGGCGCCTTCGCGAGGGTGTGCGCAATGAGACGGGGACCGATTCCGCCTGGATCTCCCATCGCAATTGCTATGCACGACGCCATCTTGCTCATAGTCTCCTGCTTGAGCATTCACTGCTGATTTCCCGGACTCAAAAGCCTACGAAGGAGTCCTCGCCGCTTCCCAGATGGAATTCCCACAGAAGCACTAGTTTCGCTGCTCGGCCGCATGATCTGCCGAGCCGAACGATCCGCTGCAGTAGATTCGCGCAGGCATTCTTGATACTCCAATGGGATCTTTAATGCGAGACGCCTATCATATAGGAGCAAATTTGCCTTACGCCGGTGCTCTTTGAGTAAAGCTTCGCGTGACTCGAGGAAACGTTTTTCGTACAGCAACGACCTCGCACCACGTTTCCCTTCGAGGTAAAAAATGCAGGCGAAGTTGCCGGTCACGAGAGGAGGAGTCACCTGGCCAGGGGAGAGTTTTTCGAGGGCTACCCTGAGTTCGGGAGCCAACTTTTCGACCGAAATATAGCCTAAATCTCCGCCCATGGCCGCTTCCCCCGGAATCTCAGAATAGCGTTTTGCGGCCTCAGCAAACTGCAGGTGTTCTTCAGTTGCGGTTCTGAGCAAAGCAGCGACACGAGCGAGCGCGTGGCTTCGACCAGCGCTTGTCTCGTCGTTAATCACTACTGCGATTCGTCGCAAATGATAACTTTCAGGTTGGATGCCTTTTTGCCGACATTCGTCTTCAAAGCGCGCGACGTCAGCATCCGTAATAGTGAAACGCATGCCGATAACACGGGCGATGCGGTAATCAATTGTTGCCCGGCGAGCAAGCTCTTGTTTGAATCTCTCCAACGATCCGTACTGCTCTCTCACCTCACGCAGAAACTCGTTTTCGGATAAATAGTGACTGCGCACATCTGCCACCATCGCTTCCACTTGGTCTTGGATTTCATTTTCTGGGACTACGGAAACGTTTCGTTTGGCGATTCCCAGAAGCAGAGTTCGGTCAAGCAGGGCTTTTATCGAATCTTTGTCTGCGCTAGCGACGGGATCGGCGACATGAAGGATTCCCTGTTTTTCGCGAAGAACATCTGCAAGGTCGCTCGCCAGAATCACCTCATCATTGAGTTTGGCTATGACCCGGTCGTACAAGCGGGCGGCGGAAGCTGTGACGGCCAGCACAAGCCCCAGGATGGCCAATAATGTGAACTTATTATTTTGTTTCACCATGGCGCAATTGTGACAAACCTCGCACTGGTAAGAGCAGAAGTGGCGTCGGTAAACAAGAAGCACCAGGAGGAGAATAAGTCAATTCAATCGCGCCTTCGGTTGCTGGGGGATAAACTTGGATTATCGCTACGCGGTCGCGTCCCCTGAATGTGGTTGTTGTCCGCGGTAATCGCACGATCCCACCCTGATGAATTCCATCGTTCACGACAACTGCCAGCGCACATGCCTCACACCACTTTTTGCCGGAGGGAGGGTACCACAGCCCAAGCACCAGACCTCTTCCGTCGCTCGAGCGATAACGAAGCTTCACGCGGTATATGACGCCGTAGTTTCCTGCAAGTGTAACGGATGTATCGCGGCTGCTATCCCAACCCGTGACCCAAGGATCAGTTTTGCCGTCAGCAAGCACGATTTGGGCAGGTCCCTCGGAAGTGTCGTAGGTTCGATCGTTTTCCAGCCGAACCTCGTAGTCCGTCGTCCGATACAGCCCTCGGCCTGCACCGGATCCTTTGCGGGGTGGCAGCACTTCACGAATACGGGCATTCGCCACAACACCGGAGGTGTCCAACGTCGTCTGAAGTGTTGTTATGCGGGCGGGTTGATCTATCGTAAAGTCATAAAACCCATGGATGAGCTCATCGAACTTCACCTGGGCTTTCTCCATCCGTTCGTCAACCGGAGCTGCAGCTCCTGGGGCGATGATAATCGGCGGTGGCAACACTTGAGCTGCGAAGTAGCGAACAAGCCCCTCTTTTCCCACCCGGTAATAATCGGTGCTTGGTCCTGTGGAAGCGTAACGTTGAAAACGCAGAGTAAGGGGCGATGTTCCCAAGTTCTCAACAACGGCGGTGATTCGTTTGGCACTATCTGTCGTAGCGTTGACATGATAAACGTATAACCTCACCTGTCCCGGCTCGACGTTTTCCCGCACACCTGCCCCCTCGGGAACCCGGAAATACTCGGGATCGTCAGAAAAAACCATGGGCGGGCCGCCGCCTGTTTTCTCGTACTTGAGAGAGGGCACATCATCGAGATTAAGTGAGCCAGCTCCCACTACGTCTCCCGGCTGGGCACGAACAAGTGCTTTTTCCACGTCCGCCGGTACATCCATAACATTCCCTTTCTCCGATTGCGAGTGTGCCAACACGGTTGAAATGATGAACAATGTGTTAACGGCAACAGTCTTTATCCTGCGCATAATGCGGTGCATATCGGCCGCTAATGACTCCAAGGTCAATGCCGAAGAATATCCTATTTTGGGCCGACGGCGTATGAGAGGTGCAGCGATCCTACGGAGTTGGATCGTGTGTGATACCGATTTTCTCTTTCGTGCCTTCAGAAAGCATGCCGAGCTTTGTAAGCTCCTGACGAATTCTTTCACGCAGAGCATCAAGACCGGCGCCAGTGTGAGCGCTGATCGGTAAGATTTCGATCCCCTGGGTATCTTTGAAGAATGTTACGATTCGGTCCACCGTCTCGGCGGGGAGCAAATCAATCTTCGTCAGGCATACGATTTGCGGCTTACTGACGAGGGCCTCGGAATAAGCAGCAAGCTCTTCATTCACTAGATTCCAGGCGTAGCTGTAATGTTCAAGGTCATCAATTTCGCCATTGTCTGGCGGCGCTACAAGATGCACCAAGAGCTTTGTGCGCTCGATGTGGCGTAAAAACCGGAGTCCCAATCCCGCACCGCGATGCGCGCCCTCGATAAGGCCGGGGATGTCCGCCAACGTACATCGCTGAGTTTCGTCAAGCTCCATGACGCCCAGATTAGGATGGACAGTGGTGAAAGGGTATGGGGCGATTTTAGGGTTTGCCGCAGTAAGACTCGCCAGCAATGTAGATTTCCCTGCATTCGGGAGACCAACCAAGCCTACATCAGCAATAATCTTCAGCTCGAGAACAAGCGTGCGCTTCTCGCCAGGCTCCCCGTATTCGAATTTGCGAGGTGCTTTGTTGGTTGGCGTAGCAAAATGTTGATTGCCGCGTCCGCCCCGGCCACCTCGGGCAGCGAGGTATGTTTGCCCCGCCTCGAGAAGTTCCGTGAGGACATTGCCTTGTTCATCGCAAACTACTGTTCCCAACGGTACCCGAAGGTATAGGTCTTCGGCATCACGTCCTGAGCAATTATTTCCGGAGCCGTGCTGGCCCCTTTTGGTCTTGTGGTGCGGTTTATATTTAAAATCTAAAAGCGTAGTCATGTGGGGATCGGCGACGAGATAGATGTGCCCGCCCCGTCCGCCATCGCCACCGTCGGGGCCGCCGAAGGGAACAAATTTCTCGCGCCTGAAGCTCACGCAGCCGTCGCCGCCGTCGCCTGCTTCGAGAAAAATTTTCGCGTGATCTACGAACATCTGCCTTTTCCTAAACAATTAGGTGAAAGAAATCATTTGTTTTGCCCAGACAAATGGTTGCAACGTGAAGGGGAAAATTTAGGATAAGCTCAAACCATGGATTTGTTTGGTTCCGAAGAGGGCAAGAAAGATCCTCAAGAGCGGGTGCCACGACCCTTGGCTGACCGTATGAGACCACGGTCACTGGAAGAATTTTGTGGCCAGCAGGAGGTTCTCGGCGCCAATTCCCCCCTTCGTCGCCTCCTGGCGCAAGGCAAGCTCCGATCGATGATTTTTTGGGGGCCGCCGGGATGTGGCAAAACCACACTTGCTCTCTTATTGGCAAAAATTGCCGAATGCGAGTTCACGTCGCTGAGTGCGGTAACGGCTTCCGTCCGCGAAGTTCGCGAAGTTATGGAACGTGCCCGTATCAACAGGAACCGTTACGGACGCAGAACGCTACTTTTCATTGATGAAATCCACCGCTTCAATAAAGCGCAACAGGATGCTTTTTTGCCTTTTGTCGAAGATGGGTCCATCATTCTTGTCGGTGCAACAACAGAGAACCCTTCTTTTTCCGTCATCGCCCCGCTGCTCTCGCGTTGCGAGGTTGTCGTCCTCCAACGCCTGAGCGAAGACGATCTATGCACGATTATGGAGCGTGCCTTAACCGATGCAGAACGAGGCCTGGGAAAGCTAACGATTCATGCTCCGCCTGAGCTACTGCGTCGCATCGCTGAGCTATCGGATGGCGATGCCCGACGCGCGTTGAACCTGCTAGAACTTTGCGTCGAAATCGCCCCAGCCGATTCTGAGGGACGAAAGCACCTCACGCCTGAAATTCTTGCCCAGGCCCTACGCCGAAAGCATCTCTTCTACGACAAAGAAGGTGAAGAGCACTACAACCTCATTAGTGCACTCCATAAAGCCATGCGTGGCAGCGATCCTCAGGCTGCTCTCTACTGGGCCCAGAGAATGCTCTCCAGTGGAGAAGACCCTCTTTACCTGGCGCGGCGTATGATTCGCTTTGCTTCTGAAGATGTAGGCAACGCGGATCCACAAGCTCTTGGTGTCGCGCTTGCTGCCCGTGAAGCTTATACGATTCTCGGTTCGCCCGAGGGAGAACTGGCCTTGTTGCAATGTGTTGTCTATTTGGCAACAGCCCCGAAGAGTAACGCACTTTATGTTGCTGAGGCACGCCTAAAAGAGGAAATAGAGCGAACAGGGGCTTTGCCCGTCCCACTTCACCTTCGCAATGCTCCCACCCGCCTGATGCGACAGCTCGGCTATGGCGCGGAGTATGTGTACGACCACGAAACTCCTAACCATTTTGCTGGACAGGAGTTTTTGCCCGCGGGCCTCCAAAACCGGATCTTTTATCAACCTGGGCCCTTTGGTTTCGAGCGCGAGATTGCCAAACGCATGGCCTGGTGGGAAAAAAAGCGGAAGGAAATGCGCCAAAAAACCTCTTCCTCAAGCGAGCCGCCCTTGGCCCCGCCCACGCCTTCCGATGAAATCGGTTAGTTCTCGTAGAGGAGGTACTTCTCCCGAATCTTTAAGTATTTTTGCAGGTTTTCTTGCCAGCTGGCCTCGAGCGATTCCACGCTTTCCGTGAGTATGCGCTTGTGAAAATCAGGAATGCCCATTAGTTTGGAGGCAAAAGGCGTCACTTCCACTTCGCCAGGGTACAATTCCAACAGCGTTTTCAGAACAACTATGCCCGTATGCACAGGTTGGAAACTTTCGCGATCGGTCACGTGGAGCTGAATGCCTCCGCACATCTGTCCCTGCCATTTCGAGAAAGAAGGCGTAAAGTAAGTCGGGCGGAAAAGCACACCTGAAAGTTTCTTCCTTTCGAGTGCGGCGACCAATTGAAGGGGTTGGACAAAGGGCGCCCCAATTGTCTCGAATGGCCGTGTCGTGCCACGTCCTTCGCTGAGATTTGTCCCCTCGAAAAGGCACATTCCCGGGTAGACGAGAGCTGTCTCCAACGTCGGCATGTTGGGCGACGGAGGCACCCACATACGTCCTGTCTCGTCGAAGTACATGCTTCGTCGCCAGCCATGGAGCTTAATCACATGCAGCTCCACCTTATTTCCGAGCCATTCGCCGTTGACGTAGGCAGCCAACTCACCCAGAGTTAACCCATGGCGCGTTGCCACGCCGAAGGGCTGCGTGGGTGATAGCCTTCCGATAAGGCCGCAATCAAAAGTGTTGGGGGCTCCTTCAACGCGATGTCCGCCGATGGGATTAGGGCGATCGAAGACCACAAACGGAATCCCCTTTCGGGCAGCCGCTTCCATGGCGTGGGTCATCGTCCAACCATAAGTGTAAAAGCGAGCTCCCACGTCCTGAATGTCGAAAATGAGCATATCAATGCCCTCCAGGGCCTCGGCCGACGGGGCAGGGCGGGGACCATAGAGGGAAAAAACCGGTATGCTGGTGGCGGGGTCGAGTTGATCTGTGATTTTCTGCCCAGCCTGAGCACTGCCCCGCAAACCATGCTCTGGGGCAAAAAATGCAACAACGGTGGTGTGGGGATCTTCGCGCAGACGATCGGCGATCATACGAAGACGCCCATCAACCCCCGTTGGGTTGGTAATCAAACCTACTCGTTTTCCTCGAGCAAGCTTTATGAGCTGCTCGAACTGCTTCTCGAGCTGAGAAGTTGCTTCCTCCAAATTAAATCTGCCCTGTTGTATTGCTGCCACGGACTCCTCCGGTGCGATTATCATCATAAACAGGCCCAAGAGCACAAGTGCTGCTGCCACGAGTGATGAGTTATACGGTCTGCTTTTGCAGGCCCAAACATCACGCTTGCCCATCCGCGTTTTCACGATTTAACTCTTTCCCAACTGTGACGGAAAACCGTGCCCACGAAAGTCACAGCCGAATGACGTCGTCATCTTGCTTCACCGCCTGTCGGTGCGATGTAGTATCGAACTGCCGTTTCTCAGTCACTAAGTAATCAACAGGTTGATCCCACGGGTCCGGGTGGAGGGCTGGAAGGACCTGGAACTCGTAAGCCAACCCGATAGCTAGTGAATCCGGGCGACGCTTGGAAAGAATTTTGTCGAAATAGCCCCCCCCAAAACCAATTCTATAGCCTGCTTCATCCCACACGATTCCCGGAACGAGAAAGATGTCCACATCGCGGAGATCCAAGAGATCGCACGTGTCAGGCGTCTCAATTTCGGGTTTCTCGGCCGTGAGGATAGGATCGTGGGGCCCGAGAAAATGAAAACATCTTGAGGAATCCAGACGCCGATCTTTACCCGGTGCCACCACCAGTTTTCCCGCGGCTACGAGCTCAGCAAGCAATGGTCGGGTGTCCACTTCTCTTCCGAAGGCGATATAGCTGAACACACATCCTGCTGCACTCAACGCGGGATGTTTCCGCAGCCGATCGAGAATGTCTTTACTTAGCATTTTGACTTCGTTTGGCGAGAGAGCCGCTCGAAGTTCCTTGAACCGCAGCCTTAGCTCCTGTTTCGATGCACCCATTTGTAACGCATAGTAAGACATGAAAAATGGCTTTTTCAAGGATTCCTTGGCTGGGTGAGGGCTTTATGGGGACTAATGGAAGTTCCGCACCAGTGGTTTTGGACAAAACCACAGCGGTGCGACGGAGTACAAAGGGTGCTCTCATCCTTGTCTTCTGGCTCGTGATGATGCTGGCGCTGGTCTATCGCCAAAACCAAAAAAGCGCACCTCGGGCAGCCGATGCAATGTTGGATCCAAAGAAGATCGCTGCTAAATGGAAAGATTCGTCGGAATATGCGGTGATCCTGGCCGGTGACTCTATTATTGGTGGGCTTGTGACCACCATGACCCGCGAAATACACGTGTATCCCGCGTATTTAGTGCATGCTTTTGCAGCCGCACGGCTCGGCGGCCGCTCGCTGCCTTTGCTGCAGGTAAACCTGAAGGCGCGACTCGATCAAAGATTCCACCTTCGCGATTTTGCAGCAGCCGCTGACTTGCCTACCGGCTGCCTTCATATCGTGGGCCGAATCCGATTTCCAGAACTATGGCTGGAAGTTCGGTCGTCCAATGCCGTGCGACGGGGGCGCTTCCGCCTAGAAAATCCTATCGCGCTCGCCGACGCCTTTCGCTCCGTCTATCTCCAGTCATCAGATATCCGCCCCGGCGTTAAGCTTTCCTTCGATGCTGTGGATCCATTATGGAACATGAGACTCGGACGGGTAGAGATGGAAATTGGCGCCTTGGAAGAGATTTCTCTCCGGGGTAGGATTGAGCGCGCTTTCTCAGTGACTACACGCTACGGCGACTTGATTTCTCGCGGATGGGTAGACTCTTCTGGTCGTCTCGTTAGGCAACAAATCCTCGGCGCACTCACCTTAGAACGTGCCACGGAAACAGAAGTTGCAGCATGGCTCCAAGGCGACGACGTTTGCAGCGTTTCCCAGGAGCTGGACGAAAGAGCTTTTCGGGATCTTGCCGTCCAACCATTTCGTCCTCAATCTGTTCTGAGTCTGGGGGATGAATAAATAATTCTTCGTTCATTCCTCACTGCCACTAGGGAACATACTTAGGACAATGAGTCGATAGAGGGAGCTTTCGGGGATCTGTGTTGCTCGAATTTTATTTACTCAGCTATTTGCTATTTTACACTAAAGCGGCTCTTGGCAAAATCGAAAGATTCGCGATGCGCGCTTTCTATTAGGGAGGGATCAATGAGGGCCGCAAAACCGTTTCTCATCTTATTTGTGTGTGCTCTTCCTGTGTTCGCATTCGCTCAGGATATAGTTGTCAACGACGATGATGGCGAGCCTGGGTTTACTAAAGCTGGCACGTGGTACCAAAGTTCGACGAGCGGCTACCTCGGCACTTATCAATATATGAATTCTGTAGATCCGCCAAGCTATTGCGTGTGGCGGCCGACGCTTCCCACACCAGGCTACTATGAGGTGTGGGCAGCCTTTCGGCGCAGCACGAACCGAACGACGGCTGCCCCCATGACAATAACGTACGCTGGAGGAAATTCCACCGTCGTCAATCTTAACCAGTATGGCAGCAATCAGGTGGTGCAGGTGCTGCTTGGCACATGGTTTTTCGAGGCCGGCACGGGTGGAAGCGTGCGCATGGATAACACTGGCGCCTCTGGGGTGTACATTGCCGACTGCATCATTTGGCGCCGCGTGAGCATGGGGCCACTCAGTATTTCGAACCTGCAACGCACCCCCCAGAAGCCGACGGGACAAGACACCGTGAATGTTTCCGCAACCGTGACCTCGGACTATCCTGTCACGAGTGTAACGCTTAGTTACAAAGTGACACCACCGGGGTCTACTACCATTGTGACCGCGTACGACGATGGAAGCCACAATGATGGCAGTGCGGGGGACTCGGTGTACGGGGCCCAGATACCACCCCAGCCGGCAGGAAGTACTGTGGCGTATTGGATGACGGCGCAAGATTCTTCGAACGCCACGACTACATCGCTTGTTCAGTCCTACCTTATTGTTACAACAGGTCCTGTGGAATACCGGTGCATTTGGGCAGATTCCTGGGGTACCAGCTTCCTCAATGCTTCTCAGGCGCAAGAGCTCGTGGATACATGCCGGGCTAGCAACATTAACACGATCATTCCCGAGGTGCGCAAGGTTGGCGACGCTTATTACAATTCATCCATAGAACCACGAGCTACAAATATCTCCGGCGGTCCTACCTTTGACCCGCTAGGCTACCTTATCCAGCTGGCGCACGATACGAGCAATGGAAAGAAGCGCTTGCAAGTGCACGCGTGGTTCGTCATGCACCGAATTTCCAAAGGCGAAACACTCAATACCTCCCACGTCCTTGTCCAGCATCCTGAGTACGAGATGTTGCGAAGTGACGGCACAACCGAATCCACCAACCGTTTTCTCGATCCTGGGCATCCGGGCACAGTCGAGTGGAATCTTGCGGTTATCCTCGATTGCCTCGCCAAGTACGACATTGATGGAATTAACCTCGATTATATTCGCTATCCCGAAACCACTGGTTCGTGGGGGTACAATCCAGTGAGTGTGGCGCGATTTAATGCCGTCTACGGCAAAAGTGGGTCGCCGTCGCCCAGTGATCCCGACTGGGCAAACTGGCGCCGCGAGTGTGTCTCACTCGAGGTGAAGAAAATTTACGTAAAGGCTTGGAAAATGAAACCCCATGTCGTGCTCACGGCATGTACCGTTAGCTGGGGTTCGAGTTACACCGAGTCCACATGGCCCTCATCAAGTGCCTATGCCCAGGTGTTCCAAGACTGGGTGGGGTGGCTGCGCAAGCGCCATCTAGATTACAACGCTCTCATGAACTATTCGACTGATAACACCCGTTATCAAGGGTGGACGAACTGGTCGCTTGCTAACGATGCCGGCCGTGGAAGTATTATCGGTATTGGGGCCTATCTCCAGACCTCCATCTCCAACTCGATGGGTCAGCTCCTTTATGCGCGTCAACAAGGAGCTGCTGGATTGAACATCTACGACTGGTATAGTGAAGTCAACGGGAGTAGTTCCGGCGAAACCCGGGCTCAGTTTTATGCTGCACTTAAATCCCAAGTTTATCCGACGTGGATGGATCCTCCCGTACCAGAATGGAAGGCATATCCCACCACAGGAATCTTTGAGGGGAATGTTACGGATGCGGCTACGATGAAACCTATCGACCACGCAACCGTCATGATTGATGGTGTTCCCTCCACCGCGACTGTCACTGACGGCATGGGATGGTTCGCCATTCTTGAAGTGCCACCGGGAACCCATACTCTGCGCATCGAAAAGCCTGGCTACAAAACGATGCTCATTCCGGCCACTATTCCCTCGGCAGGGAGCATTGTCACAGTGGATACATCGCTCATGGTTCCAGTTGGGATGAGCCAACTTGAAATCGGTCAAAGCCACTCAGTAGAAAAGGCACCTCTGGGGCACTAATGCCGATGCAAGCTTGAATGTGCCCACCAATTTGTGCTGTTTTGTGGGCTGAGCAAGCGTGGGGACTGCAAAATCGCACCGATGTATTCGCGAGGAAAGACCTATGGCTGACCTTTTCGATTTTGTTAACAAAAACCCATCGCAGCCTCTTTCTGGGAGCACCAGCGATGAGGAAAATTCAGACTCTCCTGAACCAAGTGAGAAAAGGAATGGTAAGCCGGTACTCACTCGCGAGCAAGCAGCCCAACGCATTGCTTGGCTTCGCTCGGAGATCGAGAGGCATAATCGGCTTTATTACGTGGAAGCCCGCCCAGAGATCTCTGACCGACAATATGACCTTCTCGTGCAGGAACTCTCTGAACTTGAGGAGCGCTTCCCCGAATTCAAGACGCCGGAATCCCCCACCCAACGTGTTGGCGAGCGTCCCACGGAGGGTTTCGAACAGGTTATTCATGAAGTTCCCATGCTTTCAATCTCCAATGCCTATTCGCATGGAGAACTGCGTGAATTCGATGCACGGGTGAAAAAGCTACTCGGCCTGACAGGTGATGTTAGCTATGTTGTTGAGCTAAAAATCGATGGTGTTGCCGTCACTCTTATGTACGAAAGCGGCCAGTTGGTCTACGCTGCGACCCGCGGAGACGGCGTTCGCGGAGAGATTATTACGAGTAACGTACTCACCATTCGTGATGTCCCGCGGCGAATTCGTTCTCAGGATGGAACGGTTCCGCGGCGTCTCGAAGTGCGTGGAGAAGTTTACATGGAAAAGGCCGACTTCGAGCGTGTGAACGCTGAAATCATCGCGAGCGGAGGAGAAGGTTTTGCCAATCCCAGAAATCTCACTGCCGGCACGCTGAAGCTTTTGGATTCCTCCATTGCTGCGCGGCGGCCTTTGCGCATGTTTCACTACGCTGTAGGCGTGTGTGATGCACCACTTCCCCAAACCCACGCGGAGTTACTTCGATGGCTGGCTAAACTCGGCTTCCGGGTCAATGAGCATTGGGCCATATGCCGTTCGATAGAGGAAGTCATTGAAAAAACCATCTACTGGGAAAAAGAGCGAGAAAACTTGCCCTACGGGACGGACGGACTGGTCATTAAAGTCAACCAACGCGAGTGGTGGGACCGATTGGGCACGACAGCCAAATCTCCTCGCTACATGATTGCCTACAAATTCAGTGCCGAGCAGGCCGTCACAAGGCTTCTTGACATTCAATGCCAAGTGGGACGCACCGGTGTGGTTACTCCAGTGGCTATCCTTGAGCCTGTGTTCTTGGCAGGCTCCACGATCTCGCGTGCCACACTCCACAATGCTGATGAGATTGCCCGCCTCGACGCACGAATTGGCGATCAGGTCGTGATCGAAAAAGCGGGCGACATTATCCCTAAAGTTGTCCGGGTCCTAACTTCACTTCGCACCGGCAAAGAACGTCCCTTCGATTTTCCCACGAGATGCCCCGTTTGCAATGCGCCCCTGGTTCGAAGCGAGTACGAAGTGGCCATTCGGTGCGTCAACGCGTCGTGTCCTGGGCAGTTACGCGAGCGAATCCTTCACTACGCCTCGCGCGACGCCATGGATATTGAGGGGCTAGGGGAGGTGCTCGTCAATCAACTGGTCGAACGTTGTTTTGTTAAGGACCTTGCCGATCTCTATCACTTAACTGTCGAGCAGCTGATCCAGCTGGAGCGGATGGGAAAGAAAAGTGCGGAAAATGTTCTTCGGGAAATTGAGCAAAGCAAGGAACGGCCACTACACAACTTCCTGTTCGGGCTTGGCATACGCTATGTTGGTGCTGCCACAGCAAAACTCCTGTGTCAGCGTTTCTCTGGGATTGACGCACTGCAGCGGGCCTCAAAAGAAGAACTCGCGGCGATTGAGGGGATAGGGGATGTTGTAGCGGAAAGCATCCACGAGTTTTTCCGTTCCGAGGAGAATCTCAAGCTTCTTCGCCGACTGCGTGCGGCGGGCGTCAAGGCACAGAATGTTCTGTGGCACGAGGTCGCCAACAATTTGCCGCCCGGAGGTCCGTTCAGCGGGAAGACAGTTGTGCTTACGGGTACTTTGGCAAGTATGACACGCGACGAAGCA
>JANZZJ010000266.1 GCA_026419455.1 Candidatus Sumerlaeaceae bacterium | reverse complement strand
CCACAGCACAATCAGAGGCCGAAAAGGCATTTGGTAATCCTGGGGTGTATATCGAAAAGTATATCGACAATCCCAAGCATGTCGAAGTGCAAGTCTTAGGCGACGAATATGGCAACGTGGTGTACTTGGGCGAGCGCGACTGTTCTGTCCAACGGCGCCATCAAAAACTTGTCGAGGAAAGCCCATGTCCTATTCTCGATGAGGAAACGCGTCGCCGAATTGGTGAAGCCGCGGTCCGAGCTGCAAAAGCTGTAGGATATTCCAACGCCGGGACTATTGAGTTCCTGCTCGACGAGAAAAAGAACTTCTATTTCATGGAGATGAATACCCGCATTCAGGTTGAGCATCCTGTCACCGAGCAGGTGACGCTCTTCGACATTGTCCAGGCTCAGATTCGTATTGCTGCGGGTGAGAAGCTCCCCATTCGACAGGAAGATGTAAAACTTGTCGGTCATGCCATTGAGTGTCGCATCAACGCTGAGAACCCCGAGAAGGGTTTTATGCCGTCTCCGGGCAAAATTACCACCTACCACGTACCGGGCGGTCCGGGCGTGCGGGTGGACTCTCACTGCTATGAAGAATACGTTATTCCACCCTACTACGACTCAATGATAGCAAAGCTTATCACTTGGGCCCCGACACGTGAGGAGTGCATTGCACGCATGCGACGAGCTTTGGACGAGTTCGTGATTGAGGGAATCGCCACGACGATCCCATTCCACCGGGCTGTCATGGACAGTGAGGAATTCCTTCGGGGAACGTTCGGGACGAATTTTGTGGAGAATTTCTGGAAAAAATAAATTCTGGGCGGAGAAGCCCCGACCTCTCCGCCCAAAGAAGCGTTGTTGCGGCAAACTCAGCGTGGTCGGTCTTGCTAGTGCACTATATCCTCGCCGGTGATCTTGTCCGCTATCGCCTTTGGCACTTTGTCGTAATGAGAGAACTGCATGGTGTAGGTTGCGCGACCTTGCGTGCGGCTTCGTAGGTCGGTGGCGTAGCCAAACATCTCGCTGAGAGGAACATTGGCACGCACCACCTGAGCATTGCCCCGCCGCATGGTTTCCTCAATTTTGCCTCGACGAGATGTCAGGTCTCCTAAGACATCGCCGAAAAATTCCTCAGGGGTGACAACTTCCACCAGCATAATAGGCTCCAATAACTCAGGAGCGCATTTTCTAGCTCCCTCTTTGAAGGCAATACTACCGGCGAATTCGAATGCCATCTCGCTTGAGTCCACGGGGTGGTAAGAACCGTCATACAAAGTAACCTTTATGTCCACCATGGGATAGCCCGCGAGCACACCCGTTTTCATGGCGTTGACTATCCCTTTTTCGACGGCCGGGATGTACTCCTTGGGAATAACACCGCCCACGATGTCATTTACAAATTCGAAGCCGGAGCCCGGTGGCATTGGCTCGATGCGTAGGATGACGTGGCCATACTGGCCCTTGCCACCGCTTTGGCGAATATACTTCCCTTCAGCTCGCTCAATGGACTTCGTAATGGTTTCTCGGTAAGCGACCTGCGGCCGACCTACGTTCGCCTCGACGTTGAATTCGCGGCGAAGTCTATCTACTATGATTTCAAGATGAAGTTCCCCCATACCGCTGAGAATTGTCTGGTTCGTTTCCTCGTCCGTATGGACACGGAATGTGGGATCCTCCTCCTGCAGGCGGGCAAGCGCCGTGCTGAGTTTGTCCTGGTCGGCCTTGGTTTTGGGTTCCACCGCAATGTGAATAACCGGCTCGGGAAAGGTCATTGGCTCAAGCAAAATGGGATGGTCTGGATCCGCCAGGGTATCGCCCGTTTGCGTGAACTTAAGACCAACCGCCGCCGCAATATCGCCGGCCCGTACTTCGTCAATGGGCTCTCGATCATTCGCGTGCATAAGAAGAATGCGTCCCACCCGTTCCGTCTTATCCTTAGTGCAATTGAGCACATACGAACCGCTTTTCATAATGCCACTGTAGACGCGGAAATAGGTTAGTTTTCCTACGTGCGGATCGCTCATAATTTTGAAAGCGAGAGCAGCGAACGGTTGGTTATCGTCGGGTAACCGTTCCTCCATCTCTCCGGTTTCTGGATTTTCGCCGCGGATAGGGGGAAGATCAGCCGGTGATGGCAAGTAGTCAATAATCGCATCTAGCAGGGGTTGAACCCCCTTGTTTCGGAATGAAGAACCACAAAGCACTGGAGTAATTTTTGCAGCCAGAACGCTTTTTCGAATGAGTGGTTTCAGTTCTTCCTCTGGGAAATCGTGATTTTCAGCGAGCAAGTATTTTTCCATGAAATCTTCATCGTACTCTGCAATCGACTCGAGCATTTTGTTGTGCCACTCAACCGCTTGCTCGCGGTATTCTTCAGGTATCTCCGTCGTTTCAAAAACGCGGCCCTTGTTTGGATCATCGCCAAGCGGCCAGATGTAAGCTCGCATCCCAACGAGATCCACCACGCCGCAAAAAGTATCTTCGACACCTACTGGGATCTGAATGGGTACGGGATGGCAGGCAAGGCGCTCACGCATCATCTCGACGGTGCCAAAGAAGTCGGCGCCGACGCGGTCCATTTTGTTTACAAAGGCAAGGCGGGGGACCCCATACTTGTCGGCTTGCCGCCATACAGTTTCGCTTTGGGGCTCGACTCCGCCCACAGCGCAAAATAACGCAATAGCGCCATCTAAGACCCTGATGGATCGTTCAACTTCTACCGTGAAATCCACGTGGCCCGGCGTATCAATAATATTGATTCGATGATCTTTCCACATGCACTGCGTGGCAGCAGAGGTAATTGTAATGCCCCGCTCTTTCTCCTGTTCCATCCAATCCATTTCGGCGGCGCCCTCATGGACCTCGCCGATCTTATAGGTCCGCCCTGTGTAGTAGAGGATACGCTCAGTTGTCGTGGTTTTTCCGGCATCAATGTGAGCCATAATACCAATGTTGCGCATGCGGCGCAGTGGCGTTGTTCTAGGCACGGTAATGCTTCCCTTCAGTTAAACTTTGGATTTTGTTGCGAGTAAAGGATTTATTCCCAGTCGCAGAGGGCCAAGAGCCGGACTGGTGTACACGGTCCCGCTCCACTTATTTATGGCACGACGGCGACAATCTTCAGGTTGCTAAATGATTAACATTTCTGGGAAGAGCCAGTAACTCGCTTCTTCCACAGATCTCGGCAGCGTATGATTAGCCATCGCGCCTCCTCGATTCGAAACATCAAACTCACGCCCCAATAGAGCAGGATGCCCAAGGTGGTTATCAGAGCGAGGCGCCAACATTCTGCTATTTGCAGCAGTTCATACAAACTCTTTTTTTGCGGACTCTCCGATATTTCAAACTGAGTTACTGCATTTTGAATCGGTGCACGAATCACGGCTATCAAATAAGCAGGCTCTTCTAAAGCACCGGGACTGGGCTGTGGGCTCCGGTGGACGCGAACCTGTAGCTGCGCCGAGCGCTTTTGTTCGTCTAATAAAACTTTCGAAATGGATAGTGTAGCAGAGGTGCTTCCTCGCGGGGCAAAGACGGCTACCACCCGGCATGACCTAAAATCAAAACTCGGCGGAGGAGTGTCGTCTTTGGCCACAAACTGCCAGAAATCTCGGAGCTGCTTGCTATCGTGAATCACCAGGACGGCCCCGGCATCGTATTTTGCGCTCACGTGGCCAGGAAATCGCTCGCCTCTCTCCAGAATTGTGCTAACGGGTTGAGAGTTTTTCTCCAGGGTCACAACAAGCAGTGCCATCACAACCCCAGCTAGTGTCATTCTCGCCAATGCTCGCAGATCCCGCATACCACCCGCGAGACGTAGCCGCTGTCGAATAATCGCGAATGACACGATCGTAGTTGTGACGTATGTGACAACTGCGGCAAGGGGAATGGCCAGTATGCTTACTGTCTCTTATACACATCTGACGCTGCCGACGA
>JANZZJ010000161.1 GCA_026419455.1 Candidatus Sumerlaeaceae bacterium | reverse complement strand
AGATGTGTATAAGAGACAGATATTGCACTGCATCGCGCGTACAGGAATCATTGGTTGGGAAACAATCGCCGAGCCTGGGGATGGGCATGCGCCTTTGCCTGTTTCATCTTGATTGCAACGAGCATGAGACCTACCACGATGGCTTTTTCAGCCGTCCCGTTATGTTTTGCCATTCCACTTTTGGCGCTTCGCGATCGTCGAGGGGTGTTCTTGCTACTAGTATCGCTCCTGACAACGGTAATGATTCTCGCTTATATCATCTTACTTCATTGGATAAGAGGATCATATAGTTTGGTGAGTTCTGATCGGTATGGCAGCGAAATATCTTTTCGGTTCTCCACGCTGAACTTTGGATGGATCAAGTACAAGAACATGATGGTACAGGCCTTCGGCCCGTTGGTACTCATCATTATCACATCTTTTGTTACGAGACTCTTACTTGCTAGCCGCAGCCGAACATCTCTCACTGTTTTTTTTAACAAAAACTTCTCTCAATGCTTTTTTCTAGCTGCCATAGTATTCTCTATCGGGATCTTCCTACCTTGGCCCCAGCATCTCGCAAGGTATATTCTCCTCTTTGTGATCTGGTTTTTCTTATTTGCTGCACACGAAACTTTTGCTAATGCTGGGTTTGCTGTTCGCTCGCTTATCAAAAGGAATAGGGTGGCATTGGTGAGTGTCAGTTTTATGATTGGGTGTCTTGTTTGTCTATTCTCTCCTAGCTATTTAATAATTGTATGTGGTCCCATCTTTGCTATCTTGGCCGCGATATTTTTCATGAGAAGCAAGATCCTGCCGGTGCTGATATGCACCAGAAGTTATTACCTGGGAGCGGTCGTGGTCCCTATCATTTTTGTTTTTTGGTCAGGCGTCTGGTCTTATCAGGCCTTCCAGAGGCATTTCTTTGACGTGGAGTACTTCGAAGCGCGCGTAGCCGAGCGACTTGCCGAAACGATGAAAAGCGGCCAATGCATCGTTTCATTATTGAAACCAACGCAAGAAAAAATGGGGGGCTTGAACGCATACGTGCGCCTTGTCAAGCAGGTGCAGCCTTGTTTCAGGTTTGCCTCAAGGCTCGACGATGTGCCGATCGGGGAACTTGTTTTTGCCATTTCGCCATTCCAGAAGTTCGACGAGATCGATAAGAAATGCGCCGTTTGGTGGAAAGAAGAACGCAACACAGAATACTTCGTGCCAGTAGGATACGACACCTGGCGCGCATCTATCATTGGTCGGCCCAAGACCTTTCTTGAGAACCATGTGACGACGGATACGGCTGTTCTCGCGAAACGAGTGCGATAGCGGGAGCGCTCAATGAGGACCCATCTGATGTAGCATCAACATTTCACCGTGGCTTCAAATGTAGTGCATCTGCCCCCTGTAGGCCTACAGTGAGGCGCACATGGTCGCATTTCAACATAGGCAACGTATCGAGGCGCTTCTTCAAGCTGAGCGGGGATGTTTTCGCAAGCCGTTCGGTTCCGGGCATACCGCTGGAGTGGTTTTCCCAAACAGCTATCACGTGGGGATGTCCAACCTCGGCTTTCTGTATCTCCACCGGCTCATCAACGCTCGGCGGGACTGGATGGCTGACAGGTTCTTTGTGGACTTCGATCCCCCTCTATCGCTTGAGAATATAAGAGCTCCCGGCGATTACCAGTTGCTGTTCTTTTCGATCGCTTTCGAGCTGGACTACCTGAACATTTTGGATTTTCTAGCCCGCGCTCGGTTCCCATTGCGCGCCTCGGAACGCGGCAGTGAGTATCCCCTCATAGTGTGCGGTGGCGTTTGCGTGGATGTGAATCGTCACCCCATCTATGAGTTTGCCGACGTTATCGTGAATGCTGAAGCAGAGGCCATTCTCGACGAGTTTCTGTCCCTCTTTGAAGAATATGGTGGTGACCGCCGGCGCTTCCTCGATGCCATTCGTTCAATGGAAGGCGTAGAAGTCACGGCGGGAGCGTGCCAGCGCTATCATCTCGAGTTGCCTGCAATTACCGATTATCGCGTTCCTCTTACTGAGCGCGTCATTTCTCATGACTTTTGGCGTTATCCTTGCTTTGCCCACATCGTGACTCCAAATACGGAATTTGGGGACATGTGTCTCGTAGAGCTGGCGCGGGGCTGCCCCTATCGCTGCACTTTCTGTTTCGTGGGCCACAATCTCAACCCCTACCGCACAGTGCCCCTTGATGAACTCAAGCGGTGGATCACTGAGCAGCAATCCCGCACGTGCAAATTTGGCTTTGTTGCAAGTGCTGTTGCTTCGCATCCTCAGATTGACGAGCTCTGCGAATTCTGCGACCAGCTTGGCGTGAAGGTGTCATATTCGAGCCTACGTGCTGAGGACGTAACGGTGCCTATGATCCGGACACTCGCCCGAAGCGGCATCCAGACGTTGACGCTCGCCCCGGAAGCAGGCACTTATCGCCTGCGACGACTTTTAGGTAAGGCTCGGCTGCCTGATGAGAGACTATTTTGGGTTATTGAGCAGGCGCTGGCTTTCGGGATTCCCAATCTGAAGCTCTATTTCATGGTTGGACTCCCCACGGAAACCGAGGAAGACGTTTTGGGCATTGTAGATCTTGTATCGCGTTTGCAGCGGGAATTCGTCGCCAGTTCGCGCACGCGAGGGCGGATTGGTGCTCTTTCGCTGAATATCGGGATTTTTGTTCCAATTCCGAAAACTCCTCTCGCGAAATTTCTCCCGCTTGCCCCCGACCAAATTCGTCTCCACGTGCGCCTTCTGGAGCGTCAGCTGCGTAAGCTCCACAATGTGCGTTTCTCGCTGCCCAGCCTCACCCTCGCACAAGTTCAGCAGCTTCTCGTTCAGGGCGATCTGCGAGTCAGTGAGTTTCTCATGTTCGCTCAGCGTTACGGCGGCAATTGGCGTCAGGCCCTTCGCGAGTGGGAGAATAGAGTCGGAATTCCCTGCTGAAAACAAGCTCCTTGGAGTGCAGTGGCGGTCGAGGAAGCAGAGGGAACTTCGATGGTGCCCACACCTCGACGTGGGAGTCTTTTGCCCCTCAGGCGCCTCGGCCACACCATGCTGCAAATACACTGCTTCGCCCAAAAACTGGTGTCGCAAAGTGAGGTTTCGTTTGCAACATTTCGCGAATGCATTCGAGGTGCCCGTTGTAGAAGCGATTGCACGTCGCACCTTAGGTGCTTCGGAGCGTCCCCATCGTCTAGAGGCCTAGGACATCGCCCTTTCACGGCGATAACAGGGGTTCGAATCCCCTTGGGGACGCCATTTTTGTTTCGGGCGGTCATGGGAGATCTGACAATGTGGCGGCTGAGCGGACGCGAACGGGGCATCGTGGCGCTTCTCGCGGCCACGTTTTTTTGGGGGACGTCCATCGTTGTGGCACGCATTTTCCTGCGCGAAATATCCCCATTCGTCCTAGCCCAGGTGGGTGCACTCATCAACGCCGCTACCCTGCTCATCTCACTCAGTCTGGTGGCTCCTCATCGGTTAAGAATTCACAAGGGGGACTGGTGGCGATTTGCCGTCCTTGGCGGCGGAGCTTTTGCCCTAGGAGGCCTTTGCATTAATGTAGGTATCCAGCGCACCAGCGCCGCCACTGCCGCGACTCTTCAGTATCTTGCGCCCGCCATGACTTTAGCTTTTGGATGGCTAACTCGAACGGAACGTGTAGATATTCAGAAATTGACCGCCGTTGTACTCACAATTTTCGGCGCGGCGCTAACAACGGGGGTGGTACTTGGCCGATTTGTTTTTGATCCCCTCGGGGTACTTGCCTGTGTGGGGTCCGCTGCTTGCTTTTCTTTCATCACGATCTTTTCCAAGGCGTTTGCGCCACGATACGATCCTTTCGCCTTCACAGGACTGACCTTCCTCGCGATGGGAGTAGCTTACTTCCTTTTTGACCCTGCAGCATCGTGGCAGTTTTGCGTATCCAAGCCTGCCTGGCTTTGGCGCATTGTGGCATATTCCATTGGCCTTGGTGTGCTCCCCACGGCGTTATATTTTTACGCGCTCAAATGGGTTGAAGCCACCTCAGCCACGATCGTTCTGGCTTTCGAAATTGTGGTCACGAGTGTACTTGGCTGGCTGTGGCTCGGCGAAGCCCTTGCTGGCTGGCAGATCCTCGGTGCGGCAATGGTCATTATTGCGGTGGTCATGATCGAACGACAGCCTGATCAGCGCCTTCATGAACCCGCTCCAAATTCATCATAATTACGTCGACTGTGGCGGGGCTGGTAAACTTGTCGGTTCGCCAAAGCGTCAAACAAGACAGGTCACGGAGTATTGGATGACGTGCCCGCATAAAAGATACGCCTCATTCTGTGTTATTCGGTCGGTGGACGGAAGGGACGGCTTTCCATGACAAGGGGCAAATGGTTGCTGGTAGGGTTCGGGATCGCCATTGCGACAATTGTTGCTATAATGCGCTTCTTGATTGGTCCTACCTGGGCCCAGATGCTGGTGGGCGCAGAACGAGATGGTCCAATGACTACCTCTACGACCCGCTGGGGTGTGTGGCTCTTCGACAATCCCATTACTGCCGACACCCAAACGCGAATGCGCTTTCTCATTTACCATAGTGTCGCCCTCCTCATGGAACAAGATCCGGAAGGCGCGATGGCATGTTCGGAGAAAGCTCTCGAGCTCGGAAAAAAACTTAACCCGACGAACGCGTGGAACCAGTTCGCGCTTGGGCTAACTTTGCAAGCACTCGCTAAAATGAACAAGCCTGCCCGGGCTACTGCGGTGATGAATCGCTGGATTTCGCGCGTGGAGGAGCAACATGGCAAGGATCATCCTTCACTTGTTCAACCCTTAACGATTGCGGCAAATATCGCCGAGCAATCGAATCAAAGGGAGCTGGCTCAATCGCTAGCCGAACGTGCTGTCGCGATCATACTTAAACGAAGCGGGCCCTATGACCGCGCGCTGGCACTCCCGCTTGATGTGTTACAACGCGTGGCCCTAGCGAAGCAAGACTGGGACAGCGCCATGCAGATTGCCGAACAACGCAAAGAAGTTGAAAAACGAGAAGGCAGTACAGACGCAGCGGTAGTCGAGTGGCGCCACGCTCGGCTCATGCGGCGGTTTGCCGAACTCAAAGGTGATGATGATAAAGCTTACGACTTTTGCCGGCAGCTAGTTAGCGGAGCCGCGGAATTAGTTAGCGCAGGAAAAATAGAGCCATCTGAGGCTGTTATCGCTTTGGGGCAGGCCGTTCGGTTCGCCCGTAAGATTGGCCGCAGCGACGAGGCCATTGCCTGGACGGAAAGTGTGATCCAGCTGCCTGGCTTTGAGCAGAAAGTCGATCCTGCAACACGCGCGTTCTGTTATCTTACCCTGCTTGAGGATCTGGTTGAGACCGCCCGCTACAGCCGCACCAAAGAAGTTGCCGACAAGTGCTTCACCGTGGCCGAACAGCTTGGTCAAAAGGCAGCGCCACACTATCTAGAGCGAGTCAACAAGCTTGCCGCCAGATGCTCTGAACGCGGACATCCACAACTGGCGAAGGAGCTCAGCAATCACGCCGACCGCCTTTCGAAAGACATTCACATCCCAACAACTGCACCGGTATTGGCTTCCCCTCCGAGCATGTTCCTTCCAGCGGAGCCGCCACCACCCTTTGGGATCTCATGGGGCTGGCAGCCCCACTAAAGAGCACCTCACCCCCCTACAGCAAGAGTGCCCAATGGTTGAGCAGAATGCGCTTCATTTAGGAAACAAAAGCATACCCACCTGCAGCGTGAACAGCAGTTTTTCTGTTTGAGCGACAAACTTCAGCGTCGCCACATGAGGCCATGAGATGGAATGCACTTTTTTGTGGAGTTTTGATGGTGGTGATGGCCCATGTAGCAAAGGCGCAGCTTGGCCCAGGTGAGCACGGCCTTCAGTTTGTCAGCACTGATGACGGAACAACGCAACCCTACCGCCTATTTATCCCTCAATCAATAAGTGAGACGAGCCAGGCCCTGCCTCTCGTTGTCGTCCTCCATGGCTGGGGTGTGGACGAATTTGCGTGGTTCAAGTTCACCCCTGTGAAACGCATTGCAGAAGAGTTCGGCTATGTGGTGGCAGCACCTTATGCACGGGGCAACCTGTCTCTTATACACATCT
>JANZZJ010000017.1 GCA_026419455.1 Candidatus Sumerlaeaceae bacterium | reverse complement strand
CACAAGAGCCGGTCCCGCCTCTCCCTCCGTTTCGGGTACGTACATGACTGTGCGAAAGCCAAGCAGGTCTTCTGCTTTAGCTGGATCCACCACGCGGGCGATCGCATCTCCTAGCCAGTAGAGCGGAAGAGCGAACAGCGGGTTTCCGACGCCGTATTGCGGGTACTCTTTTCCGTCCTTGCCACGCCGGGTAGCAAAGGAACGACCTTCAGGATCAAGCATGGGCTCCACAGCAACAGATCCACGGCGAGCCAACGCCTCCGTCATCCGAAACATCACTTCCTCGTCGGGCGAGTATAAGTGCCCCCCGCACGTGGCGACATAGAGGCCTAGAAAGCACAAGAACACAGTTATGACGTGACGCATCACCATCGAATGGCTCCTACTGAGAACCTAGTGGAACCCATTTGCAAGCTGCCAATGCATGCTGGCTACGCACAACATCTCACGGCAGTTACCTCTCGAATCTCATGTACGGGCCGATGTCCCCGAAAGCGTGCCCGCTAACAACCGAATCTGCATATCATCGCGCCAGCGAAGACCGCCAATTTATCCGTTTGCTCTACACCTTGCGCCTAGCGAGTGTGGCATCTCTTCGTCATGAGGTCGTCCCATCGCGCAATCTGGACAAGCAGAGAACCCTACGGTCCCGGCTACCTGGACACCCTCATGTTCCTAATTTTCCAGGATCCTTTGGCGCATGGACGAGCACACGTCGAAGGATAGGGAATCATCTGCGCTTCTGCGCGTAGCTTTCTTGGACGTAAAGGGGCTCCAACGTTGCAAGCGAGTCGCGCTCACCACGCTCAATTCTTCTCGCCCCCAACATTGCAATTTCCTCCGCGGAGGGGACAGCTCGCGCCACAGGCGCCAGCACAAACCGTTCGCCTAAAGCCTCTTTCCACTTGTCACGAAATGCAACGGCGGCGTCCCCGGCAAAAACAGTGGGCAATGTCACCCACTCGCAAGCAGTTTGCCACGGGCAGGCTTGGGGATTTTTTAGTGCGACGATTTCAGGACAATTGCCATAGCTGGATGTGGAGGATGCCGAGGGCGGGCGAACTTCATACAACGCCGCGTAGAGCTGTTCGAAGCGATCCCCTATAACCGTACAAATGCGATTGGGCAGCCCAGCCACGGCAGCCCGGAGCGCTAACGCCTCGAGAGTCGGAACACCAACTAGCGGCAAGTTATGAGCTAGCGCCAACCCCTTTGCCGTGCTCAATCCGACGCGCAGGCCCGTGAACGAACCCGGCCCCAGCGAGACGGCTATTCCCTTAAGATCCTTTGGCGAAGCTCCCACCCGTTGAAGCGCCCAATCCACTGAAGGCAGCAGTCGCTGGGAATATAATGCACGGCTTGTCACCATCGCGGTGACACGCACTCCCTGCTCATCAACAAGGGCAACTCCACCCGTGCGTCCTGACGATTCAAGACCAAGAATCATCCAACCCCTCTCAACAAGCTGTTCGTCCCAAGGGTACTCACAAAAAGCTCCTCACTTCACGACACGCTGTCTCAAAAACCGTCTGTTGGACGACGTTTCTCATTTGCTAAGGCTTGACAGAAATCCTAGCACAACTCATGCTTCAACTGAAATATTCTGTAAATTGGGAATTTTGAAGGCAAGGAGGGCGGCTGAGGGCGTATGCGCATTGTAGGCATGCGGCAGATAAAAGAAAAGTGAGCCCACGGTAGTTGCAGTGAAGTCCGTTGGCAGCAGTGAAGTTAAGTTTGCCCAGTTGTGGAGGGACGACAAAAAATGAGTCAGTCCGATATGCCGAAGATTCCGGATAAACTCTTTTACCGCATTAATGATGTCGCTGAAATAACGGGGGTTCCTCCGTACGTCCTTCGCTACTGGGAATCAGAATTTCCCATGTTGCGCCCCGAGCGCGACGAAAAAGGCGAACGCCGTTACCGTAAATCCGACATTGAGCTTATCTTCCAGATAAAAAAGCTTGTCTATGAACAGCGCTTCACCCTCGCGGGTGCGCGCCAACAGCTCAAAGCCATGCGCAAAACCGGCGCGGCCGCGCGCACGGGCGAGTCTGCGGAACCGGCGGAATTGCCTCCTGCAACTGGCAGACCATTGGATCCTCAATTCGCAAACGAACTGAGCCAGGCCATCAGCCAAATGCGCGAAGAGCTCACGGCTCTTTACCGGTTACTCAGTAGTCCCTGAAGCCAGCATTAAGTTTAAGTTAACGAGACGGGATTGTTTCGCCCGGGCGGAGAAATTCGCGTAGGGTAAATTTTGTTCCGGCCCGCTACATGAACGAGACGCACGTCACGCAAGACAGAGAACCGTAGCCAATGACATCAGTGATTTCCCCAAAACGAGAAGACGGCGAAGAGCGCGAAGAAGCAACATTGCGCCCCCAAACGCTGGAAGAGTTTATTGGCCAGCGTCGCCTCATCGATAATCTTCGCGTTTACATAGAAGCCGCCCGCCGGCGTGATGACGCTCTCGACCACTGCCTGCTCTTCGGCCCACCTGGACTGGGCAAAACCACCTTGGCTCACATTATTGCGCAGGAAATGGGCACGGACATTAAAGCCACCAGTGGCCCCGTCATCGAGCGCAAAGATGATCTCGCCGCGATACTCACCGATCTAAAAAAGGGCGATGTCCTTTTCATCGACGAGATCCACCGACTCAACCGCCTGGTGGAAGAATGCCTATATCCGGCTCTCGAAGATTTTAAAATTGATATCCTCATTGGGGAAGGCCCGCACGCCAAATCCATAAAACTCCACTTGCCGAAGTTCACCCTTGTCGGAGCCACCACGCGGGCTGGCATGATTTCCTCGCCGTTGCGTTCACGGTTTGGGATCACCGAGCGGCTCGACTTCTACACGGTTGACGACATGAAAACCATTGTGCGCCGATCAGCCCGTATCCTTGGCGTCACGATGGACGAGACGGGCTGCGAGGAAATCGCTCGGCGAGCGCGAGGAACACCCCGAATCGCTAACCGTATTCTTCGACGCGTCCGCGACTTTGCCCAAGTCCAAGGCGATGGCACGATCACCGGAGCTATGGCAGCGCATGCGCTGAATCTGCTGGAAATAGACCCCCTTGGTCTCGACAATCTCGACCGTGCTTATCTGCGGACAATTATGGAGAAATTTGGCGGTGGGCCGGTGGGACTGAACAACGTTGCCGTGGCCATCGGGGAAGACGAAGACACCATCGAAGACATGATCGAGCCGTTCCTCATTCAAATTGGTTTCGTGCAGCGCACACCCCGGGGACGCATGGCAACCCCTGCTGCTTATCGCCATCTTGGACTGCCAGAGCCGAAAATCCAAACGGAGCTTTTTTAATGACACCAAAGCAGAAACAATTGGCACGAATTGTGGCGCTTGCGCTCATTCTAGTCGTCGCCCTGCTTTGGAAGGGTCAAGGCTTCCTCAGTCCATGGGAAGGAACCGTCACTCAATTGGTCCTGCCTACTGAGGGGAACAAAGGTTATGTGATGCTGCGCGACGACCAGGGACGTTATTTTCGCATCTACTTTCCTCGCGAGCATATTGAAGAACTTAGCGTGGGCGATCGCCTCGCCAAGCCACGCATGAGCCTGAGAGTTAAGGTCGTCGAAAAGGCCCCTAAGAGCAGTGAAAAGGAAACAACCTCGCCAATCATCCGCTAGTTGACACTCCGCAGCCCCACGCATAAAAATCAACGCAGGCTTTATACAGGAACAAATGGGTACCATATTGGCGCGCAACGCGTCGAATCATCACTTGTTATTTGAAAGGAGAAAACCACCCATGCCCAAACGCGTCTTTATGAACGCCCCCATCCAAACGGTGAGATCCCTGGGCTTGGCAGTTATCCTGTCAGTGGGCATCACTGTGACTTGTTTTGCGGGCGAAAACAAGGCTACGAAGGACACTCCAACGACCTCTAGCCAGCCCGCCTCGAGTTTTATTGTGAATTTGGATCCTAGCGGCAAACCAGTTCAGTCCGTCCCGGCAAACGTCACAAAGAAGACCGTCGGGTCGCGCCACGAAGGGCTTGTCGTGGAACAAAATCCTGCTGGTGGAGTCACTGTGGATCTGAAGGGACGCTTCCAGCGCGCCATGACAGCCACGAAGGATGCCCATGGGGTTGTCCGGATTGAGTGTTTGCCAGCCGAAACCACGGTTTCCGGCGAAAGGAACAAGTAGGAGGAGGTAAAGGTCTTATGTTTCCGCTTACCCGTTGCTGTACAGTGGGAGCAGCGATGATGGCGCTGACCATCTCGAGTTTTGCTGTTACCGTGAGCGTCACCTATAACGACAGTCCAGGGGAAGGTTTCTATGACCCCGTACTTGGCTCTGCCCGGCAGGCAGCTTTTGCCTATGCCATGAACCTGTGGGCGAGCCGGCTGCAAGGAACCGTTCCGGTGCAGGTCCAGGCCTCATTTGATCCGCTTGGCGGCTCTGGTTCCACTGCTGTGCTAGGCCAAGCTGGCTTCACCACCGTTCACGCGAATTTCCCGGGAGCCCCCCTGCCCAACGTGTGGTATCCGCAGCCCCTTGCCAACCAGCTACGTGGCACCGATCTCAGTCCCCAGCCAGACATTACTGCCGTGTTCAATTCCGACGTTGACGGGCCGGTGGTGCTGGGGACTGTCGGCTTCTACTACGGGACGGACCAAAATCCGGGCAGCGATATAGATTTTGTTACTGTCGTGCTGCACGAATTCGGCCATGGCTACGGATTTCTTGATCTCATAGATGAGAATACGGGTCAATGGCTGGCTGGTTTTCCAGATATCTACGGACTGCAGTTGACCCAGCAGGGCGTTGGCGATTTTGACACGATGACCGATGCACAACGGTATGCCGCCCTGACCAGCAATCAGGTGTATTTCAACGGACCTCAGGTAGTTGCCGTCAAAGGAGGAAACGTCAAAATTTACGCCCCGAATCCCTATGAATCTGGCTCAAGCATCTCGCATTGGGATCCATCCAATACGCCAAACCTTCTCATGGAACCAGCGTATTTTGGTGCTCATCATGACATTGATCTGACCAGGCAGGCCTTCCAGGATTTAGGCTGGATCGTTTTGCCCCCCGCAGGCGTAAGTGAT
The DNA here is from genome assembly GCA_026419455.1 of Candidatus Sumerlaeaceae bacterium. Classification (GTDB taxonomy): domain Bacteria; phylum Sumerlaeota; class Sumerlaeia; order Sumerlaeales; family Sumerlaeaceae; genus DRVG01. The sequence goes on along the minus strand of JANZZJ010000017.1, from coordinate 655 downwards.
TGGAGCCTCTACTAGGACATCAGAGAAGGCACGAACAAACAGAGCAATGCCCCGTAGGTGCTGTGACACCTGTGGGGCATTTTCTGCAGCTCGATAACGTGCGGGAATCTGTTGGTGTATGCTCAAGATCTAAGTGGCACGGAGAATCATAGCAACCGTTTCCTACCCATCAAACAAGCACCCTCTCCCACCTTAAATCGAAACCCTGTGTTCTTTCTCTGTTGCAAGGAGTTCTCCTCCTTTCGCATAGGTACTTCTTCACGAAAGGAGAACAACTATGGGGCAGATAGACAGACGGCAATTCCTTAGCTCACTAGCAGCAGCAACCATTGCGGGAAGCACAACGACCCTTTGGGCTCAGCAGACGACACAATCGCTTGCGCAAACTCCGCCAGTGCAGGCCACGGTGCCGAAACGCAAATTTGGCAAAATAGGGGTGGAAGTCTCTATTCTTTCCCTGGGAGGCATGTTTGATATTCCCAACAATCAGCTCATGCTGAAAAAGGCGCTGGATTGGGGAGTGAGTTACTGGGACACTGCCGACTGTTACGGCAATGGCCAAAGTGAAGAAGGCATTGGCTTGCTTTTCTACAAAATGAAAGATGCCTTCAAACAGTTCTTTCTCGTTACGAAAAGCGACCGTAGGGACCCCGAC
>JANZZJ010000153.1 GCA_026419455.1 Candidatus Sumerlaeaceae bacterium | reverse complement strand
TTTGACAGGGCGATCGTTCCCGTACTCATATATAGTGTACCAATGATGTTGATAACAGCGAAAGGCACTGACTGGCGCAAAGCGAGGCTTATCCCGCGCGAATCCCAACGGCTGCGAAGACGAAGTCCAAGGATTTTGGTTACGCACCAACTGAGAAGAAGTGCTTCCATTAAAGCCGAGACAATGTGGGCGGCTGAAACAGATGAAACGCGAAAAGCGTTGAGTGACCAACACCCCAAAAGGGCTGCCACGAGCAATGTGCGACCGAGTATCGAAAAATACGCATCGAATTCCATGCGTTCATACGCACGAAAAACGAACTTGAAAAGTGTCGCGAAGCTGTCAGCTACGGTGAAAACGTAAAATAAAGTCACCACCACAAGCGTCGTTCGTGGATAGCCCGCAAGCCATAAAATCGCGGTACCTACTGCCCACACCGGTCCCACAAGTGCTAAGCGCAAGTTGAGCACGTTTGAGAAAATCCCCTGTGCTGCTCTGTGATTCTCCCGTTGCCGGGCAATCTCCCGCACAACATAGCCACGAATCCCAAATTCCGTGAAGAGGCTCATCAGAAACGAAAGTCGGAGTCCCAACTGCACGATGCCATTTTCTGCCACGGATAGATTCTTCTGAATGAGAACAACTGCGAGAAAAGAAAGTAGGCGTGCCGCTGCCTGGGAAACCGTCAGCCAAGCGGCATTGTGGAGGTGTCGGCGTGCGCGCGTCACCTTAGCGGCGTTTACCTCCCTCAGCAGCACATCGCTCAAATATCTCGTGGAGCTGCCGACAGTGTTCTTCCCAAGAAAACCTTGCCGCAAATTTTTTGGCCGTCTCGCTCATGCGCTTGCGTAGTTCATGATTCGTGAGAAGCGTGAAGATTGCCTCCTCGAGCGCCTTCTCCTCTCCGGTTTCCACTAGTATTCCCGTTTCGCCGTCCCGCACAGCCTCAGGAATCCCACCAAATCTTGTTCCTATGCACGGCAGCCCGCAAAATTGAGCTTCCACAAACGAGATGCCGAAGCTTTCAAGTTGCCAGCCCACAGGCTGCGATGGCTGCACGTACAAATCACATGCCCGAATCACTGCAGCGTTGTCGAAATATGGAATCTTTCCCAAGAACAGAACTCGTTCGCTTATTCCCAGCTCTTGGGCAAGTGCCCGAAAAAGATGTTCGTCAGGTCCTTCGCCGGCAACGACGTAAAGCCATGGTGGAGTCTCCCTTTGTCGCAAAAGCGCGAGCGCACGCAACACATAGCCGATTCCTTTCCGGTGCGCTAGCTGACATAGCGAGAGAAGTACGATCGTGTGATCGGGTAATCCCGAACGTTGCAACCATTCGCTTCGTAAGAGCTTGGCCTTTTCTGCAAACTCAGAGGCTTGGAGCCTTTGCCGGTCTATGCCGGGATGAACGACTTCGACCCATCCAAGCCGACCCGGAAAATGCTGAAAGAGCAGTCTGCGCGTATTGTCCGAATTGCAAATGAGCACTCGAGCTTTTTGCAACAAAGTGGATAGTACGCGTCGCCGCGCAGGGTTATCCAATTCGGATAAGATCTCGCTGCCGTGAACGTAAATCGCGTAATTTTTTTTTGATAGCCTTGCTTGCAGGGCCATTGGCAGCCCAAAACCGCGGTGCGTTGATGCGTAGAAAAGATCAGCGGAAAATTCCGATGTTGCCCGGCGCGCTACCGAAAATAGTGGAAGAAGGCGTGCGATAGGAATGTGTTTAATGCGATGGGCGTTGACGACAAGATTGGGTGTCTGCGCGCAAACGTGAGGAAGCATGCCAAATTCGATTGTTTCCACGCGCACTTGGTTTCCGAGTTGGGCCAGCCCGACTGCTTGTTCCAACGAGAGCGTCGCTACGCCACCCAGGTGCGGCGGAAAATCTGTGGAAAAAAACAAAATGCGCATGACACCCTCCGACGACTCTACGTGCGTTTACAACCACGTTTTGCAAGCGCGTTCAGCAGTTAACTTGATAAAAGTGAGCACAGGGCATGCAAAGCGCGCGCTTCGCTCCCTACGGCTTCGTGTTCCCCGGCTGTTGGCTAGCCGATTGTTCTTCCGAACAAGCCGCCAAAGTGCTTGTCAGACGCTGGATGTGATGCTTGTCCGCCTCCCACACGCTGAGCAATACTGTGCGTGCAATGGGATATCCGCCAAGTTGCGCAATGCGTTCCGCCAGCCGTCCAACATGAGCTTCTTTGTGAAGGATCAAAAGCTTCCCCAAATACTCCAGACGCAAATAATTGAGATCTGCTATACTCTCATCAAGAAGTTGTGGGTTCGGGATGCCTCCGAGCTGGACAATGGTACGCGAGAGCGTTTCAGCAAGCCCTCGCTCTTCTTTTCGCAATTCGAGGAGTAACTCCCACAGCGGGGCGAAACGCTTGGAAATAAACGGGGAAGCGTGTGTGATGTACTCGACAAACGAGTAACTCCTGCGGCTCAGTTCTTCCTGCAGCCATTCCACGACTTCGTCCAGCGATATGGTTTCCATCACGGAAGCCCTTTCCCCTGAGGATGTGACGTATAGGGAGCGTGCTGTTCGGTCGGCGGGGCCAGAGTGTTGCGTCCCCCAATCGCCGAGGCTGCTAAATCGCTCAGAGGCTGCCAGTAGAGCTGGATTCCCAGGATGAGCCCCGCTGCAGCTACCAAGGCTGTCCGCGCAAATGCGCTTATTTGGCACGGTTGAACGGTTTCGCTAGGCCGATAAAAAGTCATCTGCTTGATAACAGAAATGTAGTAGTAAAGCGAGACGACGCTATTGGCTAAAGCGATGAGCAACAAAGAGTAATAAAAGGCAGAAAATGGCGAAGCCAATCCACGTTTCACGAGCGCCACAAAAAGGTAAAACTTCCCCATAAAGCCGGCGCTCGGAGGCAACCCGATCAGCGACCAAAGCAAAATGGCGACACTTGCCGCTAAGGCAGGGGAATGATAGACTAGTCCTTTGAAACCATCGATCTCGAAAGTTCCTTTAACCGCATGAACAATTTGGGCTGCAAAAAACAGCCCCAGGTTTGCAATGGCATAGACGACAAAGTAGAACACCACAGCCTCGTATGCCGCTCTATTGTGCGCCACAATCGCCGCAGCCAAATAGCCTGCGTGGGCAATAGAGGAGTAAGCAAGCAGCCTCTTGAAATCACTCTGTTTAAGAGCCACGAAGTTCCCCAAGGTCATAGTAAGGGTAGCAACCACCCACAGGAGACTGAGCAAACCATAGAGATATACACGCGGGGGATGTGCCTCGCTCTGTCCGATCAAGAGACTGAGTCCTACGAATGGAGCAAGCAGACGGAGAAATACGGCAAAACCAGCAGCCTTCGACACAACCGATAGATAAGCCGTAACCGGTGTCGGTGCACCTTGGTACACGTCCGGTGCCCAGAAGTGAAAAGGCACAAGGCTCATTTTAAACCCGAATCCGGCCAAAAGCAGCACCATGATAAGAAGGAAAGTTGCTGGGGAGTTCGTGAACAGGTTCACGAGATCTGCCACATTAAGCGATCCCACCAGTCCGTAAGCCAGGCTGAGACCGTACAACATCATACCTGAAGAGACTGCCCCAAAGAGGACGTACTTCAGAGCACTCTCGACACCAGCCCGACGATCCTTTGCATAGCCGGCAAGCACGTATGAACTAAGTGAGAGTGTTTCGAAACACAGATAGAGCACTAGCAGATTCTGGCTGGCCGAAAGCAAACATGCGGAGAGCGTCGCACTGAGAAGCAGAGCATAGTACTCGCCGAGCCGTCGTCCTTCAAGCTCCTTACTGCTGCGCGACATCCCCACAACTACAAAAGTGGCAACAACGAATAAAAGGCTAAAGAACAAAGCAAACGGGTCAAAGACGAGCAGATCCCACCCCACTTTGATCGGCTGCTGCAACGTCTTACCCCACAGCGTTGTTAGTCCGACAAGGGTTCCCAATAAAAAAAGAAGAGCGGCCCAACTGGTACGGTGAGATTTTTCTGCCGGTTGAAACCAATCCACCACTAGGACGCACAACGCTCCCGCCGCTAGCCACAAAAAGGGAATGAGCGCGTCCAGTCCACGCAACGTTTCGGCCACACGGGCCACTAATGGGACGCTTGATACC
>JANZZJ010000109.1 GCA_026419455.1 Candidatus Sumerlaeaceae bacterium | reverse complement strand
GCACAGCGGAAATGGCTGGCCGGGGTGGCATGGGGGTTACTATTGACCTAGACAAAGTTCCCCAGCGCGCACGGAACATGAGCGCGTACGAAATCATGCTGAGTGAATCGCAGGAACGCATGCTGGGGGTTTGCACTCCTGAGCAGCTGCCGCTAGTAAAGAAAATACTGGCTAAGTGGGACCTTGAGACTCACGTTCTGGGCGAACTGAACAACTCCGGACTCATGACTGTGATCCATAAGGGTCAGGTGGTTGCTCAGATCCCCGCAACAAAAATCTCTGAGGATTCGCCCATCTATCATCGCCAAGGCGTGAAACCAGCTTACCTTGAAGAATTGCCCCGTGCTGACGATATGCAGCTTCCTCCGCTGGAAATGTTGCCATCGGTGATTATGGATTTTCTCGCTTCTCCGAACGTGAGCTCGAAAGGATGGATTTTTGAGCAATATGATTACATGGTCCAGACACAAACCCTCATTCCACCTGGCAATGACGCCGCTGTGCTGAAAGTGCACGGTTCAGGGAAGGCTCTTGCTGTTTCTACAGATGGGAATCCTCTTTTTTGTTACCTTGATCCCTACGAAGGTGGAAAACACGCGGTGGCGGAAGCAGCGCGCAATGTTGCCTGTACGGGCGCTCGTCCCCTTGCAATTACAAATTGCCTCAACTTTGGGAGTCCCTTAAAGCCAGAAATATTCTACCAACTTGCAGAAGCGATTCGTGGCATTGGTGATGCGTGTCGAGCTTTGAATACCCCAGTAACCGGCGGAAACGTTTCCTTGTACAACGAAAGTCCTGAGGGCGCAATTTGTCCGACACCCGTCATTGGAATGATTGGAGCCATTGACTCGCCAGTTCGCCCCATGAAAGGTTTCTTCCCTCACGATGAGTGCAGCATTCTACTTGTTGGGCCCGTTAGCGAGCATCTGGGTGGGAGTGAATTTCTGCGCTGGCGAACTGGCAAAGCTTGTAAACCTTGCCCCCCTTGCGATTTGGGGCTGGAAAAGCAAATGGTAGATTTTCTTGTCCATCTTGCTTCTACGAATCTTGGGGCATCTGCCCACGACTGCTCGATTGGCGGATTATTAGTATCTCTTGTGGAGTGTCTTGTCTGGAGCGAGACGGATTGGCTTGGTGCGCAAATAGCCATTGATGCCTCGGATGTTCGCACCTGCTATGCCGAACTTTTCGGGGAATTTGCGCCCAGAGTCGTGGTTGCTGTACCGATCGCTTCAGCTCAACATGTTTTCGACCTGGCGCTGCGTTACAATCTTCCTGTCCGCCAGCTAGGCAGAACATCACGCGGGGGGGACCTCGTCATTGAAACTTGCAACCAAACCATAAGTATTGCGACGCGCGATTTGCGTTGTGCGTACGAGTCAACTGCGTCGATCTTCCCGGATGCGAGCGAGCAGGTTGCACGTCATTAATCGGGCGGCATAAAGGAGAACCTTTGCAGTGGCCGAACTAGTGATACATCAAATCGAGTACGCGTTTCGCGAAGCCATACGCCGTGCCTACGGGATGGACATTTCTCCGCTCGTAACACCTGCCACCAATGAAAGGTTTGGCGACTACCAGGCTAATGTGGCAATGAGTCTGGCGAAGGAGCTATCTTCTGGGGGCACGACCCGCACGACCCCGCGGGAGGTAGCCCAAAAAATAGCAGAGAACCTTCACCTCGGCGCTATGGCCGAGGATATCTCCATCGCTGGACCAGGTTTCATTAATGTAACGTTGTCACCGACGTTTGTCGCCGAGCGATTAACTCAGATGGCGAGTGACGAGCGCTTACTCGTCCCCCTTGCACGACAGCGTGAACGGGTAGTCGTCGATTATTCGGGACCGAACATCGCTAAACAGATGCACGTCGGGCACTTGCGCAGCACTATCATTGGCGATGCAATAAGCCGAGTTATTGAGTTCCTAGGCCACGAGGTAATCCGGCAGAACCATGTGGGCGATTGGGGGACCCAGTTCGGTATGCTCATCGCCTACCTTGAAGAGACTAATATGTCGGCTGAGACTCATATCGAAGATCTCGAAGAATTTTACCGTGCTGCGAAAGCTCGCTTTGACGCCGATCCTGCATTTCAAGAAAAAGCTCGACAGACGGTTGTCCGCCTTCAAAGCGGAGCTGACAAGGAACGAAAGCTTTGGCAGCGGATCGTGGAAGAAACCAGACGTCATTATCTACCCATTTATGAGCGTCTAGGTGTGAGACTTACCGTAGCTGACGAGCGTGGTGAAAGCTTTTACAACGACATGCTTCCCAACGTCGTAGAGGAACTCCGAAATACCGGACTTGCAGTCGAAAGCGACGGCGCGATTGTCGTTTTCACATCGAGCTATGACAACCCTCTCATAATTCAAAAATCAGACGGCGGTTACCTTTATGCGACGACTGACCTGGCTGCGATCCGCTACCGCGTGGCAGTGCTAAAAGCCTCTCGTATCATCTACACTCATGACTCGCGTCAGTCCCAGCACTTTGCGCAGGTATTTGAGGTGGCTCGCCGTGTAGGGTGGGCAAAGGGCGTAAAGCTCGAGTTTGCCCCCTTCGGCACCATGCTTGGCGAGGACGGAAAGCCTTTCAAAACGCGTAGCGGCAACACGGTGAAATTGAAAGATCTTCTGGATGAAGCCGAGGAGCGTGCTTATTCGCTCGTCAGCGAGAAGAATCCTGCTTTACCTGAAGAGACGAAAAGGCGCATCGCTCGGGCCGTGGGGATTGGGGCAGTAAAATATGCCGACCTCAGTAAAGACCGTCTCAGCGACTACGTTTTTTCTTGGGATAAAATGTTAGCACTCGAGGGAAACACCGCCCCTTATCTTCAGTACGCCTACGCACGCATTCGGTCAATTTTCCGCAAGGGTGGTATTTCGGAGTTGCCGAATATTCGGATAGAACTCACTGAGGAGGCCGAGCTGCGCCTCGGCAAGCATCTTATTCGGCTTGGTGAAGCTATTGAAAACGTCTGCTCGGAACTAAAGCCACATTTGCTCTGCTCGTATCTGTATGAGCTTGCCACCCGGTTCACCGGTTTCTATGAAAAATGCCCTGTGCTCCAGGCGCCCGAACCGATTCGTTCGCAACGACTGGCTCTGGCAGATCTTACAGCTCGTTCGATTGCGCTTGGCTTAGAATTGCTTGGGATTGAACATCCCGAGCAAATGTAGCACCGAACGTTAACGTCTTCCTAAAATAAGTGGAAGAAGACGCGGAGGATTCCTATGCGTCGCAATTTCGCGATAGGCTGTCTTGCCACATTTGTTTTCATTTGCGCTGTATTGATCTGCTTATTTGTGCTGGGAGCATTGGTGAGCCGCACAGAGTTCGGTGAATGTATCGCTCTGGTTCGTATTGAAGGCCCCATCTATGAAAGCCGCGAAATTGTTGATGCTATCAGGCGGGCACGAAAATCCGATCGTGCGCGGGCTTTGGTGGTTCGTGTCGACAGCCCCGGCGGTGCAGTGGGTGCTAGTGAGGAGATTTATCGGGAACTCCTCCGCACACGCTCTGAAAAACCTGTCGTTGTCTCGATGGGGAACGTGGCCGCTTCAGGTGGGTATTACGTTGCAGTCGCTGGGGACGAAATCATTGCCAATGCCGGTACCATAACAGGGAGCATTGGCGTCATTGCGACCGACGTGGAACTGGATGAATTACTGAGGAGCTTGAAAATCCGCCCCAATATCATTAAAAGCGGCGAGCACAAAGATACCGGCTCACCGCTTCGGCCTATGAGCGACGAGGAGCGCCGACTCTTACAAAAAATCGTCTTCGATCTCCACCGGCAATTCGTGCGCGAGGTGGTTCGACAGCGTCACAAAGCTATCGAAAAAGCGGAATCTTTACGGCCGAACGTTTTTAACGAAATTATCGCCACTTCAGAAACAAAGAGTCGGGAAGGATCAATCGAGCTGTCGGCCTTTAATAGCGACGAGATGGCACGGGAATTGTCGGTGCCCGTTGAAACTGTCAACTACGTGAAAGGTCTGGCAGACGGACGTGTTTTCACGGGAGAGCAGGCTCTTGCCCTTGGTCTAGTAGACCGACTGGGGAACGTTGAAGATGCACGCCTGCGCGCTGCAAGTATGGCGAGTCTTCCGGTAGGAACGAGCCTCCGTGATTACACACCACAAAAGGGGATCGCAAACCTCGTGGAGAGACTTGCCGGCCAAGCGCACTCAATTCTGATGATGTCGTTGAACCGTCCCATAGAATTTGGAGCCCATTAAAAGCTACGGGCAAAGCTCCAGCCGTTTCACGCGTACCAGCGATAACTCTTGCGGACGTAATAAACGGTCATGGCTGCAAAATAGAAAATTGGAAACCATGCGGCACACAGTGGCGAGAGGGCTCCTGAATGACCGAGCGCCGCGAAAAACGCACTTACTCCGTAGATGGCAATTGTCCAGGCCAGTCCATAACCAAATGCACTTGTGGCATTCCCAGCACGGCTGCGCACAGCAAAAGAAAATGCCAGTAGCATGGCCAGCAATATGGAAATGGGCGAGGCTAGCTTGCGGTGCAGATCTGTTTGATATTCAAAAACTGGCTGTTCACGCTCTGCCAAAATTTCGATGTGTTGTCGCAGCTCGAAAAAGTTCATTTCCTCGGGTTTTTTCTTTTGCCCGAGAATCACCGAAAGGTCTGGTTCTAAAAACACAACGTGTCTGCCCGAAAAGTGTTCGAAACTCTTCAGTCGGCCGTCTTCATCGAAAACCCAAATGCGGGGTTGCTCCAGTTCCCATTCTGACCGCTGCTCGTTCGGTTTCTCCCCCAGAAATAACGCCTCGTTAGCGTCGATGCGTTGACGTAATGTGGAATAATCTTCCGTCATATCAACAATTTGAGGACTATACATTCGTCCCTGCCGCGTATCGTACATCTTCATCAGATAAAATCGATTTCCCATCCCGCGCACAAAAATGTCGCGCCGCGTGGCAAGTTTACTTTCACTCTTTGCCTCAATATAGCGTCTCTCAAGATACCGTGCTTGCTGTTCCAGTGGGGCCACAAAAAACTCATTCACGATAAACACACACAAGAGAACAATGACCCCAGACGCGATGATCGGTGCTGCTATGCGTAAGCTGTGGACACCACTGGTAAGGAAAGCGAGAATTTCATTATTACGCGCCAGCCCACCCACAGAAAACAAAACACCAAGCGCAGCCACCAATGGCATTACCTGAACAAGCTTAAATGGGAGGCTACAAAGAAAATACAGCACCACCTTATCGAACGGTGCTTCATTTTCGATGATTTCCTGAAATTTATCGAAAATGGTGGCAACAACTAGAAGCAAGGTGCAGAAAGCTAACGTAGCGAGGAAAGCAAGCCAGAACTCCCTGAGCAACAGTTTGTCGAGTATTCTTAGCCGTGGTAGACGGTGCATTGATGGTACCACCTGTACGCCTGAAAAATGAGTTTGCGCCTTTGTGGGATCACGTCACCCCTGAGCGTCAACAATACTGAAAGCAGTGTATTTTCTTCCTTCTTTGTGCGGGAACGTTCGTATGGGCACAAGCAATGATGGCCAAACCCAGTTAGAGAAGGATTCCTTGGTTTTTCAATGACAGTACAAATATATAAGCGTTCCCGTTTAGCAAAATTGTCGTGCTGAGAGCGGAAACTGGCCCAGTCGGCTCATAAAGGTCTGTCGGAAGAACGACCAGTCTCTTCCGGTTTTTCCTTTGCGGCACCAACAGACTGCTTAATCAAATGGTCAATAATGCGTGTCTGCCACTCGTAGAGACGGCTTAACGCGTGGATTTTCAGAAGTAAATATTCGATGCTTGCCAGCAACGCGAGTACGAATAAGAGAAACCAACCAAAAACAAAACCAAAAAGGAGTGCGCTATCCGAGGGGATAAGCTTGTAGATCGTTATCAAAAAACCTAGCCCAGCAACGAACAGCAAAACTCGCAAGCCACTTTCCCACCACTTAGGCGCCAGTTTTTCACGGAGCCTGTGGAGCTCGGTGACGTCGTAAAGTCTTATCAGAGCGTCTATTTCTCTGACCAATTCGTCGGTGCGGGGGTCCCGCGTTTTAGGCATCTTCATAAATTTAACACCAGCGTCAAACGATGCGAATGGGCAACGAGCCCGTGCACATGTTCTGGCCGAAAAGCGTCAATGCAGCGGCTTTTTGCTGAGCCGGTCCCCCACCGTAGGCGCATAAAATAGTCTCAGCGTAGCGCCGAAGATGGGGGACGAGATAGGGAGAACCGAAAAGTGAAATTATCACGGGTTTCCCCAACGCTGCAATTCTTTCGAGCAGCGAGCGTGCACGTTCTTCTAAACCCTTTTTGTTCCCAGCAACAACTAGGCGCGCAAAGATGCCGACAACGATCACGTCAGCTTGACGGCACAGCTGAAGCACATACTCTTCCTGATTTTCGATATCATACCGCTGTTCGCCTAGAAAACCGCAGTAAAACGAAGAAATACGCGAACTAAAACGTGCGCAATAATCGCCGAAACTCTTAGGGCTCAGATATTCGAAAAGTCCGTCTTGGGTTGTTGAAAAACTTACCACAGCCACGTTATCGTTCGTTAACGGAATATGAGAAGCGTTGTCTGAAATGAGTGTAAGGCTTCGCTGGGCAACTTCTTCCGCAAGATCTTGATGGTTGTCACAACAGATCTTGTCCATATTGCCCGTCGAATCAAAAAGCTCCTGGGCCGATAGATCGTGTGCCCAACATGCAAGCGCTATCACGCGCCGCACGGCGGACTCAAGCCTCGCTTTAGGGATGGTTCCATCTTGGACTGCGGCATAAACCGCTTGGTAGGCTTGATAGGGGAACGCAGGCATTATTAGAAGATCACATCCGGCGAGCAAAGCACGCACCGCAATTTCTTCATGGGAAAAGCTTCGTGTAAGAGCGCCCATATCTAACGCATCACTGACCACCACTCCCTGAAACCCGCAATCACCCCTCAAGAAGCCCTCGATGATTCGCGAAGAGAAAGTAGCTGGAACACCCGATGGATCTAAGGCTGGGCAGCTCAAGTGGCCTACCATCACGGCCTCAATACCTTCTTCAATCGCTGCTTGAAAGGGGGCAAGATGATAGGTGATCAGCTGACGTTTGTCAATTCTTACCTCTGGAAGCGTGAGATGAGAATCCGAGTGTGTCGGGCCATGGCCCGGAAAATGTTTTGCGCACGCAGCAACCCCGCCTTTCCGTAATCCCCGAAGGAAAGCGAGGCCGTGTGCTGTCACTATTTTAGGATCGTCGGAAAACGCCCTCACGTTTATAATAGGGTTTTCAGGATCGGTGTTAACATCCAACGTTGGCATGAGGTTCCAATTTACGCCGACCGCTGCAGCTTCAGTGGCAATGGCGACCGCAACAGACTCGGTCAAAGTAGGATCTTGGGTCGCTGCAAGCCCCATCGCAGGAGCGAATTCTGTGGCAGCAGCCAAAACCGGAGCTACACCCTTTTCGAAGTCTGCGGCGATAAGTAACGGATATGGAGCACGGTCCCGTAAGCATTTATGCTGCCGCGAGGCAGTCAAAGCATCGGAATAAAGACGAATAAAACCTGCTGGCTCCAGAGCGAGAAGGTTTTCAGCATTTGGCAAGTTGCGAAGAGTGAACAAAAAGACGCGCCCAACCTTTTCCCTTAACGTCAGCCCCTCTGCGACAGCGGCCGCAGCATCCATATAAGCGCTCAGTGACCTGAACATGAGCCTTTATTGCCCTTTCTCTAAGGGTGTGAGGAAGATACTAACGCTCTGTTTCTGGATACTGGTAACTATGATATCTTGCCGGCCGTCGCCATTGCAGTCTGTAAAACTTAGAGCCGCATCCGAAGGCACTTGAAAACTGTAATTGGCTTGCCGTGAGTAAGCGAGGCGCCCCTGCGTCAAATACACCGCTACGCGGGTCTCGTCTGCTCTCGCCACGAGATCCGGAATGTGGTCGCCATTCATATCATCCAGGAAATAAAAGGGCGGATAGGCTCCATAGGATTCCGGTTTTAGGCTCAGGTTGAGCTCAAATTCGTAACTTGGCTGACGAGAGAAGAGCTTTCCTGGCTGCGCAATGTAAAACTGGAGCTTAAAGCGAACGCGATTTGCGGCAACAAGACTTGCGATGTCTTCAGTGGATGCAAATTGATAGCTAAAAAAAGTACATGCGAAGTCATCCCGACCATCACCATTGAAGTCGGCAATCTTCACTAAACCAATAGGGTCTTTTGTGATAAGCCTAAAACGTTCCTGCGATGACGTTGTTTGAGTCTTGCTGCCACCAAGAATTCGGATAAGTGTTCGCGGCGCAACGATGTCGTAGTTACTAGTGACCACAAACGCTTCGGAGCGTCCGTCGCCATCGAAGTCGCGAAATGTTACGTAGGCTCGTTCATCGAATGGCACGTCAATGACTTGGTCTGGAACGTCTGAAAAAGTGAATCCTTGTCGCTGAAGGAAAACTTCATAGCGCTCTATTTCGCGGCTTTTGGGAGCTGGCACGATGCTCGTATAAACCAGGTCCTCGCGCCCATCCTGGTTGGCGTCGTAGAAGACCAGATCGTCAACACCGCGCCGGCGAAGCATCATTCCACTGATGCTGCTAACGCGTACGGGGTCGTCGGGGAGCTGTTTACGAAAATCGAACGTTGCCGTGTACTTGTAGGGATTGCGAGGCAACTCAAGCGCTGAGTACCTCAATGGCTCGCGTGCCCGAAAAATGATAAACCGATCCTTGGAAGGAATTAGAAGCTCATCAAGTCCATCCCCATTCAAATCAAAAGCCATTTCGAAATACTGACAGTTGGGCGAGGAAATGTCTGCAGGGGGCAGCTGAACATCGATAAGACGTTTGGCGCTTACATCGAAACGATTCCCCGTAATTGGCCAGTAGAAGAGGCCGCTGGGGGTCTGAAACACAAGAGAGCGTTTGGTGCCTTGGAACAGTCGCGCAAAGGTAAAAAAAGCATGCTCTCCCTGCTCGAGAGGTAGTTGGATCTTTTGCTGAGCCGAAAGCTTTTCCCCCTCCCAACCGAAAATCTCAAGTGAACCCGATGGAGTGGCCAAAACAAACTCGTCGCGCTCATCGTCCCACAGATCCACAGGGTGGAGAGTCGTGACGGGACTCAGAGTAGAAACTGGGAGATTAACCTGCCGCCATTGCGTTTGCCGCGCAGAACTCTCTCGCGAAACGTACACGAGAAAACACGAGAGACAGGTAACCAACAACCACATTGGCGGCGAATGGGTTTCCCTTTTCCGCCAGAACCAACAAATACTAGAAAGCGAAAACTCTCGAAATGCTCTCATGACGGTGACGGCGCGCAGCACTCAAACCAGCCCCAGTGTGAGATCCGGAAATTCTTCAAACACCTTTGCCAGTTTTTCCAAAGCGCGCAAGTCATTCTTGTCAAAGGGATGAAGGCCTTCTCGACGATCCACGTACAGGATCCCGACGATTTCGCCATTGAAAAATATCGGAGCTGCTGCCACGGCCTCAATCCGGTGCAAAATCATACTCTCAGTGGCTGGAGTACTCGCCTGGTCCGACTTAACTGCTCGACGGCTACGAATAACTTCTGCCACTACTGAAGTCGAAACTGGAAACCCTTCCTTCCCTCCTTCGCCCCAGACAAGGGGCTTTCCGGCTTGAGCGTGGATGGTGATGCCATGGGCATGCGGAACTTTTACAAGAATACATGCCGCACTGGCCCTGAAAAGCTTATTGGCTTCTTCCAGCAATCCCTGCGCATTTCGAATGCACCGGCTGGTGCTGGCACGTATAAGCCTTTTGTACATGCGCGCCAAAGTTTCGGCTGTATCGAGTTCTTTTAAGACTCGCTCAATCTCGACTCGATCGCTCTCCGAGGCTGCCTGGGGAGGCGCAGCCTTTACTGTGTCTGCGGTCTTGATGGGAGCTAAGCGGATTTTTTCCTCGACGGGGGGCGATGGCTCTTTTTGAGTCTGAGATTTTGGGAACGATTGAACCGGCTGGCTGGGTGGCGGTGGCGTCGGTACTGCGGACGGTGGCGGTGGTGCAGCCATTTCGGGTGAGAACCTGACCGAGGGTATTCGATCGGTCGCGGAATCCGATGTGAGTGGCGGGGCTGCCCCGCGGGTACTACTTCCCAAGTGACCGTAAAACTCCAAATATGCCTCCTCGAACAGGGGTTGGAGGATTGCCAGCAGATCGTTAGATACCTTGAGACGTACAGCTTCGGAAATCTTCGGCATCCAGTGCAATAATCTGTTGCCCTCCTTATTCATTTTAATGTGCGTTGTGGCAATCGTTGCGCGTACCCGATCGCAAAAATGCACCAAGACCGATCGGATTAAGCCACTTAATGTCACAATATGGCTGGCTACGTCGCTAGGAGTTTCTTTATTGGTGTCATCCAAAACTTTGAAACCATTAACCTTCAAACGCCTGGCAATGTGACGAATCATCTCCGAGGGAGGTATAATCTCAACATCGGCTAGATGGCTTTGGGTTTTGTCGATTTTGAGCTTGTGAACGGTGAACCCGTTTCTCTCAAAGAAATTACGGATTACCGATTCCTCCTGAACTGAGAGAATATCGGTCGAACCGAAAACGAGCATGGTCATCTCGCCCATGTCTTCGAGCTCGGCAAAAAATAGACCGTCTTGTAAAATGTAACGACCTTCCTTTTCGGCTTCTCTCAGGTCAGCCTGAAGGTCCTTGATTTTCCTTCGGAGTCGCCAGCTTTTCTTATCGAACCACACAAAACACCTCTAACGTCCAGATTCGGTGACCCACTTTTGTCGCGTGTCGGCCGCCATGGCGTCATTGCGCCTGTGGAGCATCTGCCAGTTCTTTTAGTCGCTTTTCCACATAGCATCTGACCTTCGCAATGACCTCTGGCGGAGCTTCTTCAAAAAACAGGCCTAGGCGGCACCGTACGATTTCCCCCGCTCCGATCGGCTGGACCCAAACTGCTTTACCAATGATTTTCTCAGGTAGGTCTTCGCGATCATGAAAGCTCAGGCGGCAATAGCGGGTAGCACGAAGAAGTGATTTTACTGTGCTTTCCGGCGTGGAAAACTCAACCATCGCACCCCGCTCACTGAGGTCGTGAATGCGCACATCACGCACGATTGGTTGGAAAGTTTCCTCGGGAATAAGGATGCACAGGGTCCCTAACAAGTCAACCGGTACACGCGGATATCGCCGATTTGTCTTATCTGGCATAGCTGAAAGTAAATTTCAAATCATCAGGCCGGTCAACTGTGGAATGCAGGTTCTGGACGTCTGCGACACCAAATTACAGTCAAGACGGCAAGTGTCAGCAGGCTGACGAATACCCCAACGCGGTATGAAAATGGATAATACACAAGGCGGCATGTACCACGGTTGTGACCACCGCTAAAGCGTGGGATTTTCACCAGAACAAACGGACGGAAATTTCCTGAAAGCACAGCATCCTCCATTCGGCGGTCTGAGGAAATCCATTTCCAGCCAGGGCAAAGAGGGCCACTGAATAGCACTGTGAAAGGGGGATCGCTTCGCAGTTTAATGTGGAGGCCATTAGGCAGCACCCGAGCTACACACAGTTTGCTTTCCACGCTCGCACGAGCAAAATCTTGTTCGTTCAAACTTATGGCTGGATGGGATTGAATGTCCCGGCGTGTCTCAGCTCGGGGGGGCAGCGTTGAGGTGTTTTTCCTATGCGGCGTAAAGTACGCTTGCACGATTTTGATTATGTCGGGTTGTTTTCCCGTCCTCGTAGCGAATAATATTTGAGGATCCCAAAACCACGCTGTCGGTATTCGGTTCCTCCATAGGGAGTATTTTGTCCCGGTCCAGGAACGAGGTGGCGTTTCGGAAATTTTTTCCCACATTGTCGAGTCGAAGGTTGCCGGATATTCAGTGAGAACAAATTGCACGCCCATCAGCGCAAGCAGCGCTCGATCAAGGCTTTCGTTCCGTAGGTTTCGGTTAAAGTGTCGCAAGAAATTTCCATAAGGCCAGGGAGGTAACAGTCCTTCTTCATACCCATCGCTAACGGCAACCCCGTAAAGCATGTTGAGATTGGGTTGGATGCGCACATAGCGCTCTGCAACAGCGGATGACCTGTGGTCCAGGTACAGGTCCGCATCGTAAGCCATAAAACGGTAAACCCGCTGGGGCGAATCGCACGTTGGGCGAATGTCTTCGACAGTTGTGTTTAGATTCCGCATTGCCGCCGCGGGAGTAAGCAAAGATAGAAGTTCTGGACGATGGGTGAGACTAAAATCAGCCACGACCACTAAGGGTATGACGATAGCGACGGTTGTGCGCCACGGCCCTGACAATTTGCGTAAGAGCCTTGAGTAGCCACTCCCAGCCCAGATGGACACTACCATCACCGACAAATTCAGCGCTCGAGCTGCCCCGCGCATTTTGGCCAAACCGGGAAAAGTGTTAACCAAAAGAGGAGCGACCCCTCCTTCCGGACCAAGGGCGAAAAGCATAGACAACATAAAGCAGAAAAATGTGAGGATTAGCGCAGTGAAAAACTTCCGCTGAGTTGCCAGCCAAGCGACCCCATAGGCGGCCAGGGCAAAGCTCGCAATGCCAACGTACACACTTTCTTCAGTGTAGCCTACAGGTTGGCCTTCTGTTCCAGCTAGATGGTTAAAAAAACGCGGCACTACAAAAGCCGGAATATGACTCCACCGGAAGTGAGGTGTGAAAGGATCGCTGTAGGGCCAGATACGCTCGGAAAACGACGCTAGTTCAAGGGCTGGAATCACCTGTCCCGACACAATAGCAAGGCTTGCCACGAAACTGCCTGCTGCAAGAAGACAACGTCCAATAGTCTCCTTTGCGCTAACCGGGGGATTGCCGCCTAAAAAAAGCAAAACATAGCAAAAGCATAATCCCCCGCCCGTGAGAAGCAGCGCAAGCTGGATGTGCTGGGGATGTCCCGATAAGAGCGAAAGGCTTGTGCACACAATCAATTGCCGCAGACCTTTTCTAAAACATAATAGACTAACAAACGCATCAACAACCCATGGGGTCCAGGCAATAGCAGCCACGGAATTAACCTGCTCGATGTGCCCCAGAAAGAAACCACTCCCTGCGTAGCACAACCCCGTGAGAACTGTGCCTCGCCGTGATACAGGAAATAGTGTCCGCGTGAGTCGGGAAACTCCCAGCGCGGCTATCCACAAATGTAACAAAATGATAATTTGTAAACCAAAAGGGACGCCTATGAAAATTGCACACCACGTCGGTGGATAAAGAATGGCACTCTGCCATGCTGCCAGCAATGGTGAGCCTCCCCACGTGTACCAGTTCCATAGCGGAATAAAACCGCTCCTGAGAACTGTGGCTGCATACGCAACCTGAGGGAATACAAGGTTTTGAAAATCCATGCCCCCAATAACTTGGGAGGGGGACATGAGAGGCCAATAGATGACAAGCAATGCACCCAGCAAGATCACCGGCTCAAGAACGTTTGCGACCTCAGATGAGTTTACCGGTTGACCGAAGAGAACGGTTTTACTTTTCATTGACGCGTGTCCTGGCCCCGGCTGATGGTATCTTATCAACGGGTGGCAATTTCATAAGGTGGATTCTATGGAGCACGTGATTTCAGTTCTAGTCGAGAATAAGTTTGGCGTCTTAGCCCATATTGCAGGACTTTTCTCCGGACGCGGGTTCAATATCGACAGTTTGGCGGTAGGAGAAACTGAAGACCCGTCGGTCTCACGCATGACAATTGTTGTCCGGGGCGATGATCAGATTGTCGAGCAGATCCTGAAACAGCTCAATCGGCAGGTGAATGTCATTCGTGCGATGGATCTATCGCAGGAAAATCACATCGAGCGTGAGTTGGTTTTGCTCAAAGTGGCTACAACGGCTAAGAACCGACGCGAAGTCATTGAAATTGCTGATATTTTCAGGAGTAAAGTCGTCGATGTCCAACATGGGTCGATGACAATTGAAGCAGTGGGAAGCGGGGCAAAGGTTGCCGCCCTGATTGACCTCTTGAAACCTTATGGTATTTTGGAATTGGCGCGAACCGGCAGAATTGCCATGGCGCGTGGCTAGATTTGTTTCGCATTCTTGTAAGGGAGGCTCAGAAATGATTTCGCAAGATAAGGTTCCTATTGTCAGTCCATTAGCACCTCCGGCGATCGGTCCCTATTCACAGGCAATAAAATGTGCGGATTTTATATTCTGCAGTGGTCAATTGCCAGTTGATCCGAAGACCGGCGAGATCGTAGGTGACACAATCGAGAGGCAAACCGAGCAAGTGCTGAAAAACTTGCAAGGGATTCTCGAGGCAGCCGGAAGTGGGCTATTTCAGATCGTTAAAACTACTGTCTATCTGAGGAACATAGATGACTTTCCCAAAATGAACGAAGTGTATGCCAAGTTCTTCCCCGTGTTGCCGCCTGCGCGCGCAACAGTTGAGGTTTCTCGTCTCCCCAAGGATGCTCTGATCGAGATCGAATGCATCGCTCACATGCCGAAAATTGAATCGACGCAAAGTAAGCCATTTTAGTTTGGCAGCATGCGGCAATGAAATCCCGGCTCCTACTAAATAGCCTTCACGACTTAATAAGAGGGACATAGCTTGTGGATAAATTTGTCATCGAAGGCCGCGTGCCCCTAAGGGGCAGCGTGTGGATTAGTGGATCCAAAAATGCTACCCTGCCGCTAATGGCGGCGGCTTTGCTGGCTGACTCGCCTTCCACACTCTACAACGTACCCGATTTGCGCGATACCGGCACCATGGCAGATGTCTTGCGGTTCCTCGGAGCAGATGTGCGATTTGAAGACCACGTGATGATGATTGATCCCGCTGGTTTTCGGAACCACGAAGCTCCTTATGACATGGTTCGCAAGATGCGTGCGTCCGTGTACGTTATGGGGCCTATGCTAGCCAAACTCGGTCGCGCACGCGTCTCCATGCCAGGTGGCTGTGCCATAGGACCACGACCAATCGATTTACATCTCAAGGGCTTCTCCGCCCTGGGGGCAAAAATGGAAATCGAACACGGCTACGTTGTTGCCCAAGTTGAAAAACTCCGAGGGGCTGAATTCAGCCTTTCAGGCGCTGCGGGTTCAAGTGTCGGAGCAACCTGCAACGTCCTCATGGCGGCAGTGCTAGCAGAAGGGGAAACGATCATCCACGGCGCCGCTAGGGAGCCGGAGGTATGCGAACTCATTGCTTTCCTTCGCAAAATGGGGGCGGAAATAGAAGGTGCTGGGGAACGCGTGTTGCGTGTCCGCGGGGTAAAATCCCTCCGCGGAGCTAGGCACACCATCGTTGCGGATAGGATTGAAGCGGGCACATTTATGGTGGCAGCAGCCATCACAAACGGCGACATTATCATTAAAAATGCTCCTCTTGACCACATGGACGCGGTGGTAAGTAAGCTGCACGAAATTGGAGCCAGAGTAGAACAAACTCCCGACGGGACCCGTGTGTGGGGAAGCTTTGAAAATTATAGTCCCACAAACATACAAACCTGGACCTACCCAGGTTTTCCCACAGACATGCAGGCCCAATTCATGGCCTTGCTTGCACTGGTGCCGGGAACCAGCATTATTCGCGAAACTATTTACGTAGACCGATTTCTGCACGCTGCCGAACTTAATCGTATGGGCGCCAATATCCAGGTGCTTAATGGCATGGCGACAATTATCGGTGTTCCAAAACTGAGCGGTGCTCCCGTGATGGCCAGCGATCTTCGGGCTTCCGCTGCATTGGTGCTGGGGGGACTGGCCGCAGAAGGAACGACAGTGGTCAACCGCGTTTACCACATTGACCGGGGATACGAATCGATCGAGAATAAGCTGACAGCGCTTGGAGCAAAAATCACCCGCGTTTCGGATGATGAGCTCGAAGAAGCAGCTGGCTCGGCACGATGACACGGATATTTCTTTACCGCCTGTTCTGGGGAATCTACGATTATCTCGGGACTTTTGCAGGTGTCAGCTTCCTAGGCGGCATAACGCTCTGGGGGATTTCGTATGGACTGTTATACGCATTGTTCCCAAGCTCCCCTTTAATCAACAGGACGCTCCACGTAATACTTGGTGTCTTAGCTGTGATCTGCTTTCTCTGGTGGGTTTCTGCGTCAACACTTGTCGGCAAAATTATTGCCAATGAGGAGTCCCTTCGGATTAAGTCGTTGCTGGGAAAAACACAGTGCTTTTTCGCTGGCGCCATAATCTATGCATTAACCGTCGCTTTCGGCTCCTTACTCATGTTCGTGAACATCTGGTTTTACTCCACAATTGCAAGTCAGGCAGGTGGAGCGAGCGCAATGCTTGCCTCGAGCGTAGCTATATTATTTATTTACTTGTTTATTTGTTTCTTCGCCTACGCCCTTGCTTTACTAGGAACGTGGGCCGTAGGGCGCCATGGTAGATTTGGTAAGGGCGTTCTGCGTGAAGCACTCATGCATCTTTCCATGCTCCCGCGGTTATGGTTTACAGCCCTTTTGCTGTGGCTGGCTTCGAGTACGCTTTTGGCCATCTCTGTTATTGGCATCGTTTTTGTGATTCCTTTTTGGTGTGCCGTCGGATGCGTGGCATTCAAAACTAGCGCGGACTTTATAAACGCGCTCACATCGGCAAAAGCTGAGTTGGGAGCCGAAAAGCCGCTTAAACTCTACCGGCGACGAGCTGTTGAGATGTGTATTGAGAGTGAAATGCGTAAGCCTCCAAGAACTTGGAAAGACATTTTCAAACCCTGGGAATTCTAGTGACTTCAACACACTGGTTGAGCTTTGGCTCGTGACGAAAATATGCCAGTAACAACGAGAAGAACACCACACAGCATGGAAAATACCGTAATTCGCCAAGCGGGAGGAACGTATTCGAGCCGCAGCATAGAAATGCCTTTCTGCACGAGTACGCCGGTCATCCAACCGTTGACCTTCAGCGGCTTCTCTGCGCTATCCGTTTTGCTGTAGACACGCCACCATGGCAACCACGTTGCCGATAAGATCAGGACGCTGTTGCGGGGCGTAGAGCATAAGAGGTATATACTATTCTCGTTTCCAATCCTATACCATTTTGTTCTTGTCGGCAAGCCGTTTGCAATACCATGCAATGCGTTACTGTCGCTAGAGCACCAAGCAAGAATCGTCGCTAGTTCTTTCTGGTGCTCAACGGTGTGAGTGGTGTTTTCAATGGGCCCAAAAAGGTGCTCAGAAGGCTGTAACTGAAATGTGCGAGTGACGGTGGTCACAGATACATGGCAGCTTTCGCGGAGGCAGTGCAGTTGCATTATACGTCTCTTAGGTGGAACAAACTCGGGCTGTGAAAATGGTTCAATAATTTGAGCCCCTACTCCAAAAATGTCGTGCAGTTGGCGTTTTCTTTCCGCCATCGGTATTTGGCGTTCACTATAGTTGCGCCGCGCTAAAGCCAGCCTCGGCATGAGGGGATCATAGCCACCTGTTTCCCCAATGCCTTCGAAACACTGTGCTGAATTTGTGAGACTGTTTGGAAAGATGACCCGCGCGGGCCCGAGTCTCAACTCTTGCTGAGACAGGCAAAAACCCTCGAGTGACTCGAAAATGTTATGGGGTGGTCCCATAGTAGCCACACTTGTTCTCGTTTCGTAGGCGGCCAAGTGCGAAAGAAGAGGATCAAGCAAACCAAATCCAGCGAGGAGAATGGGGCCCCAACTTTTTAGCCAGCGAGATGCCATGGCCACGGCGCAACCTATAGCAAGCCAAGCCACAGTCCAGTTCAATGCGCGTTGAGACGCATTCCAAACGAACATTGCGCTTTCAATCTGTTCTTGAGGAGTAAAAACCATTTTTCCGGCGCAATTCTGACGAAACCATTCCCAGAACGCGCCGAATTGGGATGCGAATCCGCTTTGCATGAGCAGCGAGAAGCACAGCGTCATAAAAAGGAGAGCGGTAAAACGGCGGCCAGCAGCAGTAGAGTGTTTTTCCCCACTCCGGTGATTTCCTAGCAGGGCATTCAGGCCGGTTGCTAGTGACAGAAAAAGACCAGTGTGAACGATAAAGATGGCTCGTTGATTTTCACGGATCCGATCGAATCCAGGCAGCCATCCTCCCCCGAGGAGGTAGAGCCCCATCACCACTAGCGAGAACGCGCACCTGCGAACTTTCGATTCACTGAGAGTGGCTCCGTTGCGAGCAATGAAGCCAGAGACTGCCAAAACAAGTGCCAACGTGCCGATGTAGCCAGCAGTGTCCCAAGCGCCGCGCTCATTAACATGATATTCCGTGACACCATTGCCAAAGGGGGCAAAAAATAAAGTTTCCAGGAGGGTTGTCAGAGCACCAGCCCGCACGGATAGAGGGCTCCACGAACCACTTCTAGCGGAAAATGGCAGGTACTCAGTTGTGGCGATAATTTGCGGTGATGCCAAAATCCCACCGAGAGTTACGGCGGCGAGGGCGCGGCTGAACGTACGCAACAAATATTTCCTGGAAGTTGCAACGCCACAGACCGTGAGAAAACACCAGATAGCAAAGAGTGAATATTGCGGAGCTCCTGCAACTATGACCAACCCCACAGCAACTGCAGCCAGGCTGATCCAGGGAATGCCTCTTGAACAGTTCGCAATACGGTAGGCACTCGCGATGAGAACCGGAAACCATGGGAGCGTAAAAA
The DNA here is from genome assembly GCA_026419455.1 of Candidatus Sumerlaeaceae bacterium. Lineage (GTDB taxonomy): Bacteria > Sumerlaeota > Sumerlaeia > Sumerlaeales > Sumerlaeaceae > DRVG01. The sequence goes on along the minus strand of JANZZJ010000109.1, from coordinate 6,385 downwards.
TTACCGTGAGATGACCTGAGAACAACCGGTATGGCATAACTGACGTAATGTTAGGAAAAGCAGCCACAAGAGCGCTTACGACCGGAGCGAAACAAAAAGCATAGCGTAGGCACCAGTACCATGCAGCAAAGTTCGCCAAGAAATGAAAGACGGTGAGGCTAACCAGGGAATGAACCGCGGTAGGGGTGAGGAGTAGTGCGAGAGTATTGAACGGGTAGAGGAGAGCACTCTGGACGCTCTCAATCACTGGGTAGCCGGAAAACAAGTGATAATTCCAAAATGGGATTGTCCCAACTGCGAGATTTCGTTTCAAAAAACAGTGCAAGGGATAAAAATAGTACTCGAAGTCCGAGCGAGGATGGCCTGGAAGAGAATCGAAGGAGCACAGACGAGCCACAAGCAACGGTGCCCATAGTCCACAGAGTAAAGCTGCAAGAATAACGGCGACTGCGGGACCCCGTCCGACCTCATCATCCGTCCTGCATTCCCTATCGTCGCGAGATGCTAACACATACAAAATGTGTTCCCGCTGAAGACCTGCAGCAACTGCAAACTTTACCGCATGCCCATGATCTCGTATCCACCGTCCACGAAAATGGTTTGCCCTGTTATTGCAGAGGCCCCACCGCTTGCAAGAAATAGGGCCGTTTGAGCAATCTCATCCTGATTGCAGCTTCGCCCCATAGGCGCAAGCTCGGCGTAACGGTTGAGCATCTCTGTAAAACCACTGATGCCGCGGGCTGCTAAAGTGTTGACGGGACCAGCACTAATGGCGTTCACACGAACGCGTTTGGGACCTAAATCATAGGCAAGGTATCGCACAGTGGCTTCGAGTGCGGCTTTCGCAACACCCATGACATTGTAATGCGGAAAGACTTTCTGAGCCCCGTAAAACGACATTGTAATGATGCTTCCGCCTTCTACAAACATGGGAGCGGCTTCCCGCGCTATCGCGACGAGAGAATACACACTAACATCCATTGCCACCTGAAAAGCATCACGCGTGGTGTCGAGGAAGCTCCCATCCAAAGCTTCGCGTGGAGCGTAGGCGATACTGTGCAGCAAAATATCTATACGTGAGGTTTTTGAGCGAAGGTAATGAAAGAAACTGCGTATCTGATCGTCAGAGGTGACATCGCAAGGGGCAACCCAAGGATCTTCGTCGATCATTGACGCTAGCTCAAGGACGTTTTGTTCGAGTCGCTGACTCTGGTAGCTGAGAGCCACTTTTGCTCCCGCCTCAGCTAATCTCTCTGTAATCGCCCAGGCGATGCTCCGCTTATTGGCTACCCCGAAGACTACTGCTGTCTTTCCACCAAGTATCTTGGTCATACGTGCTCCACAAGGTTGTTATGCCCAGCAATCTGATTGAGAAAGAAACGAACCCGTTTTGTCCAGTATTGTATCAAAACATTGAATACATAATCACAGGGAACCACAGAAGTCTTCATAGCGACAAACCGATGATTGACCAGTTTGAAATTGTTGTGGTTGGTGCTGGCCACGCTGGCTGCGAAGCTGCCCATGCCGCCGCTCGGATGGGAGCAAAAACGTTGCTTATCACCATGAATCTCGACCATGTAGCTCTGATGAGCTGCAATCCGAGTATCGGCGGCTTGGCTAAGGGGCATTTGGTGCGTGAAATAGATGCACTGGGCGGTATCATGGGCCTTGCCACCGATCATAACGGCATCCAGTTTCGCATGCTCAATACGTCAAAGGGCCCGGCGGTCAGAGCACCGCGGGCGCAGGTAGACAAGCTACGTTACTCCCGCTGGATGAAAAATTTCTTGGAGAATGTCCCCAACCTGTGCTTGCGCCAAGGGACCGTGGAGCGCCTGTTGTATGCCTCCGATGGACACAGCTACCGTGTTACTGGGGTAGTTTTACAAAGTGGTGAAAGAATCGAGTGCAAGGCAGTCATCCTGACCACTGGCACTTTCTTGGACGGTCTCATCCATATCGGAGACAAGTCGTTTCCGGCTGGACGTGCAGGAGAAAGTTCTTCAGAAACACTGTCAGAATCGCTGCGGGAGCTGGGACTAAAGACTGGACGTCTCAAGACCGGGACACCAGCCCGCATTGACCGGCGGAGTATTAACTGGAATTCTCTTGAACCACAGTATGGCGATGATCCACCTCCACTCTTTTCTCACACAAGCAGGGGAGTGGTGCTGCCCCAAGTTCCTTGCTATTTGACCTATACTAACAGCCAGACACACCAAATCATCCTTGAGAACCTGCACCGGAGCGCACTTTACGGCGGCTTCATTAAAAGTGTGGGGCCGCGCTATTGCCCCAGTATTGAAGACAAATGTGTGCGCTTTGCGGATAAAGAACGTCATCAAGTGTTTTTGGAGCCAGAAGGCCTGGATACGAACGAGATTTACGTGAATGGCGTTAGCACCTCGTTGCCTGAAGATATTCAGGTGCGCTTTCTTCGGACGATACGGGGGCTGGAAAATGCGCACATAACGCGGGTCGGATATGCAATCGAATATACCTTCGTATTTCCTTTCCAAGTGGGGGCAACTCTTGAAGCGAAAACTGTTCGTGGTCTCTTTCTCGCGGGTCAAATAAATGGAACAACAGGCTATGAGGAGGCGGCGGCTCAGGGACTGGTGGCTGGAATTAACGCTGTACTAACTTCTGTTAGGGAACAAGAGCCTTTCGTTTTGCGTCGCGACGAGGCGTACATTGGTGTCCTCATTGATGACCTCATCACCAAGGACCACACTGAGCCTTACCGCATGTTCACTTCGCGCGCCGAATTTCGACTCCTCTTGCGACAGGATAACGCAGACCTTCGATTAACGGAGTACGGATGGGCATTGGGGCTCATCGGCAAAACCCGCTATGAGAATTTCATGAGGTATCGCCAGGCCGTTGAGAAAGAGCTGGAAAGGTTAAAAAACACAATTGTTGGGCAAAACGACCTAGATCTCGAATTTGCGTCGCGATATCGGTTGGATGATCTCAAGAAAGGAATCAGCCTCTGGCAGCTCTTGGCAAGACCCGAGATTAGTTATCAGCAAATAGAGGAAATAGGAATGGGATCGCCCTACGATGCGGTCTTTACCAACGATACCGCAGAAGTTCAGCGTTTTCATGCACAGGTGGAACTCATGGTAAAATATGCGGGCTACATTTCCCGACAGGAGGTCCAAGTCGAGAAGCTGAGAAAATTGGAGCAACAACGCCTGCCAAGTGATTTGCAGTACGAGAGCATCAAAGGACTTCGCAAGGAAGCAGCACAAAAGCTTGCATCAAAGCGTCCTGAGACAATTGGGCAAGCACTGCGGATCGCTGGAGTTAATCCGGCGGACATTAACATTCTATTAATTTATCTTCGCAACAGAGAACAGTCGGTAGCTCATGAAGCTCGCTAAGAATTGAGAACGAGGAATGACGTGGTCACAAAAAGAACGCGCTTACGCCCGCTGAATATTGGAATAGCGTGCTTTGGCTCTTATGGCGGGTCAGGAGTAATTGCGACTGAACTTGGAAAAGCGCTCGCACGTGTTGGGCACCGCGTTCACTTCTTAAGCCCGCAACTGCCATTTCGATTGCAGCAAGCGGAACTTATCGAAAATCTCTATTATCACGAGATTGAGGCATATAGCTACGATGTCTTCCCCGCTCCTATGCTGGGGCTTGACTTGGCTTCGCATATTGCGAAAGTCATGCGGCTGGAAGATCTGGACATTGTGCATGCTCATTACATTGTTCCCCATGCAATCGCCGCAGCTCTTGGACGACTGGTGACAAACAACACCAGGGTCAAACTCATCACAACTGTTCACGGAACAGATGTGACATTGGTAGGAAAAACCACAAGTTTTTATGAATTGTCCCAATGGGCATTGGAGCAAAGCGACAGTGTGACAGCAGTCTCAAAGTGGCTAGCGGATCACGCAGAGAAGAATTTTGCGCTCGAGAATCCCCCGCGTGTTATTTACAATTTTGTTGATTGCGCAAGGTTCCGCCCCGGTCCTCGCCGTCTCCCGAGAGAGTGCTTTGCAGCAAAGGAGCAGAAGATCCTTTTGCATGTATCGAATTTTCGACCAGTAAAGCGTGTCCGCGACGTCGTCGGGACCTTTAACATTGTTAGAAAAAGCGTGCCATCAAAACTTCTTCTCATCGGTGATGGGCCCGAGCGCCCTCACGCTGAGGAGCTTGCAAACCGCTTACGAATTCAAGACGACGTGCGCTTTCTCGGTAAGTATCCTAACATTGAAGACTTTTACAGCTTGGCAGACGTGCTCATATTGACGAGTGAATACGAATCTTTCGGCATGGCTGCCCTCGAAGCTATGGCGTCTGGAATCCCAGTTGTTGGCACATCAGGAAGTGGCCTTAATGAAGTCGTCCGTCATGGCAAAACGGGCTTTCTTTGCTCCGTAGGCGACATCAATGCTTTCGCGGAAGCCGTTCTTACTATATTCGAAAACCATGAACTGGCAGCCAGCATGGGCCGCGCAGCACGCCTCAGGGCTCAACGCTTCTTTAGCGAGCGCAAAATAGTTCGAGAATACCTTGCCCTCTACCACGAGTTATTGGGGTTCTATAACGAAGCTCCCCTTGAGCAGCCTACCGCAGGCTGGGCCATAGATTAGCTCATCCAAAGCACTGACTATTAGCTGATGACTCGTAGTACCTCTTCGACCGTTGTAATTCCCTTCCAAACCATTCGCACCCCTTCATCTTTTAGGGATGGAAGACCTTTCTTGCGTGCCAATTCCCTAATGACCGACACCGGCGGCGCACTTTCGAGCACTTCGCGCATTTGTTCATCCGGCATGAGAAACTCAAAAATGCCTGTTCGTCCACAATAGCCAGTGTTCAGACAAGTTTCGCAGCCTGTGCCTCGCATGAATACGAAGTCTTTGGGGACATCCCCCACATTAAGTTGTTCAAGGTGTTCCCGCTTAGGCTTATACGGCTTTGCGCAATCATGACAAATCGTACGAACTAGTCGCTGCGCGATGATGCCTATCAAAGCACTGGCCATGCGTCCAGTGTCGACGCCGAGGTCTGCCATACGCGCAAAAGCTGTGGCAGAATCAATAGTATGCAACGTGGTGAAAACCAAATGACCAGTCAGAGCAGCTTCGACTGCTATTTCAGCCGTCTCCGAGTCGCGAATTTCGCCGACCATGATAACATCAGGATCCTGCCGGAGGATCGATCGCAAACCTGTGGCAAACGTAAAGTTAGCGGCAGGATTCACCTGCATCTGCGAGGCGCCCTTTATCTGGTACTCTATCGGGTCTTCAATCGTGATGATATTCTTTTCTCCAGTATTGATGGCATTGAGAGCGACGTAGAGTGTAGTCGATTTTCCAGAACCGGCCGGCCCAGTGACAATAATCATTCCATGCGGTCGGTGGATGGCTCGTTCAAACCTCTCGAGATTTTCCCCATCGAGTCCTAATTTAACTGGTTCAGAAGGAATCGCTTTGGGATTGAGTATTCGTACGGTAGCTTTTTCTCCGGTCGCAGCTGGACTTGTGTTAATCCGCAAATCGATGTCAGCTTTATCAATCCACATGCCGATCTTGCCGTCTTGAGGAATGCGGCGCTCTGTTATGTCGAGATTCGCCATGATTTTTATGGCGGATATGAATGCCAACGCCACCGATCGAGGCAAATGCATGAAGTCGTACATCATGCCGTCGACGCGGACGCGAAGCTTTGCGCGATCAATTTCCATCTCGAGATGCAGATCGCTTGCCCGCTTACGCACTGCGAAGGTAATGATAGCTCGCACCAGTTTAAGCATGAGGTCACGTTCAATCCCGCCAATTACGTTTTCCTTCGAGTGCTTGAGCTGGAGTTCCAATTGCTTGACGAGGTGATCAATGTAGTCCTTGAGATCGTAGATGGGCGTGATTGCTTCATGGCAATGAGGACATGCTAAGAAATTCAAATCCGTATAGGCATCCAGTTTATCTAGGCTCTTATTGCAGAACGGACAACGATTCTTAGGCTTAGCAGCTTTCGCAGCACGAAATGCATACATAACTACGGCGATGATGCCTAATCGTTTGGCTCGTTCTCTCAACTCAGCAGCGATTATATCGCCTTTCCGGCACCGGAACCGAATGAACCAATAGGGGAGCATCCAAAGGGAGATAATTGCCGCCGGCACGCCCACCAGATAAGCATTGTACTGGCCACTCGACAGTTCTCGCCAAACGGGACGAATGTACGTCATGACGCCAATTGACTCCAGCCGAGCAGTGATCAACTGCAACCACTTTGGGACATTTGATGTCTGAGCGGGTGCCGTATCGGGTCTTGGCGTTGATCCACCTCCAGGCGTCGGCTGCGCGGGTACTGCTGCTTGTGGCGGTCGACCCTTTTCAGCCAAGCGGCTCTGGGC
>JANZZJ010000105.1 GCA_026419455.1 Candidatus Sumerlaeaceae bacterium | reverse complement strand
AGGGCGGGAAACCACTGCGCTACAAGTGGCGTATTCGGCGTTCCGGACTCAAAATCCTGCAGGACGGTAGCCGCATATCCTGAACCTGCAAGTGCCATCGCTGCAGCCGCTACGATGAGTAATTCTTTTTTCATCTTACACCCTCCGTGTAGATAGATTTTTGGGCAGTTCGCCACATGTTACAGGTATGAGCAAAATCAATATTTGCGTGCATTCAAGAAAAAAAGAGGCGAGAAGTATTTTTTTATCTGATCAGCCGTCTCTCAAACTTGCCTAGCGCGAGTGAAGCGGGACACCGGCTTACCATGTCCTCATAAGCTTGGGCGAGACTTTGAAGAATTTTCTGGATATCTTCGCCATCTTGAACAACCACGAAGGGAAAGAAGCGAATGATCAGGTGGTTGCGCTCACTTGTGGCAGCAACACTGATAATGGGGGCTTTCACCAACGCGGCCGACCGGAGCAAGCCTGGCCTTAATAGGACTTTTCGGCCAAAAATGGAGACAACAGCCTCTTCGCAGCCATAAACGCCGTCCACATAAACAAAAACCGCGTTGCCCTGACGAAGCCAATCATAGCAGCGTTTAAGAACAGCACCGAACGGTTGCGTTTCGTCCATAAAAACAGGCTGAGCCCCATAGAAGATGAGTCTTTCGGCGGAGGTACCCACGTAACCTTCGCGCGTTGCTTTGCGAAACGATATTGTGGGAACTCCTAGTCGAACAACGTATGCCGCGGCAAGATGTCCATGAAGGCTGTGCAGACTAGCAAGGATCGCGCCTTTTCTCGTTTCGAGGGCAGCGTGGAGATGCTCTAATCCTTCGATCTTCACAATTTTTTCGACCTGCTCGAATGGAGCTAAAGCGATATAGGCATGAGCCAATTTAAGGCGCCAGAAATTCGTAAAGTAGTCGCGGGGTTTTGCCGGCGCGCAACGGACGCCGGCAAGACTTTGCAAGGCGCGCAGCTGCTTTGCTACCCGCTTTCTAGCCTTGCGGCGCCAGAGCCATTCCATAGTGCCTAGCGCATGACAAACCAGCAAGAACGTCGCTGGTGACTTGGAGGCCAGCCACTCCCCTAGCCAGTGGCTCCATTTCAGCCCGAGCTGTCGGAGTTCCATGTAGCGGGAGATCATTGCAACTTCTCCAGCTGAAGCTTGCCCATTCGATTGCGTGGTAACGAATCGCGAAAATGAATGATGCGTGGTAGCTTGAATGGAGCAAGCCTTTCAGCACAATGGGCCAGGACCTCCCCATGTGTGAGGGGTGATGAGGTGCAGACATAGGCCGTCACCTGCTCAATGCCGTTGTCATCGGGTGTCCCCAATACCGCCACATCGCGAATTTTCGGGTGTTGGCGGAGCACTTCTTCTACCTCTACTGGATCCACTTTGTGACCGGCTGCAGAAATGAGATTCTTTTTTCGTCCGGTAAAATAGAGCTCACCGTTTGAGAAGAACCCTCTATCCCCGGTAAAAAACAGCCGGCCCTCAAAACGTCCGGTTTGACCTGCTGAGCCTTCGTAGCCGAGGCCCACCGCCGGGGATTCGACCACAATTTCGCCAATATCACCCTCTGGGAGAATCCGCCCGTCGTCGGCCCGAATCGTCACCCTCACCTGGGGAAAAACCTCGCCAAGAGCCAGGAAGTTTCCGTGCAGAGTTCCACGCCTGGATAACGCAACGGGGCCACTTTCACTTGTGCCGTAACTTTGCCACAGCGGCAGTTTAAACCTTGCCAGAAACTCTTCGTAGATTATGCGCGACAGTGCAGTTCCTACAGAGATGGCTGCGCGCAGCGGAAGTTTTTCGATGCCCCGGCCGGCAAATTTAACGAGGAGCTCAAAAAATATCGGTGCAGCGGGCAAAATCGTTATGTTGTGTTCCTCAATTGCTTGGAGAGCTAAACGTGGATGGGGCGTCGGAGAGAAAAACAACGTTGCACCAAAAGCCAACGTTGCAAGGACCACATTGTGAAAACCGTAACTGTGCTCTAGGGGTAAAAGCGCAAGGATGCGATCGGCATCGGTAAGATTTACTGCGTTTGCGTAAATCTGAATGCCGGCCGCAATGTGGTCAGCAGCGCGCAGGACAAGCTTAGGTTTTCCAGTAGAACCACTGCTCAGGAGACCGAGTTTAGCCCCGTCCGTGCGATACCTCATACGGTTAGCAGGAACAGACTTAACGTCTGCCCCAGTAATGACCCACGCAGCGCACGCTCGCTCACACAAATCACTCACTTCGTTAGGCTTTAGTTCCGGCGAAAAAGGCACCTGAAAGGCACCAACCTGGAGGAGGGCAAGCATGTCGGCCACGGTTTCCACAGAATGGGCTGCCATGAGGAGAACGGCATGCCCTTCTTCTACCCCCAAAGAGCCAAGAATGGTTGCGCGCTGCTCCACAAGCTCACCGAGGGCCGCGTATGACCAAGCACCGTGGGGAGTGACAACGGCAGGTTTCGCCCCTCTCGACGACAGCATTCGGGGAGAGAGCAAATCAGCAAGTGCCCACATTGCACAATCGCTTCCGCAGGTAGTCGGCGAGGTGCCCGATAGTCAGAAAGTTTTGGCGATTGATATCTTCGGGAGGAATCTCGCAACCAAACTCTTTTTCCACCGCGAGTGCAAGCTCAAGCTGAGCAACGCTATCGAGGGCAAGATCCCTGTCAAGGAGCTTAACTTCGGTATCGAGATCCATTTCCGCAGGAAGTTTCAAAGTTTGGCGCACAACGTCGTAAACGCGGTCCAAGCAACCGCGCGCCACGCCTTCGGTGAAGGGTTCGATTTTCCATCCTTCGCTGTCTTTCTCGACCACAAAATCTGGCGTGGGGTAGGGGGCGTCCTTGCGATCTGAGCCTGTGATGTTTAACATCACAACCGCATCAGGTTCGAGCCATCCTTGTTGGCGCAACTTCTTTGCCGCCACAATGGTCATAGCGGAGGTGTAGCAAGCGTCGATTCCCTCTAGCTCGAACAACATTTTGCGTGCTTCGCGCATTTCGTCCTGCCTAGCGGTAACCATCGTTCCGTTTGTCGCTTTAACCACGCGGCGAATATAAGGATAGGCGACGGAGGGGTCGCCGCGAAGAGTTGATTTTGATAGCCCCCGGGGATAGGGAATGATGTGTTCGGGACGGATGAATTCCGAGTTGTCGTCCCACGCGCGAACCATCGGATTGCACGTTTCCTCCTGGACACACACGAGACGCGGAAGATACGGGATTTTTCCAAGACCAAGGTACTGGACAGCTCCTTTGTAGGTAGCGTAGACGCCGAGAGCGCTGCTGACCCCCTGAATGTAAACATCGATAGGGTCCGGAATTTGTTCCACAGCTTCGAAGAAGGCTGTTTTGAGCCCTTCGCGC
>JANZZJ010000075.1 GCA_026419455.1 Candidatus Sumerlaeaceae bacterium | reverse complement strand
GTGGGCTCGGAGATGTGTATAAGAGACAGGTTTTGAAGGACCCTCTGCCGCTCATTGGTGCCGCAATCAGCAATGCGCTGGTCGTGTTGGCTGGCTCGCCGCAATATGTGGTTTATCTTTTTTATATTGAGCTTGCTGCTGCACTCGTTGCTGCGGTGGGGGCTCCACGTTTTCTTTCGTGCCTAGGGCTATTCGGGGTCGTATGGGGGCTGAGCGCTTTAGTGAGCTCGCCGCAATGGTTTCCCACTCTTTTTTATCTTCCGTTCACAGGCCGCGCGTCAGGTTCGTGGATGGCCCCGCCACGGCCGGCCGACCAATGGAATTTTCTCGTCGAATTCTTCCTTCCGTGGCCTTTGGGCGACGACCTAACTTTTGACCACATGCACTTGAAAAACGTTTGGGAAACTGCCACTTATCCAGGCATCCTTGGTGTCATTCTTGCCTTGGGCGGCGCTTTGGCCGGGGGATGGCGTGGAGATGTCAAAGAGCGGGATTTGCGTTTGGCATGGGCAGTGATTCTCTTGGGTCTCTACGTGTGTGGCGGCGGGTGGTTGCCAGGCTTCTCGAGTTTCCGCGAGCCCATGAAAGGTCGGGCAGTGGTGGCATTAGGTGTCGCGTTAGCAGCCGGGATAGGCTACCGTCGGCTGGAAGTGGCCTTGTCTGCTAGCAGGAGGCTCAATTTACGTCTCTGGGCAAGTCCCGCGGTTGCCATGGTTTTTGGGGTTCTTTTTGTGGTGTTGGCAGCATGGTTGCCTCAGGCGGGAAGAACTGTGAGCGATTGGCTCCTCCAGGGTGGGCCGCCGATAGATGCACTGCGAACGAACACGTGGCTTATGGTATTGCGGAACCCTGGGGTACTAATGGAACGAGTTGCCAACGCCTGTTGGCAGGTGGCCGGGTGGTCGTGGCTGGGAGCCCTCCTCTTAGCAGCCGGCATTTGGCGGCCGAAAACTTTTTTGCCCATTCTGGCGGTGACGGTTTTCCTAGAGCCGTTTTCGGCACATTTTCGTGTTTTTGTGGCGCGTCATCCGTTTACGAACATTGATCTTCCCCCCGGTTTTCGCGAAGCGATGCAGCGCGAACTGGAACAAAGTCGTCGGAGTGGTGCCCTACCCTGGAGAGTTACATTGCCACCTTCGCTGGCTAACCGGGGGCACCTCGTGGACGGTCTGTGGGAAACCGGCGGTTATGACCCGCTAATGCCGCGGGATGCCAATACCCGAGTGGCGTTGGAAACACGCCGGCTGGATCTACCGTTGGAGCATAAACGAACAACGATTGCGCTTGCCGTGGGACGACGGTTTGATTTTTCGGGTTGGCGGCCCGAGCTTGGTGAGCCGCTAGGCGATGTTCGCCGATTTGAAGTCGCTCCTGCTGCTTCGCTTTTTTCTCTGGAACGATGCTTACGAGCCGGTTACGGAGGGGTTCAGCAATTTGGCCCTGATCTCGACACGGGGGTCCATTTCGTGGACACAGCTCCTCCGACGCAAGCCAGCTCCGAGGCCGCCCGCGTAGTTGCGCAATTCGTTCGGCGGATAGAGAAAGCTTCCAACAAAGCGCACGTTGAAGATAAGCTAGAGTGGGTAGCAGTGGACTCGCCGAACGAATATGCTTACCGTGTGAGTGTTGCCCAGCCGGCCTTGGCACTCTTGCGCACAACTTGGTTGCCGGGGTGGCAGGTGTGGATTGATGGCAAGTACTGGGGCCGGCCATGGTGCGCCAACCGTTGGATGCTTGCAGCTCCCGTAGAGAGTGGTGTCCACGAAATTCGGTGGCGATATCGCCCGGTGGGTCTCTGGCCGTGCTTGGGCGTGAGCTTGATCACACTCGTGGTGATGTTGGGATGGCTTGTATCGGGGCAGTTTTCTAGGCGCTGTGAGGGTCCCGGCCATCTCTTTGCGAGAAAGGTGAAGTCGCCGTTAGACGCACGGAGCCCGCAGCCCGTTGAGGAAGCAGAAAGGTTGATGCTCGGGAATAAGCCATGAATTGCGGCTGCTCGCAAGAGAGTAGCTGGGAGGATGAATGTGCGATCAGGTGGTGCGTAAGTTTTCCGTTTAATTAAAGGGAGAAATGGTGTCGGACGTCGTTGCAGGGCGTCTTGGCGTCGATTCCCATGAGCCGCGACGAGCTACAACGCATTTCGGGCGGATAAGGCCACCTATTTACTCGCCGGCGCGCTTGTAATCAGGGCATTTTGTGGCATTAGGGCGTTCAGGACGCCGGCAAGCGTTGCCATAGTCGTAGCGGCATGAATCGCACAGGAATTTCTTCTCGCGGGGAAAGAGCGCCGTCCAAAGTTCTCTTAGGATTTTCCACATTTCGTACTCTTATACACCTAGGCGGATGTGATGATTAGCCTTGAGGTGGAGAAAGAGGTACCAGCCCCTCACTTTTTTCTTGCAAAAGGCAAAGGGAGGAGATATCGAGTAACGTTCAAGAACTGCACCCCAACGGAGATTTTGACCGCGAACCGTCTCCGGAAGAGGGAGCAGCTTCGAACTCTTCAGGGAAGGGTATGAGGGCAATGACTAGGAGAATCTTCACCAGGAAGAGCGGCCTAACATTTTTATTATCAATGCTTTGTGTTTCTGTCTTGTCCGCCAATCCCCTCGTGACCGTGCTGGAGAATTTTGAATCCGGCACGACGCGAGGGGCAACACCTGTGGATCAGTACAACAGCTCCTCGGGCGGAGCGAGCAATACGGTAATTGCCAATGTTTTAGAAGGTGGCTCGCGTCGGCTGCGCCTTACGGACGATGACGGGACCTATAACGGGTGCTACATCGTCTTCAGTGGGGCAATCCCACAAGCCGGCTACTATTTGATCACTGCCGATGTGAAAGTGGACAATGCGAGCGCGCCAATTGGCACATTTGGCATGGCAGTCGCCACGGGGGGGCCGTCGACGGCCAAGATTTCCGATGTTAATGCGGGCTACGTCATGAATCTGACGGGCACAGGTGATGCAGTGCTCGGCTATCAGACCATTGGCGCGGCGATCAACGTTGCCAATTCGGGCACATTCCCGAAAGACCTGATCATTTACTTCAGCACCGATCCCTCCGGTAATTCCTACAATGCGCCGGCTGCCGACGGTAACTTCAACGGTACGCACCGTGGAGCAGCAACGACGTGGCCAGCGGGTTCCGCGAATGCGGTATACATTGATAACATCAAGCGGATTGGGCCCGGGAACTTCCGCGAGGAACGCCATCTGTGGATTTCTATCGGGGACGGGTTCACGAATCTATCGACTTTAGAATCTCAGCTTCAGGCAGCCAAGAACAATAATTTTAATTGTGTTGATCTTTTAGCTCGTTATCGAGCTAACGCTTATTACATCCCGAATCGTTATGACACCACGTATCCTAATCCCGAGCCACTCGCTTCGGGAGTGAGTGCAACGAATGACCCCATTCAGTACGCCATTGATCGGGGGCGTGAACTGGGGCTTAAAGTATTCGCGTCAATGAGCTGTTTCCTTGTGACGGATGGCTCCGACACGTATCCCAGCTATCTGCCTTCGGGAAGCGTGATGTGGTTTTACAACAGTGGCTCGCCTCGCCCCATGACCAAGGCCGACGTCAGCGGCGAGGGGCTTTGGGCTGATGTCAGCCGCGCAGACGTGCGTAACTACACGAAGAACGTCATTCTCGATTTTGTGGCTAATTACGACGTGGACGGTATTATCCTCGACCGTGTCCGTTACCCGAACTATAATTTCAGCTACAACCCACAGGGACTTAGCGAAATGGGGATAAGCGGTACCCCTTCGCCGACGGATGCCACTTTCCGCACGGCGCGACGTAACGCAGTGACGGCGTTTGTGAAGGATATTTACGACTCAGCTACCGCGCT
>JANZZJ010000044.1 GCA_026419455.1 Candidatus Sumerlaeaceae bacterium | reverse complement strand
TCCGACAGCCGATGTGGCGTTGGCTTGGGGGTCGGCGTCGACAAGGAGGACGCGGCGGTGAGCGGCGGCAAGGCACGCGGCAAGGTTGACGGCGGTCGTGCTCTTGCCCACGCCCCCTTTTTGATTCACAAAACCGATCGTTGGCACACTTCTACCCCTTACGGCAATGGCTAGAGAAGAGTTGATGTGAGCTTGCTGATGTTCGGCGAAAGGCTTCAAGGGAAAACGGGTGAAAAAATGTTTCACGTGAAACAGCGTGGCGGATGAGCCGGATGTTTCACGTGAAACAAATTCTTGGCCTAGCTTTTGGGCTCGGCCTTCTCTGTTTTTGTTTCGCTTTTTGAGGCTTCTCCACTTGCTGAGTCCTTTGTTGCAGCCGAGGGCCCGTTGCCGCGCTTATAGTCGGTGATGTAAAAACCGCTCCCCTTGAAGATGAGGCCGCTCCCCGCGCTCACCAGGCGCTCCAGGCGTCCCCCGCAGCGCTCACATGTCGTTTTCGGAGTTTCCGAAATCCTCTGAAAATACTCAAACCGCTCTCCACAAGCTTCGCATTCGTATTCGTAGGTTGGCATTTTCTCGCTCCTCGTTCGCAAACAATTGACATGGCGCTTGCATAATATTCTTACACTTTTCTATTCACGAGCTATTCGAAAAGATCGGTGCCAATGTGGCACAAAAGCTGAGGTGGCCGGGTGAAGCGGATACTAGTCGTCGGCACAGGACCGCTGTTCGGACCTGATGTGACGTTCTTTAGCGGGCAAGCACACCGCACATGGCACTTCGCACGGGTGCTCCACGATGCTGGCATTGACCTGGACCTTGTGGTGCTCCAGGTCGAGGGCGATGCCCGAAAGGATCCTTCCCAACCCTCGCTGATCCGTGCTGAGCGGGAAGGATTGCTTTATCACACAGTAAATGCGGCCAACCCCGAAGAGATAAAGCAAATTCTTGCATCGCGACTGAGTGAATCAAACCCCGATGCCATCGTGGGCGTCAACGTGAACGCCTCCTACCTCGCTTGCCAATTGCCCACATGGCTCCCTATTTGGGCGGATCTCTATGGGCACCTCATGGGTGAAGCGCAGGCGAAATGTTTGCGCGAAGGCGATGATCGGCTGTTGGCGCATTTTTGGCAGCGGCAGCGGATCATCCTCCGGCGGGCTGACCGTTTCTCCACGGTTTCCTTGCGCCAGAAATATGCGACGCTTGGAGAACTTGGCTGCGTAGGGCGACTCAACCGTCTTACCGCTGGCTACCGCTTCATCGACGTCATCCCGAGTGCAGCCAGTGAAGAATATCTCAATCTGCCAACGGATCAACACTCGAACGAATCCCGTGGAAAGGTCTTTCCCCGCGATGCCTTTGCAGTGCTCTGGAGTGGAGGATTCAATACTTGGACGGATCCCATGGGCCTTGCTGCGGCTTTGTCCCTAGCAATGGAACAGGTGCCCGGTATGCACCTGGTAGTCACGGGTGGTGAGATCCGCGGCCACGACGAAAAAACATTTTCAGAGTTTAAGGATAAAATGACTCAGGCGGGACTTGCCGACCGATGCCACTTCCTCGGCTGGATTGAAGGAAGCCGCCTGCTTGCGCTTTACCGCGATGTGGACCTTGGCCTTAATTTCGATGCCTTAATCTACGAATCGGTTTTTGGGGCGCGAACAAGGCTAACCAACATGATGGCGGCGGGATTGCCCGTGCTCACAACGATAAGCACGGAAATTTCCGAAATTGTCGAACGCCATCAGCTTGGTTTCGCCGTGCCGGCGGGCGATGTCAACGCCTACTCCGACTGCCTTGTTCGTGCGGCTAAAAACAGCATCGAGTGCAAACGGCGTGGCCGCCGAGCACGAGAATTCGTGAGAAAATACTTTTCCTACGAAGAAACAGCACGCCCGTTGCTCGAATGGGTTGAATCTCCTCAAACGGCTCCCGACAACTCTGAGAAAAAACGCCTTTTTCCTCACCACGCGTCGCCCCGAACCATACCGCTTAACCCGGTGGAAGAAGAGGCGATGTGGCTTGAAATGCACGACGTGCACCAACTCGCACTCGAAGCCCATAATTATCGCATGATTCAGCGACATCCCCTCTACCGTTTGTGGAAGCGGCTGAAAAAGATGGTGGGACGCGACTAGGCCTTTTGTTAGTATTTTTTTTCTTGTCTTTTAAGAGGCCTTCGTCTATCTCACGGAATAGGTATTAAGAGTCTGTTGGCCACAAGCTCTCCAACGGTGCCGTCTTCCTCAACGGGCTGTTGGACGAGAACTCCCCCTAGGGTCAGAGCTCCAGTGGTAGCGCGTGAGGTGCGTTTCAGGGGGAGCTTAACCGTTGCCTTCCCAGTGAAAACTGTGATTTGCTGATTATCCTTGCCGACGAGCATTTTTCTGGTGGGACCGCTAATTTCCGGGATGTCCGCTAACAGTCCTTTCGGCGGGAGAGGGAAAAAAGCGAGTCCACGGCCTTGAGCGCAGTCCTCAGCCAAAAGATTCCCTCGAGATGGGGGTAAAACGTCAATCTCGACGATGATCCCGCCTTCTTTGGTTAACCAATTCCACTTGACATTCGGGGGCACGCTATCCTGGGGGACTAAGCGTTCGTAGCGCTCGAATAGTTCCGTATTTGCCGGTTGAGGGGTGCCGACGGGAAGGGTAATCTCGAGCGTTTCTCGTCCATCCCGGCACTCATCTTCGCGACACATGAGCCACCGGGTTTTTGCACGGAGTGTAACTTTCTGGGCAGCAGGTTTGAGGTGAACGGCGGTAGTGCGCGTCATCAAAAGTGTTTCTCCGGCATAGCCATAGGATATAACTCCGCCCGCGCCAACGAATCTTGAAGGAATGGGGAAAAGTGTGGTCGAGCTTGTTGTTCCGATTTCGGAAAGATCCCATTCTACTTTCGTGGCGAAGCCCGACTCGCCGGGATACTCCCAGTAAATGTGCCATTCGGGGCGGAGCTTGACATAGACGCCAAGCCACAGCTCGTGACCTTCTTGGGCAGCGGTACTGTTGGCCAGCAGCTGTCTCTTATACACATCT
>JANZZJ010000024.1 GCA_026419455.1 Candidatus Sumerlaeaceae bacterium | reverse complement strand
ACGTTGTCCCACTCGACCTTGAGGAAATTGCAAGCGAAGTCCTGGAAGCCTACCCTTTTGCTCTTAATCAGTTTAACCAATTAGTTTTTGGGTTGGAAAACTGGCAAGGGCCTGCAGATTCCTCACTCCGGTGCAGCGTTTCTCTCACACCCACGGCACTGTACGTTGAGGGTGAGTTTTACGATGATTTCCCTTTCTGCCAGCGTTCTCCCCATCCCGCCAAACCAGACTGGTGGAAATTAAGCTATGGAGCGGACGGAATTGTCATCACCATTGAGGACCAAACTTCTCCTACCCAAAAAGTTTCCTTCGCTCTGAATTGGGGAGCTCAGGCCACTCAGCTTAAGGTTGATATTTTGAAATCCTTACTTGCGACGCGGCCCGATTTCGCGCGGGGGGGCTGCATTCAGTTGACCGATAGAGGGGATCAAGCTCAACCCACTCCTAATGTGGTGTCGCGTCCAGTGCACTTTCGGGCTGGCCTACCACTTACCGAGCTGGCAGACCCGCAGTTCTTTGAGCGTTCTCTTGTTATTACCGTCGAGCTTTACGACATTGATGGTGATTACGTGTCTGCCTCTGTATTGCGTCAGTCTCTGAAAACGAAAAAGGCAGCGGTTGCCCCCTAGAAGTTTTGTGCCGCTAAATGGTTGATTGAAGCGTGTCCCTTGCCTAGCGGCACGGCGTGGTTGATTGCGCTTTTCACAAATTGGCGTGCTTTCATGACTGCCTGTAAGGGTTCAAGACCTTGCGCCAGTCCGACACATATCGCAGCTGCTAACGCGCAGCCGCTGCCGTGGGTGTGAGGAGTTGTAATGCGCGGCGAGGTTAAGACGCGGGTAAATTCCCGGCTCACAAAAACGTCATAAACGGTCATATTATCAAACTGAGCGTCGCCGCCCTTGAGGAGTACGGCCGTAGCTCCTAACGCTCGGATTCGGTTTGCTGCTTCGACCGCCGATTGTGGATCAGTAATCGGAATGCCAGCCAGAATCTCTGCTTCTGGCATGTTGGGGGTTACAATGGTAGCCAAGGGGAGAAGTTCGTTCATGAGCACTGACACGGCATCTTCAGCCAGCAAGCGGGCGCCCGTGGTTGAAACCATGACAGGGTCAACAACGAGGGGAATATGCGGATAGTCCTTCCAAATCCTTGCCACTTCCTGCACGACGGCGGCGTTAGCCAGCATTCCAGTTTTTGCGGCGTCGCAGCCAATATCGTCTACCACGACACGGATTTGTTCGGCCACGAATGCAGGCGGAACTTCGTGAATCATAGTGACCCCAATGGTATTTTGGGCAGTTAATGCGGTAATGGCTGTCATGCCATAAGCGCCCAACACTGTAAACGTTTTCAAGTCACCTTGAATTCCTGCCCCGCCGCCAGAGTCACTTCCGGCTATAGTCAAACAGCGCGCAGGTAAATTTGGTGCGATCATGAGAAAATAATCTCGGGCTGGGGAAGGTAAATCAACGCGGAAAATCTGAGAGCCGAAGTGGCGGAATGGCAGACGCAGAGGACTCAAAATCCTCCGTGGGCAACCACGTGTGGGTTCGACTCCCACCTTCGGCACCAATATTTCTTTTTTGATGGGGCACGTCCCAGCTCAGAGATATGCCTAGACGGCAGAGTTTCTCTAATTAGGAGCACTCAATGAGGTGGCTGGCAGATCTGTTTATTGCGCACTCGGCCGCACAGGCGGTCGTCATGCTTGCAGCGGTTGGTGCTTTGGGACTTGCTCTTGGAAGTGTTCGCATCTTTGGTGTGAGTTTGGGCATTGGAGGGGTTCTCTTTGCCGGACTTCTTTTCGGTCACCTGCAAGTCACTCTCGACGAGCACGTCATTGAGTTTGCTCGGGAATTCGGGCTGATTCTTTTCGTTTACACGATCGGAATGCAAGTTGGGCCCGGTTTTTTCTCTTCATTCCGCAAACAGGGGGTTCAGCTCAATGCGCTCGCTGCGTCAGTCGTTCTGCTGGGTTTGTTTATAACTTTCCTGGTTCATAAATTTGGGGGACTCCCTGTGCCTGCTGTTGCGGGCTTGTTTGCGGGGGCGACTACAAACACGCCTGCGTTGGCTGGTGCACAGCAAGCGCTCAAGGACATGGCAGAATTGCCGCCCGAGGCGGTGACCCAGCCCGCCCTTGCCTATGCGTTGGCTTATCCTTTTGGGATTGTTGGCATTATCATCACGATGCTTTTCATCCGTGCTGTTTTTCGCATCAATTCGGCCGAAGAAGCGCGTCTTCTTCTTCAGCAGCAGGCTGCTGCAATTCCAAAGCCGACGACTATGAACATCGAAGTGATGAATCCAAACCTGGACGGTTTAGCTTTGGAGAAGGTCCCTCTCTACGGTGATAGCGGTATCGTTGTCTCCCGCGTACTTCACGGAAGTGAAGTCGTCGTAGCGCAACCCGAAACAGTAATTCATGTCGGCGATATACTGCTTGCTGTGGGCCCTCGGGACAAGCTCCAGGAGTTTATGCTTGTTGTTGGCAAGGAGACAGCGACAGACATCCGGCGCGTTCCAAGTTCCATAACGACGAAGCGCATTGTGGTAACGAAGAAATCTGCTGTGGGGAAAAGCATTGATGAGCTTGAAACACCAAAGATCTATGACGTTGCAATAACTCGCGTAAGTCGTGCGGAGATCGAGTTCACGCCAACACCAGACTTTAAGCTCCAATTCGGCGATACGGTTTTGGCCGTAGGTGAAGAGCACGCCATAAAAAAAGTGGCAGCCGAACTCGGGGATTCGCCAAAGCAGCTCAATCATCCGCAAATGGTCCCCATTTTGGTGGGCATCGTAATGGGTGTTATACTCGGAAGCTGCCCGATCTTTTTTCCAGGATTGCCAGCGCCCGTGCGGCTTGGGCTTGCCGGCGGTCCTTTAATCGTTGCTATCGTCCTAAGCTGGGTAGGTCGCGTCGGTCCTTTAGTGTGGTACATGCCTATAAGTGCGAATTTCATGATGCGCGAGATTGGCATTGTGTTGTTTCTTGCGTGCGTGGGTATCCGCGCAGGCGGACAGTTCATGCAGACTTTGCTCCAGGGCGATGGCATTAAATGGATGCTGTATGGCTCATTAATAACGCTTTTGCCGATTTTGATCGTCGGTCTGTTTGCTAGGATCTTTTGGAAATTAAACTACGCGTCGCTGTGCGGTGTGCTAGCAGGCTCAATGACTGATCCACCTGCCTTGGCCTTTGCTGGCCAAGTTACTGGCTCGGAAGTTCCGTATGTATCTTATGCCACCGTTTATCCGCTGACTATGCTTTTACGTGTGGTCACGGCGCAAGCGCTAGTGCTCGTCCTGATGCGCTTGGGACCTTGACAAGGGGAGTTAAATGACAGTGGAGACCCTCTCAGTTTTTGCACGTTTGACACTCGAGTTTCCGATATATTATATACCGAGAATAGCGCAGTTGCTCTGGCATCACTTATTTTGGGGAAAGGCGGATTTGCGTACCAAATTTCGCAAGCACTCGGCGGTCTGTATTGGGTCTGTCTCTTATACACATCT
>JANZZJ010000021.1 GCA_026419455.1 Candidatus Sumerlaeaceae bacterium | reverse complement strand
CAAACTGGAGGAGAAAGTCCACCACACCGAGCGGGTGACCCTGGTTTATGGCAATGCCCAAATACCGCTTGTGCGCGTGCTGGCCACGCCCCAAGTCTCGGGGACAGAGAAGAGAGAGTTGAAGGCCTGGCATCCCTGGTTCAACCCTTTCCAGTTGCACCGGGACATCCAGCAGCAGATGAAACAGATCGAGGCCATCCGAGTCCTTCGAGCTTGAACCCAAGCCTACGACGCCAGTAAACTCGAGAACCCAAAGAACGGTCCGGAGGACGCCGGAGGGCCACCGGCTACTGGCCACCTTCGTTCTGGAGGCACCGGAACGACGGGTAACACTAACTTTTTGGGGCATCGTCTCCTTTTTGAGCCGCTTTCCCGCTCGGTTGGGGACCCGTCTTTTTGGCAGAAAAAATTAAGCCGCCGCTCAAGTTTTTTCTTGTCAAACCCAGAAACAAGTGGTAAAAAGGCGTGCGCAGCTGGCATGGTCTTTCGGAATGCATATGCTGGGCGAAAGCGACCACGCACATTTCCCTACAAGGCGTTGGGGCCAATTAGAATCCTGGGGCCAATGTTCAGCGCGTGACAGCCCCCTTTTATTGAAGCACTTAGCTGCACGCAATTGGCCGCCAGGTATGTTTTTGTTGGGACGAAAGAATGATGAAACGGAGGCTATGGATTTAACCCAAGAGGTGTTGGCATTTGCTCCGCACACTCGATTGTTTCGGGAAACCGAGCGAGAGAAGGGACGCTTTTCTCCCCTTTTATTGGCCCTGCTGATAAATAATGTCAACAACGCACGCCGCCGGAAACAAACGAAACAATGGGTACTTCCAAGCGCGTTAGTAAGCTCGGAACCACTGGCGCCGCATCTGTATTTTCGGCCCAAAGCTTTGGTGGATAAACAAATACAGGACGCGCCGTTCCAGCACGTTTGGGTTCGAGTGGTGATTGCAAATCTACTCCCCCAGATAGAACGAGACTCAGGGCAATTGGCACGCAGGCACATTTTTGTCTGTTCCAAGCGCGACTCGTTGGCGCGGCTTTGCGCGGGCGAGACAGTTCTGCGCCTAAAATCTTTAGCAGTGAATTCGGTTTGGAGAATAAGCGCGCCGTTAACCAATTCGCCGCATCCAAAAGGATTTTAACCGTTTTGATCGAAGAGATTCGCAGCTAAGCAGGTGAAGAAGATGTGAACCGGATTGAAGCGCACGAAAAAACTCCGGCGTTATTAAACGGTTAGATTGAAACGATGGCGATGGTGCAGCCAACACTTTTTGCCGTTGAAAATTGTTAATATGGGACTCCTTCATGAAGGTCAGATCGTCCGGGGCACCTACGAAGTGGAGCGACTTGTAGGTGAAGGCGGGTTTGCTGAAGTGTACCGTGTGAAACACCGTTTTATGGGGCGCCAGGCAATGAAGGTGTTTAAAATGGTAGGCATGACGGTCAAGGAAATTGAGGAAATGCTCGCAGAAGCGATTCTTTTGTCCCGGTTGCACCATCCAAATATCATTCACGTGTTTGATGCCAACGTGACCGAAACATCCAAGGGGATTTGTGGCTTCTTCACCATGGAATATGTGGCTGGCGGCAGCCTTGACCAGTTCTGGAAATCATACGGCCCTACGTTCGTTCCTGTGGAAACTGCTGTCGAAATCGTGCGCCAAGTTTGTAGGGGCTTAGCATTGGCGCATTCACAAAACCCGCCGATAGTTCATCGAGACGTGAAGCCGCAAAATATCCTGGTCGGCTACGATCACGATGGACTACGAGCGCGACTCAGTGACTTCGGGTTGGCAAAGCGTGCCAATCCACTAACCATGCTAGTGAGCGGCCGGGGCACTCCGGCTTTTAAGGCGCCCGAAGTGCTCAAAGACTATAACGCGGATTCTTGCGCAGGCGATGTTTGGGCTTTGGGGTGCACGCTGTATTTATTGTTGACAGATCGTTTGCCTTATACCGATCCAGAAAGTTTTAGACGTGACCACGCGCGCTTTGAACAACCTCTCGTGCCGGCAAGTCGGTTAAATGCCCAAGTAGGACCCGGCTTGGATCGCATTCTGGCCCGCGCACTGGCGATTGATCGTCGCGAACGATACACCGACGCACGGGAAATGTTGTCTGATTTAGAGAACTGGAAAGCCGATGCGCCCCTTGGTGGGAAACTGTCGCACAGAGTGGGTTCACCGGGTACCGATAAGCTTGCTCTCGGTCCCTACACGCCGCCAAACGAGGAGCAAGCACGGCAAATGGTTGCTGAAGCAATGTCACTCGCAAAGCGCTTCCGCCTGCAAGAAGCTGCTGACCTCATGGAAGAAGCTTTCAACAAGTGGCCGCGTTTGCGGGAGCGTTATCAGTACCGAGTAACGCTTTGGCGCGAGGGGAAAATTTGTTGAAGAAGGCAAGTCTGTATGATGACGGATTCTGAGCTTTTTGGGGATGTAGCGGACCCAGATCTTTACCAGTTGAACGGATTTCGGGTAGCTGAACTCCCAGTGGACGCCACAGCCCGCGACCTCAGCAAGCGACTAGAGGTGGTGGAAATGGCTGGTCGGGCCGGCATGTCCATACCACCAGGACCGTTACCCTTGTTTCCAATAAAAAGTGGGAAAGATCCTGAATCTGTTCGGAAGGCGATTTGTCGATTGCGCGATCCCGAACAACGTTTATGGGATGAGATCTTTTGGTTTTGGCCTCGCACACTTGGTGGGACTCGCGGCGACGAAGCGCTGGCTCGGTTAGCGCAGGGGGACACCGAGCGCGCGACCAACGTTTGGCTAAGAGAGCAAGCTCACTCCGAATCACATGTTTCCACACATAACCTTGCAATATTCTATCATCTGTGCGCGCTCGAGCTTGAATTGACTGCGCTTTCGCGTCCGCTCACAGACAAAGAGAAAGAACAGTTAAAAACGGTGTGGGAGGATGCTTTTCGATACTGGAAACTTCTGTTGAAGCACGAAGGGTTTTGGAGTCGCGTAACAGCTCGCATACGTGACTTAAGGGATCCACGTCTGACACCAGGGACTGCACGTAAGATTCGCCAAAAATTGCCACTGAAGATTCTCTCGATCAATGCGGGGTTGGCAATTAAAGCCGCTGAGCGCGGCGATTCCACCGAAGCTAACCGCCACATAGCGATTTTACGACAATGGGAAGATGAGGCCGGCAAATCCAGCATGCGTTGTGAGAGTGGGTTTCTCCCTCCCTTGGCCGATTTGGCGTTACGTCGAAAGCTTGAGCCACTACGACACCGGATTAAACATCAGTGTAAAGCCATGGAAGCAGCAGCGGATGCTGACCCTGAACACGCCGATCAACAAGCAAAAAATTTGCTTGAGCACGCCAAACCCCTACTGGCTATTGCAGACCGGCTGTTGCCCGTGGGGCACCCAATGTTGGAGGCTATCCATGACGAGGTCGCGTTGGCGGCCTTGGGGTGCGTGATTCCATACGGAAACAGTACCGAAGACTGGGACACTACTCTAAAATTGCTAGAGGACATTTTACCCCTTGCGGTAAGCGAAACTGCCCGTAATCGGATCGAGCAAAGCTTGGAAACGGTACGCCGCAATCGGCAGGACGATCTGTGCTGGTTTTGTGAAAAGGCTAAGGCTGATGAGGAAGAAACAGTCGAAGTAAAAATGTATGGCGATGTTACTCGCACCCCCACATTGTTGGGCGTGCAAGTCACGTGGCGCCAAGCTACGATTAAGGTTCCACGTTGCGCTGCCTGCAGGGCTGCCCATGAAAAACGCGCGCAGATTGGGTTTGGCATTTTCTTGCTGGTTGCGCTTGCGGTGGGAACAGGCATTGGAACATTTAAATATTGTGGAGATGGCGATGCTCCAAATGCGTTGCTTTGTGTAGGCGTCTGTGCAGTTTCGATCTGTGGCATTGCAATCCTAAGCAAACTTGCGCCGAGAGGCGTGAAACCAAAGTCCTCTATATCCGAATACCCTCCCATCAAGGAAAAACTTGGAAAAGGTTGGGCCTTTGGAGAGCGTCCAAACGTAGAATAGTAGCCCGTCTATGAATGTATTGAGCACATTGCGCCAGTGGTTGTATCCACCCGAGTTCCGGATACCGCCTCCGGTTTGGCCGGCCGTCCTCGCTGACGCACTGAGGGAAACGGCTCAAGCCATTGAGAAAATGGAGGAAGCAGGGGCACGAAGCTTAGGAAAAGCACCTGAAGAAAACGCGTGGCACAAAATCTTGGCCGATGTGTGCACAGGCCTTTGGCGGTTACGGCAGAGAATGTTGCATCCAGAAACGGGCCGTCCATTGGAAGAAATGCGAAAAGCCTACCGACACTTCGAGGCAGTTTGGGATGCACTTAAACAGGCTGGAATTGAGATATGTGACCATGTGGGTGAACCTTGGGTTGAGGGGTCTGGCCTCGAGGTAATAGCATTTGAACCGCAACCAAATATTAACCGGACAACCGTCGTAGAGGCTATCAGACCGACTATTTGTTTGGACGGACGGTTGCTTCAAGTGGGACAGGTAATCGTGGGCGCCCCCGAACGGCTGGGGCCCAAAGC
>JANZZJ010000256.1 GCA_026419455.1 Candidatus Sumerlaeaceae bacterium | reverse complement strand
GTGGATGGAGAGGAAACAGTGACACTCCCTGCGGGAACGCTTGGATGGCACTTCGAGGTGCATTTACCGGAGGTTTCCGGGGAAGTTTGGCTGAAGTCGGAGGACAAACTGGGCGAAACAACTGCCCTTGTCGGGTTGGTGCAACCACCTTCGGCGCCGCTGAATTTGTGGCGTCACCAGCTCCGGCATTTTCTCGATCCTCGGGTCAACGGTCTCGAGGTCCTCGAACGATGGGCTCACTTGGAGCGCTTGACTACCGCGACGGTGGCGAAATACGAGCTGCCAACTGGCCACAGGACCTTTGTTTTCGACCCAAGTGGCGTGTTGCGCGAAAAGCGTGCTGGAGGCTGCCGTCCCGACGGGACGGCAGTCGAAGGTCTATTGCGATTCGACGACATCGCTGATGCACCATTCTTCCCGCGTCACATCGTTCATGAGCGCACCGATACGGCAATGCCAGGAAAAGAGATCACACGGTGGGAAATCACCCATGTCGAAGAGATTCGTTCGCTAGAAGAGTTGAAGAAACTGATCAATCAATGGGACTGCAAGTCAGCACCACAAGTAAGCGGCTTGTCCGCTAGCTCTGCGAACACCAGTGGGGATAGCTTGACGACAGATGCAATGTTTTGAGTCAACCCGTGAGAATGTCTGATCAAGTTCTCGACGGCTGCCCTGCACATAAGGAAAGTGAACTTATTAATTAAGAAATCGCCAAAGCAGGTTAAGCGTTATTACTAGTAACACCATACAGCAATGCACACTGTTCACATCCTTTTGCTTCTCCGCGGCAACAGTCGTAAAAAATGTGCAGGAGTCCCTGCTGCATCCATTCCGCCTGCATATCCACCGTCCCAGTGGGCACGAGGGCAAGAATGCGATCTCGCATGAAACGGCTTACCGTGTTGGATTCGAGTGCGGGGAAGTTTTCGAAGATTTGCCACAGGAATTCCTCGAGCGCTTTGTCGTTGTCGAGGCGAGCTGCAGCTGCGACCGCAGGAAGAGCAGCATTGAACAGCAAGTGCTGCGCGCAAGCCTTGCCAATGAGCTGAAGGGAACGAGCTGCAGGCGACCCGCCAAGAGTGTAACGGCGGCTCCAATAACCATCATCTTCTGGCTGAAAGGTTGTTGCCAGCAATTTGATCTCACGGTGCCACTCGCGGCGCGTACGAGGATTGCGGGCGGCACTATCTCGGAACTGGCGAACTAAGGCACTCATTAAGCCGTGATTAAATCTAAGATTTGCCAGCACACGAGAGATACCCGCCAAGCGGCGTTCCGGGAAGCTCACAGGCCTTGTTCCAGCGTGCCACCGGCGCGACGAAGTCATGACTCGGTCGAGGTAATAGCCAGCCAGGCGACTCCACCAGCGAGCCAGCTCCTCCAAATAGTATTGGGTCTCTTCGTCGAAGACAACCTCGGAACAGCTAGCTGCCCTTTCAGGCAGCTGGATGAGTCCGCTGACGTGAAGCAGGACCGACTCCAACGCCAGGGGGCAAACGGGGATTGCTGCGGAGCCGAAAATGGCCTTCAGTTCTTCAATAGCGGTGCGACGCGCCAGAAGCAACAATAGCGGGCGGCTAAATTTTTGTCCGAGCATTGTCAACAGCGCCTGATAAAGAGCCTGATCGGGAGTATCTGATGCCATCCACCGCAGGAACCGTTGTATTTTTTGTTCCATACGCTCGCGGGCTGCTGCATGGATAAAATTTCGCACAAAAGCCACATCGAGTTGTCGCAGCGTCTCTTGGCATAGCCCTTTCTGCCAAGCCGTCGCAGCGGGCAACTCCTCCGCTTCAAGCGCTTCGTGCAACGAGTCAAGATCGCCAGCCAGCGCATCACGAAGCATCAGACGCTCGATTCGCCGGCCGTTATGGAGCGTATCGTAAACACGGTTATCGTCATTTTCCAAAAATGCGTGGAGAATGACGTTATTGTATTCAAAATCACGGGAGTGGTGATGTCTGTCCCAGTCCGAAGCGCGCAGATGAAGTTCCACATCGCCATGAAACACGATGCCGGCAATGATGACGCAAGCGTCGGTGAAATCCGGGCCTGCTTGTCTATTCCAACGACCAGGATTTGCAATCTCAACTTTCCTTCGCGAGCAGGTTTCCAACTTGCTCACGTCGATGAGACCATGATGCCATGCTGCCTGGAGAAGCAATTCGCGGCGTTGGAATCCCGGAGGCTCGTGCGCCACATAAGCGTGTCTGCTGTGCGAACGGCAGTGTCTAAGTTCTGCAGCAAGCTGCGAGCGGAGAGAGTTGTAAGTTAACCCCATCGGAGCTCCTTGCGTGTTGGCGCTGAGAGTGAGCTTCTGGAGGTTCGCTGTGGGGTGCAACGGAAAACTTGCACAGCAGAGCAGATCGGATAATTATTAACTAGTGTTTATGTTTTTGTATCAACTGAGTGATTTGCTCTTGGGTGATCTTGCCGACGGTGCGATCCCGTTCTTTTCCCGCCGCGTCAAAAACGATGACGGTGGGCACCTTGTAGAGACCAAACCGTGCAAGGGAGACCGGTGAGTGCGATGTGTCGATCTTGACCCAAATGACTTCGGGAAACTTCTTCAGATACCACGAGGTCAGTACCTTCTCAGCCACGTCTGCTGAACGGGGCGCAAGAGGCGAATGAAAGAAAACCACTACGAGCCTGTTTCCCTGTCGTGCGCGCTTTAATGCCTCGTCGAAGTCATTGAGCCATAGCTGGCCGGCTTGTGTCTGGTCAGATTCGGCGGGTTTGCTGACTGCGGGAGTTCCTCGGAAACGATAGCGCACAATTTGGCCACCGCCAAGATCACTCACGTAGAGATATCGTCCGTCGGGACTTCCCACAGCGTCGGCTGGTTCTAGGGCTCCACGCCCGTCGGGCGTCATGGCAATGCGCCCTTGTGCGGAGCCATCAAGCGGGAAAATAGTTATGCCACCGGCGCTGCGGTCAGTGTAAAAAAGTTCATTTGTTGCTTTATGATAATAAATGGCATAGCCAGATTTTAAGATAAAATGCGGTTCCACAACTTCTACGAGTTTGTAGCGGGCTAGATTTTCTAGCGTGCCACCAACGAATGCATAGAGACCGTCGCGGTCAGCCCCGTAGACGCGTTGTGTAGACGGTACGTAAGCGATGTCGCGGATGTAAGTGGTAATCTCAGGTTTCGGGGTCATTCCTAGGAACTCGCCTTTCGGGTTTAGGACGAGGAACCGTCCCCATGATATGGAGACGAGTATCCGGTCCTTGTGGGTCGTAAGCCCCACTACGCGTACGTCTTTGCTCGCAAGGACGCCTTTGTCGCCGAAAGTGGTATCCAGCTCGAGGCTGGGGAGGTACTTGCGGATGAACGACGGTCGTTGGTCGCCTGCATCAACGGAGACATAAACGTTATCAGCTGCATCGCAGGCGATGCCGGAATAGCCTCTTTCGGCCGGAGCATCGAAACGGTCAAATATGGTAATGCGCGGCTGATCGCGGTGTGGGTTAGTAATGCGCATGGCGTAAACTTCGGAGGCAGTTTGGCGCGGATTGAACGCTGTCTCTTATACAC
>JANZZJ010000192.1 GCA_026419455.1 Candidatus Sumerlaeaceae bacterium | reverse complement strand
GCTGGCCGACAGCGAACGTGTTCTGAGTGCGATTCAGATCATCCCTTACGAAGTTGTTGTTGGGGGCAAGACACTGGCAATGGGCGGTATCGGCGGCGTTGCCACGTGGGCAGATCAACAGGGGTACGGTTTCGCTGGCCGACTCATGAGCGCCAGTGTGCCGCGGATGCGCGAGCTGGGTTTTGCGGTTTCCTTTCTGTATCCATTTTCGTTCCGCTATTACGGTAAATTTGGGTGGGAGTTGGCTGGCCGACGCGTCGTGTATACAAACATCCGCCCAACGGATCTTCCCCGCAGGAAAGAGCCTCCTAGAGTGAAGGCTGCCGTTAGTGAAGATTCTTGGCAACTTGCTCAGCGCGGATACGAGATCGGCTTTTCACTCTATAATTGCCTTGTTCGTCGGGGCGAACGCGAGTGGGAACAACAACGCAGGAAGGTGCGTGAAGGACGCTATCAAGCCTACGTTATTTTCAACGACACTGGAGACGTACGCGGCTATTTTAGCTGCGAAGACATTCCCATTTCTCCTGGCCCGTACGAAACAGTGGTTCGTGATGTGGTCTGCGCCGACAGTGCTGCCTATGAAGAGTTATTCGCTTTTTTAGCAACTCTGCCGACAAATGTGGCCAAGATAACAATTGGTCACGCCGAGTGGCCATGGTTGTGGCGCTACTTCCGAGAGCCATTCGTCGAAACGCGTGTGGATCCTTATTTCCAAGGACGCGTTGTAGACGTGGAGAAGGCGTGTCGGGAAAGAGGCTACCCCGAGGAAGTCCACGTAGAGGTCGAGTTCGGCATTCGAGATCCGTTAGCCATGTGGAATAACGGTTCGTGGCGACTTCGGGTAACGGGAGGCATGGGAACAGTGGAGCGCACGGACGCCGATCCTGCTCTTGTGCTCACAATTCAGCAGTTCTCAGCCATTTTCTTAGGCTTTCTTGATCCTGCTGAGCTCATTTCAACAGGAGTTCTGCCGCCTAGCATGGCAGCTGCGGCTCAAAAACTGCGACAGGTTTTCTGCGATCGGCCGACGAACCTTCTAGATTTCTTTTAAGAGCCTTGTCACGACAGAAGGCTTTGAATCGTTGACTCCGAGACAAATGCTGAAGCTACTCAGCAAACAATGGGCTGCGACAAGGTACTGATTATCAGCTACGACTTTCCGCCGGCGCTCGCGGGCACGAGGAGGATGGTGAAGTTCGCCAAATTTTTGCCCGAGTTCGGCTACGATCCAATTGTACTTGCCGCCACGCCTGACCCCATGCACCCGTGGGATCGCGAAACACTGCGCGAGGTGGAGCAGCAGGGCTACCCAATCTATCGGACCCCCGCCTGCGATATTAATCATCTTCGCGGCATGCTCAGTGCCATTCCGCGTTCTTATCGAGGTGCAAAGGAGTGGCTTTGGCAAAAACTGAACGAGCCGATCCGCGAGGACGATTTGTTGACGTACCCCACAACCGTCGCTTCCCCAGCCCGCAAGAACAAACGTACAAAGCCCCTTGCGCTCTTCTCCAAACAATTGGGGCGGAGGTTACGTCCCTGGTTTTACCTCCCCGACGATAGAGTTGGCTGGTTGCCCTTTGCAATACCGGAAGCATGTCATCTGCTTGATTATCAGCCAATCCGTTTCGTCCTCACGACTTCGTATCCCAACTCAACTCATCTCATTGGACTCTATCTAAGACGCCGTTATAGGATTTTCTGGATAGCCGATTTTCGAGACGGTTGGTCCACGAATCCGTATTTTGCAAACTACCCAACGCTACTGCATCGGCGTTTAAACGAGCGACTAGAGGAGACGGTGGCAAAAGAGGCCGATCTTCTGCTAGCAGTTAGCGAGCCTATCGCCGAGCATCTTCGCCAACTTTGCGGTGTGGGGGAGAAGGTGCAAGTGATTCCGAACGGTTTTGATTTGGACGATTTCAACGGGCTTCCTGCGCAGGAGTTTGACAGGTTTACCCTCGTGTATACAGGAACTCTGTTTGGCCAGCGCTCACCTGAGCCCTTGTTTGCAGCCATGCGAATTTTGTTCGATGAACACCCGGAGCTACGGGGAGAGCTACAGGCGTGGTTTCTCACAAAATGGCAGCCTGAGCACGAAGCAATGATCGAGCGCTATGGACTCCAGGACAACGTGAAAAATCTTGGGCTCATGAGTTATCGCACTGCGCTCGCAGTTCAAAAGAGCGCGCACGCGCTTGTAGCAATTGAGGGGCCTTCGACGCACGGGGAAATGATGCTGACGCAAAAGGTTTTTGAATATATGGCATGCGGCAAGCCAATTCTGGCGATCACGCCCGAAAACGCTCTGGCAAAAGTCATTCGAGAGACAGGCGCCGGATGTGTCATTGACCCGGAGGATATTACGGGACTAGTAGCGCGTCTCTACGAGTTGTTTCTTGGGACGTTCGACTATCGCCCAAAGCTCAACATTATAGCAAAATATCATCGTCGCGAACAGACTCGACAACTTGCAAAATTTATGGACGAGTTACGGTCGCACCGAACCCGCGCTCGTCAATAGGTGGAGATTAATGAAAAAATTAAGACGTTTAGCTCAGCACTGAATAAAGACCTAAATTAGTACTATATTGCAACGGTCTCGGGTCACGACACTAAACATCACCGTTCAAGGAGATGAATTCATATGAGTGAAAACAGTCAACTCTGCGACGCAATACTTAGCGAACGCAGCCAGCGAGCGCTGGCAAGGTTACAGGAGATTTTTCAGGTCTCGTGGGTTCCACGAGGCTTGCAGACTTTTGCTGTGTCTGAAAACGGGATTAATGATCTTTACATGAATCTCAACCGACACCTCCAAGAAGGAAAAGTCGGGCGAAAGGAAAAGCTGCTCGTGGCACTAGGCGTTGCTGCCGTGTCTGGCTCCCCAGATGCGACGAAATTTTTCCAGGACGCCGCCAAAGCAGCTGGAGCCACTGATATTGAAGCAGCGGAAGCGGTCGCAGCTGCTATCGCATGTAGTATTTATAATGGTTACTATAAGTTCCGGAGTTTGGTGCCAGAGGAATTTGCGCCGGCATTTGCAGAGTTCAAAGCCTCGTTCAATGCCACAATGTTTGTCAAACCTCCCTTTGACGAGAAAATCGTGGAAGCAATCTGTGTGACTGTTTCCACAGTGAACAACTGTAAGAAATGTGTCGAAGGTCACGTCGCCAAAGCCAAGAGCCTCGGGCTCAGCGATGAGCAACTCGATGAAATTCTCAAGGCGGGTACGGTAGCCTTTGGCTTCGCGCTCGCCTGCGGAGCATGTGGGCCGGTCGCTTGCTGACGGCGACCGTCGTACGCAGGCTTGCCAAACCCTTTTTTCCGTACTTTGTTTGCAAACTAGGGGAAGAACCCCGATTCTAAGAAGGAAAGGATGGAAAAGATGATCGGAGTAGGTCAAAAGTGCCCGAACTTTAAGCTCCAGGCCCTTGTGGGTGAGGACATTAACCAGACCGTTTCGCTCGATGATTATAGGGGCAAATGGCTGGTGATTTATTTTTATCCGTTGGATTTTACGTTCGTGTGTCCGACGGAAATCAAGGCATTCAGTGACGCTGTTCCTGACTTCGAGGATCGCAATTGCGTGGTGCTCGGCGGATCGTGCGATAGTGTTTACAGCCACCTTGGCTGGGTGCGTGCCAAAGATGAACTCAAAGGGCTCAAGCATCCTTTGTTCTCAGACTACACGAAATCATTCTCGCGGGCCCTGGGAATTCTCGACGAGGAGAAGGGGGTAAGCCAGCGCGCCACGTTCATCGTGGATCCGGATGGGATTGTGCGCTTCGTTTACGTCACCGACTTGAACGTCGGCCGTGAGCCTAAAGAGGTTCTGCGCGTGCTCGATGCGCTGCAGAGTGGAGAACTCTGTCCTTGTGGGTGGAAACCCGGTGACCCGACCATTAAACTCTGATAGCTCCTCCAGCTGCTGAGAAAGTTCGCACGGAAAAGCCCCCGGAGATCTTCTCCGGGGGCTCTAACTTTTGTGGAGAATGCTTCGTGAAAATCAGAAGTCCTTTACAGGGCTACTTGCAGAAGCATAGCGCTTTTTGGGAATGCGGCCGGCTAAGTAAG
This sequence comes from Candidatus Sumerlaeaceae bacterium, assembly GCA_026419455.1. Classification (GTDB taxonomy): domain Bacteria; phylum Sumerlaeota; class Sumerlaeia; order Sumerlaeales; family Sumerlaeaceae; genus DRVG01. The sequence goes on along the minus strand of JANZZJ010000192.1, from coordinate 1,257 downwards.
CGAGTCGGCCTGCTTCGCAAGCTAATTTCATGGCCCGCGCCATTTTCACTGGGTCCTTGGCACAGGCGATACCGGTGTTGAGAAGCACGCCGTCGACACCCAGTTCCATCGCGATTGCGACGTCCGATGCTGTACCGACACCGGCATCAACGATGATGGGAACATTGGCATTTTCGAGAATAATGGAGATGTTTGTCGGATTGAGAATTCCAAGGCCACTGCCAATGGGAGAGCCAAGAGGCATAACTGCAGTAGCGCCCGCTTCTTCAAGCTTACGCGCCACAACAGGATCGTCATTGGTGTAAGCAAGGACCTTGAATCCGTCTTTGACGAGGATTTTTGTGGCTTCGAGTGTCTCAATGGGATCAGGGAGTAGAGTCTTTTGCTCGCTGAGCACTTCCAGCTTCACCATGTCCCCCAACCCCAATTCCCGCGCGAGAAAACAAACTTTGATGGCTTCTTCTTTCGTGAAACAGCCAGCTGTGTTGGGCAGAATCGTATATTTACTGCGGTCCAAGTAATCGAGAAGGTTCTTTTCACCGCGCTTGTGAGCATCAAGGTCGACCCGCCGAAGAGCAACGGTAACGACCTCGCAACCCGAGGCTTCGAGCGCTTCCACCATCAATTCAAAAGTCGCATACTTTCCGGTGCCGACGAACAGACGCGACTTGAACTCACGTCCCCCCAGCACAAGCGGTTTGTCTATGGGCAGTCCTTGTACGTTTTCTCTCATCATGGGAATGTTTCACCCTTCATTAAAGATAGATTGTATGCGGACGGATGGATCCTTTCCACTGCATACAACACATGGTCAAGCTATGGTTTCGGGAATGTATTCAATTACATTAGCGATAATCATTTTTCCCGGGAAGACGGGCGAGCACGCCGATGGGACTGGCTTGTCATCGCCGGTTGGAGAATGAATTGCATTGGTCGCCAGGCACGCGCGCGCCAGGCCTTCTCGTTGTGGGCGGCTCCAACGTCTTCAAAGTGCTCAAAGTCCACCCCTGGGCGCCAGCCCTTTTCGCGCGCGAGTTCGGCAAATGCACGAGTTTCCTCAACACCATCGTTTTGAATTCCCACTGTGCCGGAATCTACGTAGAGGCGGAACTCTCCCTTGCCGCGGGTCCGCAAGACATCGATGAGTTTCTGTCCTTTAGCATCAGGGATCCAGAATGCCGTCGATAGCGCTGCCACGTTGCCAAAGATGTTGGGGTAGGCATAACCACCATAGCTGTCTCTTATACACATCTGACG
>JANZZJ010000186.1 GCA_026419455.1 Candidatus Sumerlaeaceae bacterium | reverse complement strand
GTGTGTCACGTTGGGCATAAACCCCCACGCTTTCTGAAGAAGCTGCTGGCGACTTAAGACTTTTCCGCGGTTGTGGAGCAGTTCTGTCAGAAGGCGCATCTCTGTGGCAGAAATCTCGATGGGAGTTTCTTCGACTGTAACCCGAAATCTACCTTCATCAACTTCTATAACGCCAAAGCGCAAGATGGGGGGCTTGGCGTCGGCACCACGGCCCTCCACCAATTTTTGTAGGCGTAGTAGCAGTTCGCGCGGCGAGAAAGGTTTTGCAAGATAGTCATCCGCCCCGAGCTCGAGCCCCAGAACTCGGTCGGCTTCTTCACCCCGTGCCGTAAGGATGAGAACGGGAAGCAGTTTTGTGTGCGGATTTTGACGTATACGCCGAAGGACCTCAATGCCATCGATATCGGGGAGCATGAGATCGAGCACCACAGCAGCAGGAAGCGTTTTCTCGAGCAATTGCAGAGCGCGACGACCTTCCGCCACAATAGCTGGCTCCCAGCCCTTCTCTTTGAGATGGAATGCCACAAGATTGGCTATGGCTGGTTCATCTTCGACGATAAGAATGCCCCGATTTGTACTCATGGGCTCACATCTCCCCACTAAACTTTTAAATCGTTCTCTATGAAAAATGCCGATGTGTCCCTTTTCCTCATTCAATCGAGAATGAATCTTCTTAGGGGTGCTCCCGACTTTGTCATCGTTGTGTCACACAGCAACATCGTTCTAGAGATCGTGGACGTGCTCAGCTTGAATAAAACCGGTTTGTCCGGTCGGCAGCTCTACCCGTTTCCAGTGGGGATTGTCATACGGGAGAGTTGGGAATTTCTGCCCCTCTTTAGCGGTCAGAAGCCTGCTGAATGACTGCGACGGTCCGCTATAAACTGGCGCCTCTGTGCGGGTAACCACCTGACGTGTAAGGTATGTATCATGGTACGACCACGCAGCAAGGATGGCACAAACCGCCGATAGGAGCACGGCTGCCCACGAAAGCCCCCTGCTCAGAGTGCTAGGTTTTCCCATCAGCAGCAGGGTGCTCCAGACCAACATCGTAAAAGCAAAAATCGCAGTGCAGACCCAAATCCAGGCCTCACAACTCATGCTGTCGCGCAAAGCAAGGAACGGCACAAGCAATACGAACGGGCGCGTCGTATTACCGGGAGGGGATACCATCTCCAAATTTGCAACGATATCCTTATCGTACGGTGCTAATCGTCGCGCCCTCTCCAAATAGGCCACGGCATCGCCGGTCTTGCCAAGCTGGGCGTACGCTGTTCCCAAATTGTAGAACAGATCCGCCGAGATTACTCCGCTAGTTTCGAGCTCGTGGTAAAGAGTGACCGCGCGTTCAAAATCATTGGCTCGGTATGCCTCATTGGCAGTTCTGAAAATAACTTCCGCATCTTGCGGCTCTAGTGCCCACGAGAGAACAGTGCTGTTTAATATGACGCCAAGCAGCACGATGAGGAAGGTTACTTGCGAACGCACCGCTGGATCTCCTCCAATATTTGACGAATTTCGGGAGCAGCATTTTGAATATTTTGGATGTCTGTGGACGAAGGTGCGTAGCGGACACTCTCGACAAGCTCGAGAATCCGTTGCAATCGCCGAAGCACTTCATCATCTATTCCTGCTGCCGACAACTTATCATAGATTTCCTCGTTTGTCAGTGCGTTGGCATCGGTCTCGAAGATGGCGGCAAAGTATTCGCGCAACGCATGGCCAAGCTTTTGGCATTCATCGGTGGCATGGGTACTAGTCCTTTTTGCAAGGCTATGTAACAGCGTGTTGATGGTGTGGTAGACTTTTGCGGATCTCTGGAGGGCATCGTCGCGAGAACGTGCCTTGCGAAGCCCACTTACCATAAGCGAGAGCAGGAAAATTCCTGCTGAGGTACCCACGATTCCCAGCTGGATGATACGCGCTTTGCGCATTTCAGCTTGGGTTGTGCCCCGCAGCCGACCTTCATGAATGTAGCGCAAGTCGGTGCGGATTTCTGGTGGCGATGCAACAGGTGTCACCGCAGGCTGGGTCGTAAGCTGCGCCGTTAGAACTGGACTGGCGGTGCCCGGCGCGACGACAAGAGGAATCTCCTGCGTCCTAAGAGTTTCATAATTGCGCTTAACCGGATTAAAAACAGCGATCTCGATAGGGGGGATTTTCAAGTTACCCTGCTTTGTTGCTCGGAAAAGGTAGTCAAATGTCTTTATTGTAATAAGTTTATTATTTTCTATCTTTCGCTCAAAATTAGCCTTGGGCTCCTCGAGGAGCGAAAGTCCTTCAACCTGGGGAAACGGCGGCGCAGCTGCCGTGCCGGCGTTTCCTTCTCCGCGCAGCACTAACCGCAGCCGGCCAACATCCTCATTGGCTAAGAGGTGGGTTTTGTCCACCGACGCTTCCAGCACAAACTGCCCCACAGCTCCACAAAACACCGTCGGTTTGCCGGATTCCGGCAAGGGGGACACCGCCAGTTCCAAAGGAGCGGATCGAACCACGATTTGCAGCCCCTGCGTGTTGAACGGATCAAAATCAAAAAGATCAACAAAAGGATCACCTGTCGGCATGCGCCTAGTTCGCGAACGGATAGGGAAAACCAGACTCAGTTGCGCGGATTCAATAGTGATATTTCCGCTGCGTGTCGGGGTGATGGCTACCTGATATAACGGCGCCACAGCATACCGTCGGCCTCCGATTGTCTGCTGTTCGAACCGGAGCTGCTGGGGTGGGGCGTAGATTTCCTCTTTAAGAAAATCTTTTAGTGGTGGAAGCTCAGGCTCACTCCCACTGAAACGTCGTGAATCCAACCCAGCTTTTTCCAACCCTTGCTGGTCAATAAAAAGATGATAACTTAATAAGAACTGCTGACCGCTCAACGGCTGAGTGGTTTCTGCAAGTGCAAGTATGAAAACCTTACCCGTCAGAGCCTGTTCCAGATGGGGTGCGCTGGGAATTCTCGGCGGAACCACATGTCCCCGAAGCTCGGCAGGAACCCCTTCCTGGGGCACTTGGGGACTACTCGAAACCCGTAGCGTGACCGCATTGCTCTCGAAGATTGTACCGTCCACTGCCACCGTGGCGGCTGGAAGTTGATACTCACCGGCCTTAATCGCCTGAAAAGTATATCTGAATTCGTAGGCTTGAGACTGTCGGCCATTAACGATGTTTATTTCTCGTTTCGTTCCCACGGGCTTCATTTCCGTGAGTCCGGAATCCGGCAGGACGTCTGGCGGCTGCACTTGCGGTTGCTCTTCGGCGCGAGTGCATTCCACTCGGAGGACGTAAACGATGGGTTCGCCGACTAACGGATTTTGCGGAGAAATGGTCGCTGTTACTCGACAATCCGGTTGAGCGAATATAAGGGCCGCCGTGGTCACCCACCCCATTGCCATTAGGTAGATGCAAAAATTCAGACAACGCCTCATCACCAGTCATACTCCGAAGGTTGTTCTTCTCTTTTTTGCGCCCTGTTAATAAGCCGGAGTAAGGCACGTTTGTCGTCCTCTGGCAGTGAGTTGAGCAAACGTTTGGCTTCTTCCGCAGACATCTTTTGCAACTCAGCCACGGATGGAGCTTCTTTCCCTTTCTCCTCCGACTGGCTAGGTGGCGCCTGCTGCTCTCCCTTTTTCGAGCGTTGTTCCTGTTGATCTTTTTCCTCCTTCTCACCTTTTTCGCGAGGAGCGGGTGTGGGCGTAGGCTGAGTGTTGTTTGAGTCTTGGTTTCCCTGATCCGGTTTTTGCTCCGGTGAATTCTGCTTCTCCTGGCCCTTTTCTTGCTGCTGCTGCTGCTGCTGCTGCTGCTGCTGCTGCTTACTATTATTGTCCTCTTGTTGATTCTCGTTCTGTTTCTGGTTATCTTTGTTCTGTTGCGGTTGAGGCGGCGGAGGCGGAGTGGGTAGGCGCTTAAGAAAATCTTCCAAGGCATCCCGCTCCATGAGCGCGAGTTCGTAGTTTCTGCCGAGCTCGTCCCCCCCCGACACCGTGGCAAAACTCTGTCGGTACCGCTCAAGTAGCCCCTCATATTGTTTGAGAGCATTTTCCGTTGTCTCACGGAGTTTTTGAGCCTCTTCCATCGATACCTTCTCAGGTGCAGGGAAATAGGGAAGTAAGGGGTCCACAAGCCGGCGGGTATCTTCTTGCTCCAATCTAAGTAGGTTGGTGAATGCATTGCGGGTGATTTCTGGTTCGTCCGGTTCGAATATACCTTTGAAAAGTTCTTTGGCCTTTTCCCGTTCTCCGGCTCGGAGAAGCGCCATAGCTTGATTGTATTTCAGTCGTGCTGATTTCGGCTGAAGCTCCGCCGCTTTAGAAAAGTGTTGGGCTGCCTCGGCGTAATTACCTTTCTGATAGGCCCTCTGTGCCCGCAGCTCTTCGACATAGGATTGACCAGGATAGCTTAGGACTGCAGCTGGCGCTGTTGCTAGCGCAACGACCAGTATCACCGACGCGATTTTGCGCAGAGCTCTCTGTATCATGAGGCCCGGACCTCGTGCCTACGTCGCGACTCGAACACGAACATCTCCAAACCAAGCAAACAAAGTGCCACGGCGAGAAACCACGGAAATCTCTCTGTGTACACTCGGACCACGGTTTCTTGTTGCTGGCTGCGCTGCATACGTTCTATCTCACCAATAATTGGCTGAATTTCAGAAACGCCGCTAGGGTTAGCTTTAACCACCGTTCCTTTGGTGATCTCAGCAATTTGCGTCAGGGTTGCAAAGTCGAGCTTTGTGGAAACCAACCGTCCAGACCTGTCAGTCTTGTAGCTCCCGTCTTCCGGAATGGGCATTCCCTGGGTCGTACCGATGCCAATGCAATAAATGCGTACCCCTAGCCCTGCCGCTTGCTCTGCCATCTCTCGGGCTCGTCCGCCGTGATCTTCCCCGTCCGTGAGCAGCACGAGAACTTTATCGCCTTGTGCGGCTAATTCAAAGGCGCCGAGCGCGACATCAATGGCGCGCCCAATGTCGGTCCCAGGCTGGGAAACGGTATTGACGTCAAGCCCCTCTAATGTGGTCCGTGCCATGGCGTAATCGGCAGTTAGCGGACACACCACTGCCGCATCACCTGCAAAAGCGATAATTCCAACGCGGTCGCCTTTTAGGCTCCAAATAATATTCTGTAACAACTCTTTCGCGCGTGCCAGTCGGTTCGGTTTGTAGTCTTCTGCAAGCATGCTCTTGGACGTATCTACGGCGATAATGAGGTCGGTTCCAGCCGATTGAAGGCGCCGATCTTCGTAACCCCATTGTGGACGAGCCCCCGCGATTACTGCCAATAAGATCCCCAGCAAGTATAATGCTGAAGCTAGCCGCCGCCGCCACCGGTTGGGAGTGTTAATCAATTTCGGCTGAACCCTGGCAGTTGCATATTTTTTCCGGAGTATCTCGCGGTAGCGCTCTCTCCAATATAAGAGAAATATGTAGAGAGGCACGGCAAAGACCAGCAGGAGGAAATTGGGATTCGCAAACCTCATGGGATCTTCACCACCCTCACTGTTGTCAGAAGCAGTTCAAACCCAAGTAGAACTAGCGCAGCGGCTATCAAGTAAGGGGCAAGTTCGTCAAATCGGTCAAACTGAGTACTCTGGATGCGCGTTTTCTCCAGTTTGTCGATTTGATGGTAGATGGCTCGAAGTTTTTCGTTGTTAGTCGCATGAAAATAAAGGCCACCAGTCCTATCTGCGATAGCTTTGAGTGTCTCTTCGTCGAGTCCTGCTTCCGGGCCAAGCATGCCACCAAAGAAAGCAGCGGCGCTTTGGCGCACATCGGTTCCCACACCAATCGTGTAAATCCTAACTTTAAGCGCTTTTGCGGCATTTGCAGCGGCAAGCGGATCAATATTCCCCGCATTATTCTCACCGTCTGTCAGGAGAACGATAACTTTGCTTTTCGCTTTGCTCGCTTCGAGCTTTTTCAGCGCCGTTGCAATCCCAAGACCTATTGCTGTGGCACGCTCGTCGACGAGGCCGAATGTTACTCGGTCAACGAATTGTTGCACGACCACATAATCAAGAGTCAGTGGCACGAGCGTTGCTGCCGATGCTCCGAAAATGACCAGTCCGATGCGATCGCCACGTCGTCCTGCCACAAAATCCTTAATAACTTCTTTCGCGGCTTCCAGCCGGTTGGGGGTGAAGTCTTGGCTTCGCATCGAGCCAGAAACGTCGAGCACCAGCATGATATCTATGCCCTCCGTAAAACTGCGCCGCTCCACGCGACCGTACTGGGGACGGGCAAGTGCAATCACTAGCAGAAGTAAGGCCACCCCCCTTAGGGCGCGCCAAAGCAAAAACCAATTCTTTGCAGCTACCGGCCGAGCCCGAATTACGAGCTCTGTATTGCTATGCGATAAAGCTGATGCTTTGTGTCGGTAGATCCAGTGGGCTAGAAAAACTAACAGTATCACCGCGAGAACTAGCAGCAGCGCCCACGATGCAGCGAAACGAAAATGATCGCCACTGCTATCGCCTCGGGTTGTCTGTTGGAGAAAACTAATGACGTTTTGAATCATCGATGCCCTCCTCCCGGCTCGGTGCGCTGTTGCTCGGCGGAGCGAAGGGCAGAAATTCCCATTACAATGCTGCGAGCGCGGGCGATGGCCTTCTCGCATGATGACGGTTCAGGCTGGTATTTCGCAAACTTGACGAGGTCGGCTTCTTCCAGTGTTTCCGAGATTTCGCGCTGTAGTGACAGTGGAACAGGCCTATTTTGTAGTTCAGTCAACAGCTCAGCTGTTGTGCATTCGAGGCCATCGAACCCCCAAACTGTTCCAATAAAGGAGCGGATGGTATTCGACAAGCGCGAATAAAACTCCTTGAACTGTCTCTTCGCGATTAGCCCTTCCGATGCAAGTTTGTCCAGTTCTGATAACGCTCGTAGATCCGGAGGCAGAGGAACCGACGATGCCGATGACCGCCGCCGCGCCAGCATCCAAATAGCAATTGCTGCCCCCAGAACCAAAAACAGCGTAATCAGCGCAAGTACACGAGGGATAACTCTTGCCCAAGCAGGTGGAATGATCCTTTCCTCTAACCCTGCAAGCTTGACCCCGAAAGGGGACGTTGTGATCTCGTCCGGGGAAATATGCGAGCGGACTATCACTGGCTTCAAAGTTAGGAGTTCCAGTTTTCCGTCGGGCATTTGAAGTGGTACTGGTGGCAAGGGTTGCACGCCCGCTCGCAGGGGGATAAGCTCGTAACTAATGCGAATGCTATGAGGGCTGCGACTAGTTTGGGTGCTTGGGTTACGCGTTAGTTGCGTCCAAGTAGTTGCGGCATCTCGCAAAAACGAGTCGCTAACCTTTACCTCTGATGCTCTGTTTCCCTCAACGACGAGGACGAGTCGGCAAGGCTTTCCCACCAAGGGCTCGCGTGGTTCGATTTCGCTATGAATCTGTAGCGCCTGCGCTTGAAAACACAGGAGTAAAAAAAGGCAAACCGACGCCACAGTTCTTCCGACGAACATTTGTTGGCACCTAGGCATTGTTATTTTTAGCATGCGAGACGTTAGTCTTGCAGTGGCGAAGCGCCAGTGCCGGCGACAGTTGCCGTGGTCACGTTTTGTTTCTTTCTGAGATATTCAAGGAGACGGCTTGGAGCATCTTGGGTAACACTAACGTTATACTGTTTACGAAGTTGCTCTTTTAACTGCTTATCATCCCTTGCCACTTTTTCTGAGCGCAATGTCATTTCGATGTTGCTCCTGACTTCGTCTAAACTTTTCTGCTCCCCTGGGAATCGTTTCAGGACGACGAATAACCAGTAATGGTCGTTGATTTTTTTGGGGCCTAGCGTTTTGCCTTCGTCGAGGTTCTTTAATTCCTGTGCTAACTCTTTAGCTTCGCCGATAATAGGCAGATGAATATCATCCTCTGCTAGAATCGTAAGCATGCCCTGATACGGCATCAGTTCAGCGAGATCCGTGTAGGTGGTTGCTAAATCCTGCCACTTTGCGCCATTTTCATAAAGCCTTTGAGCCTCAAGGATAGCCGTTTCCGTGGTAGCGGCAATGGCTCCCACAGATGTGCGCACAGGTACGTAAAAGCGTCTCTTGTACTTCTCGTAAAATGCTTTGATTTCTTCTTCTGAAACCATTTGTGCCTTATCCTTTTCCTCTTTCAGAAACTGCTGACTCAGAAGCGTGCGCTGATAGTCATAAATTTGCTCAAGCACGCCTTCCCGCATATGTATGCCCGAAGCGATTGCAGCGCGGTAGGCCAGCTCGCGATCGAGAAACTCTTCCAAAAGCGGCGAGAGTTTCTCGGTTGTAAGGGTGTGCACGGGTTCGGCTAGAATTCCCCTTTTCTCAAGAAAGCGGGCAACAGCGCCGGCTCGTACCTCTGCACCCCCGACCTTGGCCACGAGCTCACCCTCGAGATCTTCTGGTGGCGGAGCCAGGAGCCTAACAGCACTTGTCTCTTCTGTGGATGGTTCTGCCAACTCTGCATAGAGTTCGCCGAGACTCCGCGAGGCGAGCTTCTCGCGCAGCTCTGCCATCTTCGCCTTCACTTCGGGCTTGTCCGTAGTTCGGGGATGGAACCGGCGTGCGCGATTATAGAAAGCGAGGGCCAGTTCGGGGTCGTCGAGCTTGGTGTCGTAGAGCCCAGCAATTTTCAAGGCTAATTCAGCCTTTTCTTTTCGTGAAATCCGTGGGTTCTCCATCGCTCGCCGATATTCAGCGATGGCGGAGAGGTAGTCGGCTTTTCTCTCCAAGGTTTCGGCAGTACGCATATGTCCGTGGGCGATCTTCTGTTGTCGCTGGTCATACTGCCATACGCCCACCACGAGCAGCACGGCCAAGAATGTCCAATACACACCCTTGGGAATTTTGCGCTCATCCGCTATTTCCTCGGCACTCTTCCGGCTTCTTTTCAGCTTACGCATGGCTCTCGACTCACTTCTTAATATCTCAAAGCTCTCTGCTCGAAAACTTTCACGATTCGATCGACGTAAGGCTTACCACACTCGATGACAGCATGGTCCACCTGTAGGGACCGCAGCAGAGCTTCCACAGCGGCATCCGCTTGCCTAGCACTTTCCTCGTAACGGCGGCGAAACTCACGATCCATCGTGTCCACCCATATCACGGTCTCCTTTTCGGCGTCCTGCAGAGGGGCAATGCCGCAGGGCAAAATTTCGCGTTCTCTTGGATCGCGCAATATTAACGCGATTAGGTCGTGCTTCCTATTCAGCAATTGAAGTGACCTTCGCACATTAGGGACCCAGAAATCGCTGATAAGGAAGATAACACTTTTTCTTTTTAGCAGCTTGATTGCTTTAGCCGTTGCAGCTTCCAAATTCGAGCCTTTACCGCGTGCCTGAAACGCAAGAATTTCGCGGATGATTCTCAGGCCGTGATCACCGCCCTTGCGGGGTGGTATTAGCAGCTCAACCTGATCCGTAAAAACCAGCAACCCGATGCGGTCGTTATTTTTGATCGCGCTAAAAGCCAGTAGTGCACATAACTCAGCAGCAATCTCGCTCTTGAGGCGGTCTGCGGATCCAAACTGCATGGAGCCGCTCAGGTCGACCATCAAAAGGACGGTCAGCTCCCGTTCCTCGATAAACGTTTTTACGTGAGGGCTTCCCGTGCGCGCTGTAACATTCCAGTCAATGGCACGGATATCGTCCCCCGGTGCGTACTCGCGCACTTCCACGAACTCCATGCCCCGGCCTTTGAACACGCTGTGGTAGCGTCCGGCAACCACTTCGTTTACCATCCGACGTGTCACAATTTCCAACCGTCGGACCTGGGCCAAGATTTCCCACGGAATGGCCGCGTGTCCCAGCGTGGTTTGCGTTTGTTGCCGGTTGGGGCGCTGAGGGCTCACGGCACTGGCACCTCTTCCAAAATTGCCTTGATAATGTCTTCTGGACGGACGTCCTCCGCTTCAGCCTCGTAGGTGAGAATGATGCGATGACGCAGCACGTCGGGTGCCATTGTCTTCACGTCGTCGGGCGTCACATAGGCACGATGACGCAGGAAGGCATAGGCTTTAGCCGCAAGCGCGAGGAATATGGTTGCACGCGGACTCGCCCCATACTTGATGTATGGTCCGATCTCGAGTTTTGCCTCTTCAGGATTTCGTGTTGCAAAAACAATGTCCAATATATAATTTTTTATCTTTTCATCAACGTAAATCTGACGAACGAGACTTCTGGCCTCCTGAATCTCGTTTGGAGAAATTACCGCTTGGACACCAAATTCGGCCACAGGGTCATCGTCCTTTCCCGTCGTGCCCAGCACCTCTGTCATTTTGTCGAGAATCACCCGTTCCTCACGCCGCGAGGGATAGCCTACTTTTAGCTTCAGCATAAACCGGTCAACCTGTGCTTCTGGCAGCGGGTATGTCCCTTCTTGTTCGATGGGGTTCTGAGTGGCAAGCACCATAAAGGGTTCTGGGAGACGGTAAGACGTCTCTCCAATTGTCACCTGATGTTCCTGCATCGCTTCAAGCAGGGCGCTCTGAACCTTTGCGGGTGCTCGGTTGATCTCGTCGGCAAGCACAATGTTCGCAAAAATAGGCCCTTTGCGCGGCGTAAACGTTCCTTCTTTTTGATTGAAAATTAGCGTGCCGACGAGATCAGCGGGCAACAGATCGGGGGTAAATTGAATCCGCTGGAAAGTTGCCTGGATTGTCTGCGCGAGAGTCTTGACCGCGAGGGTTTTTGCCAGACCGGGCACGCCTTCCAAAAGTACGTGGCCGCCAGCAAGCAGACCCACCATCAGCCGATCCACCATCGGCTTTTGGCCAACAATGACCTTAGCAATTTCAGAGTTCATGCGGTCAATAAAATCGCTCTTCTCTTTGATAGTTTCCTGAAGAGAGGCTAGCTCGCTACTCATGACAAGTCCTTTCACATTTGTGGTCTCGGATGTCGCTCGACGAGGGAGTGGAAACGGCACCTAGCGATTCGTGCTTGGCGGCGGTGGTGGAGCCGGGGGCAGGGGGGAGGAGGGAGGCTTCCACCACCGCACGCCAAGATTGTGAGATTAATTCTTGGTTTCGATTGTCACCATAGCCGAATTTCCCTCTCGTTCAATAAAAAACAGATGGCCTTCACCCTGGCGCGATTTAATGGCCTTGCGCACGTCCTCTTCGCTCTTCACAGGCTGCTTGTTAACTTCTAAAATCTTGTCTCCTTTTTGCAAACCTCCGAGTGCTGCCGCACTGCCCGGCTCCACATTCTTGATCACTACGCCTTTACCGTCGCTGCTAGGGCCTACCTGCATACCCAGCAGTTGGTCTTCCGGCGCCGGCTTCGCTCCAGGAAGGGGTGTCACGAGTCCCCGCCGTTTCGCCGCCAACTCTCTTTGGGAGGGCCTTTCCCCAAGTTCAACTTTGACGACTTTTTTCACCACACCGCTATCACCGCCTTCATCACGCCAGATTTCGAGCTCCACGGTTTCTCCTGGTGCCCGAGCGCCTATTTGGCGGTGCATGTCGTATATGTCCTTTATCTCGACGCCGTTAACTTTGGCAACAATGTCGTAGCGTTGCAGCCCCGCTTTTTCTGCTGCACTGCCCGGGTGCACCTCACGCACTACTATGCCTGCTTTGCCGCTGTAGCCAAACTGTCGGGCAAGTGCATTGGTTAGCCGGTCCATTTCGATGCCGAGGTAGCCACGGGCGACACGACCCTTTTCAATGATTTGATCGGTAACATCTTTTGCCGTCTTGCTGGGAATGGCAAACCCAAGCCCTGACCACAGCCCGGTGCTCGTGGCGATGGCCATATTAATCCCAATGACCTCACCATCCAGGTTCACGAGGGCCCCTCCAGAATTCCCCGGATTAATCATCGCAGTTGTCTGAATGAGATCCTCCAGCGGGGCCTTTCGAATGACACGGTGCTTAGCGCTCACAATCCCTTCTGATACGCTATTGTTGAAATCGAGAGGATTGCCAATGGCCACAACGATATCGCCCACTTCAAGCTTATCGGAATCACCCCAACTGGCAGCAGGTAGATCTTTCCCGTTGACCTTAAGCACCGCAAGGTCGGTCAGCTCGTCGTTGCCAACGACTTCCACTTCTGTAAAGGTGCGCCCATCAGGCAGCGAAATTTCTAAATCCGCAGGATTAACGTTTTCCACCACGTGATTACTTGTCACGATGTAGCCGTCTGTCCGGATGATAACGCCCGAAGCCGAACGAGCGTACTTGAACTCCTGCTCCTCATTGGGCGTGAGTTCTGGTGCGAGTTGCTCGTGGAGTCTTTCCAGTTCCTCACGAAGTTGCTCATCGAGACCGAGGCCGGGAGGGATGAGGGGGCTGCCGCTTTTCCCGCGTCCCCTAAAACCAAAGTCTATGTTGCTGCGGATTTTGACGTTCACAACGGCTGGGGAAACCTTCTTGGCGACGTTGCGAAACGTGTCGCGCGTCAAGGGTTGGTCCCCACCCACCGAAATCCACGGCAAAGCTGTTGTAGCGATGAGAAAAGCCCCCACAACCAGTGGGGCAGCAAGTATTTTTCTCATAATCGCACCGTTTCGCGAAATTTTCTAAACATACCTGGCTAAGCAGCAAGCAACTTCTATGCCATCAAAAGTCTGTTAAAGCAAGGCGTCCTGCCAACCGAAGGTCCCCTGCCCAAGTCATAGGTTAGCAGAAACTATTTTTCGGACACCTGCGCTTGTGACAATTTGTCACAAAGACGATGTCCTGTTTTTCTTGCCTTAAATTTTGCCCCATCATTGTATCGTGACTGTTTAAATTCTTCGGGAGACTGTGTCATGGTTAGTAATGCGGCAAAACTGCTCACCGGGGGAATCCTTGCTGCTGCCATTGCCGCGGGCGCCCAAACGCCGGATTCTCCGTATTTATACGGCATCCATTGGTACGGAAATACCGATGGAATTGGTGTGGGTCAGCTAACAGATGTGGAGACAATGACCGGAGGCAAGGGCATTTGGGTTCTCGATATTGCGCTGACGGACGAATCCACCGCTAATCCCTGGGACCTCGTTTGGACTCCCGGCAATAAGACCGTTCCTGGTTACAGGGTCGGACACGCCCAGAAAGTCGTAAGTGGCAAAGGCCACTCTCTCATTTACCGGCTTCAACCAGGATGGGGACGCAATGTGCCTCATTCCTCTGACCCGTACACTCTAGCCAATTACGCCGCCGACTGCAAAAGTGCCGCCACTTTGTTGGCGAACTGGTGTCATGTGTGGGTTATCGGCAACGAAGTTAATCTCACAGAAGAGAACTACCGATGGTCGGGATCGGGTTACACACAAACGTGGACACCCATGCCCGCTGAATACGCTGCAACCTATGTGGCATGCCGCGACAAGATCCACGAAGTGACGCCCAACACCAATCCCGCTAACCAACTCGTCCTAATGCAGCCACCCAGTCCCGGTGTGGCCTCTGGAATTCGCTTTATGGACTCCAACGAGTTTCTCCTCCGTCAGATCGAAGCGGTTGCAGATAAGTCGAAAATTGACGGCTTTTGTCTCCACGCGTATGCTGGTGGTGGAGAGGAGTTGCGAGAAGACTTTTTTGACGCGCTACGCGAACAGCTGATGGTAATTGATGCTGCGGGACTCGCTAATCGCCCTGTGTATATCGGCGAATGGAATCACGCCATGCCAAACCCAACGGAAGCGGCCAACGGAGCGCGGTTCCTGCACACAACCCTTGCTGCCCTCTACGCGTGGAACACAGGTTCAGGCGGCGAGTGGCCAGGTCAACCCAACCACAATGTCGTAGCTGCCACGTGGTTTGTGTATCCGGCTGGGGTCGGATGGGACGATTACTCGCTTCAGGCAAAGAAAACAACGGGTGGTACTTTCGACACCGATCCTTGGAAAGCGTTCCAGTATGCGTGCGGTTTTTCCTACCCGCGCGGACTGAATGGCAACGGAGCTATCATTCCTTCGTCCACCATCTGGTGGCAGGATGATTTTAGTGGTTCAACCCTCGACCAATCCGCGCCCCTTCCCGACTGGAAGGCTGAACCGGCGAATGGCGGAAACGTAGCGCTCAACGGAGCAGGCCGGTTGCGGCTCTATGGCTCTACTTCTTACGCAATTGGGAGTGTTCGAACGGCCGGTTACGCATACGCCGATTTTGCCCTCGAAACCGACATTCAATTTACCAATGCGGCAAGGATTGCCGCCGACGAAGCAAATTTCGATCTTCGTTGGCGTGAGGGTTCTCGCGGCTACTCGCTCACGCTTTATTCATCAAATTCCACCGTGCGGCCTGGCTCGGTTTATCTCCGTCGCACGAACAACTGGAGCGAAACACTTGCTTCGGCAAGTGTTCCCGGTGGAATCAACACAGGCGATACCTTCCGGATTTTTGTTCGGGCGAATGGATCGAGTCACGAAATAAAAATCGTGAGACTCCCAAGCCAAACAGTTGTTGTGAACTGGACTGGTGCCAATGCAATCTCGGACTCCGGCCAAAAGGTGGGATGGATTCGGTTGATGACCTACAATCTTCGTGAGGTCCAGCTGGACCGCTTCATTCTCGCTGGTCCCAATTGGTTAGGCAGCAGCGCCGGCATCGGTGAGTGGCAGTCCTTCTCGAAATAACCTATTCCGGGAATTGTGCTTGCACTTGTTGCCCGCCGAGCGCGACTGCTTAGGGCATGCATCCGGTTTTGCTGCGAATAGGGCAGTTTGAGCTTCCTTCGTACGGAGTTCTCGTCGCTCTGGGCATATTGTGCGGCTGGATTCTTGCCGACCGGTTGGCTCGTCGCTGCGCATTGCCTCAAGAGTTCATTCTGGATCTTATCTTCTGGTGCGTCGTCGCTGGACTCGTCGGCGGCCGTGTGACGTATGTAATTGTCGAGTGGCGAGAGTTCCTCGCCGATCCACTCGGCACACTTTTCAGCCGTGCCGGACAAGTTTTTCTGGGCGGTTTTCTTGTTGCGTTGGGGGCTCTCTATGTCGTGTCGCGTCGGCACGGCGTTTCCCCTCTCCTTGCTATGGACGTGTTGGCACCGGCGCTCGCACTAGGCCACGCATTTGGGCGAGTAGGCTGCTTTTTCGCAGGATGTTGCTATGGAGCTCCCACCCAGTCGCACTTGTCCGTGTGCTTTCCGCGGCTTGTTAACGCAAAAGGTGAAATCGTTGGCTCTTTGGCCTATCTCGATCATTTGGCACACGGCTACGTTTCTCCCGACGCCGTGTGTTCTTTGCCAGTGCATCCCGTCCAACTTTACGAAGCACTCGGCAACGTAGTTATTTGTGGGCTCCTGTTTTTACTCTGGCTTAGGCGTAAGTTCGTCGGACAAATAGCTTTGTCCTATGTCTTGCTCTACAGCATCATGCGCTTTGGACTGGAATTCCTCCGTGGCGATGCTTCTCGAGGCGTCTATTTTGGCCTGTCCACCTCTCAGTGGCTGTCTCTGGCGCTGCTTATGCTGGCAGCATTCTTTTGGCTGCGTGTGCGTGCGTATTCTCACCTGCGTAGCGATTTGACTTGCCCGCCGTCAAAGTCTAAGCGAAAAAATGATGCATGACGCGAAAGGGGAGTTTCTCTATTTTTGCGACCAATCGGGGAGGTGGGTAAAATGACGTCTCATGGACTTCCCGCGTGGGTAATCTGGCTGGTCTTTGGGCTTGTTCTTTGTCTAGCCGAAATATTCGTTCCGTCGTTTTTCGTGATTTGGTTTGGGTTAGCAG
>JANZZJ010000148.1 GCA_026419455.1 Candidatus Sumerlaeaceae bacterium | reverse complement strand
TATAAGAGACAGTTTATGGAACCACGTACTACGGCAGTCGTGCAGCTGGGACGCAAAATGCTTTTCTCATTCCCTGCTTACACAACGAGCCGTTTGCGTATCTCGCAGTCATGCAGAAGATGTTTGAGCGGGTGCGAGGATGCCTTTTCCTGAGCCCACCCGAGCGGGATTTGGCAACTGCTTTATACGCGATTCAAGACAAGCCCAACCTCATGCTGGGTGGTGGAGTAAGTCGCGATTGCATTGGCGATGCGAGTAGATTTCGCCAACTATATGGTTTGGGGCGGCCATTTGCCCTCTATGTGGGGCGCAAAGTGCCAGGCAAAGGGGCTGATCTTTTGATAAATTATTTCGGTATTTACCGAAAAGCCTATCCGACCGATCCACTCTGCCTTGTGATGATCGGTCGCGGCAGCGTAGAAATTCCCGCCGAGCTTCGGTCGCACGTCTTCGAAATAGAACTTGAGAACTGGCGTCATGTTTTCGACGCAATGGCAGCATGTGAAATTCTCATCCAACCCAGCTTCTTTGAGTCTTTTTCTCTTGTGCTCATGGAGGCCTGGCTTAACCGCCGGCCTGTGATTGTGAATGGCGAGTGCGAAGTGACGCGGTACCACGTGCTCGAGTCAAATGGCGGCTTATATTTCACCAACGTCGGAGAATTCGTGGAAGCGCTGCATCTTGTACGTACTCGAAGTGGGCTTGCCCTCGCTTTAGCATCCGCTGGAGAACGCTACGTACGCTCAAGGTATCTTTGGTACCACACAGCCTATCGCATGCACCAGTTTGTGCTATCGCTTACTCGAGAGCGCCCCATGCCTAGTTGCGGCTAGTGCTGAGCGCAAAGGTGGAACACTGAACAGGTAGCCGTTGAGACTTCAATCCGAAAGGCTTGTCCATCTTCACTCCATTTCAGGCAGGATGCGTTGTCTCGCCTGGACAGAGTGTCCCCTAGTGCTGCAGCTCGGACGAGGCAGTTTTGCCCTCAACGCGGATGAAAAACACAAATTTCCGCAGAAGCAAAGCCTATCTCTCACAGGCCAGCTCTAACGTAACCATGCTCGCGTTGCTTGCGGATAGAGGTTCAGTGGATTCCCATCGCATCGAGCAATGCTGCAGCGACCTTTCCGTCGACTGCGGCGCCGTGATTTTCTTTCAACGCTTTCATGATAAGGCCCTTTTTGTTAAGGCCTGATGCGCGAAGTTTCTCGATTTCTTCTCGTAGCTCACTTTCCGAGAGTTGCCGTGGAAGGTATTCCTGAAGCATGGCAATTTCTGCTTCGTACTTCGCGCAGACGTCCGGCTTTGAGCTCTTGTGCTGCTCAATAAACTCGCGCAGTGACTTAATGTAAGCGGCAATAACACTTACGGCAATATCACCTTTGGCGTTGGGATCTTTTTCTTTTTTTTGGATTTCTCCGAGGATGTAGTCGAGCGTCGCCTTGCGCTCGGTTTGCCCCGCTTTCATCGCGGAAATGCGGTCACGCTGAATTTGTGCCTTAATATCCATGCACCCATGGGCACTCTAAGCGACCATTATCGTCAAGCGAACAGTGGTACAGCTTTGCCTTGCTGAACCCGTACTAACACCACCCTGGCAGCCGCAATGAGTTGCATCGAAGGAACCCTCTCAGCGTAAGCTTCCGCGCGGCAGGTCACGTGTCGCTGTCCTATCTCAATGATAGTGGCGTGACTGATGACGTCATCGCGAGGCGCTAGCGGTGCTTCCAGCGTGGCCTCAACGGCTCGACAAACGCCGATACCCGTTTGCTCGCCATCGCAGGCGACGATCGCCGCGTGAATTGCCATACCTATTGGCAGGCCTGTGGCCGGATGAACCCCCGAGCCGCGCCGCAACACTGGCGAAACTTCTTCCATAAGATAAGCGAGGAGTCCCGCCTTGTGTCGGCACCATGCTTGGTCGCACAGCGAAATGGTTCCGGGCGCCGCCCGCGTCACCGACAAGATTTCAACGGGTGTCGGAAGGTAGTGCATAAGATTCCATCCTTCAATCTTGAGACTTGAAAGCCTCTCAGTTCTGTTCTCATAAGTGCGACGAGTGCGCGCGACTTCGCATGATATCCTACGCAAGGAGTTGGCGAGATGGCAACAACGAGTAAGAAGAAACGTTTCGCAGCTTTCATTAATGGCTGCTGGGTGAAAGATGGCTCCAAAGGAACTTTCGAGAACATTAACCCCGCTGACACACGGGATGTGGTTGGTGTTTTTCCGGCATGCGGCCCCGAAGAAGTTCAGGAAGCCGTAGCTGCCGCGAAGGAGGCATATCAGAGCTGGCGGCTAGTGCCCGCCCCAAAACGCGCCGAGATCATCCGCAATGCTGCTAACCTGTTGATAAAGCACAAGGAGCGCATCGCCCAGCAGATGACACGCGAGATGGGCAAAATTCTCGACGAAACGCGCGGTGACGTGCAAGAGGGCATCGACACTGGATTCTACGCCGCGGGAGAGGGACGCCGGCTTTTCGGCGATACTGTGCCATGTGAACTTCCTAACAAATTTGGGATGTGCGTGCGCATGCCCATCGGCGTCTGCGGTATGATAACGCCGTGGAATTTTCCCATGGCGATTCCGACATGGAAAATTTTCCCAGCCCTCGTATGCGGGAATACAGTTGTTTTCAAACCGGCGACTGACACGCCAGCCACCGCCGTGGAACTTGTCGAGATTTTGCTCGAAGCTGGTCTTCCTCCTAAAGCGATAAACCTGGTGACGGGAGCGGGCAGCTCGGTGGGGAACGCCATTGTTGATCACCCAGACGTCGCGGTGATCAGCTTCACCGGTTCTACCGAAATTGGACGGAAGATCAATGAGCGGGCAGGAGCTCAGCTGAAGAGAGTCTCGCTCGAACTCGGCGGAAAGAATGCGCAAATTGTCATGGACGATGCAGACATGGAGCTTGCCCTCGAAGGAGTGCTGTGGGGTGCTTTCGGCACCACTGGTCAGCGGTGCACAGCCACATCACGGTTAATACTCCACAAGAAAATCCACGACAAGTTTGTCGAGAAACTCATCGAGCGAGCCAAAAAGATACGCATTGGGAATGGGCTAGATCCTAAAACCCAAATGGGTCCACTAGTCAGCAAAGCTCAGCGAGAGAACGTCAAACACTACGTGGAAATTGGAATTCACGAGGACAAAGCGGTACTCGTTCTTGGCGGCAAAGAGCTCACGCACGGGCCTTATGCCCATGGATGGTTCTTCGAGCCGACCATCTTCGTTAACGTAAAACCGAGAATGCGCATTGCGCAGGAAGAAATCTTCGGTCCTGTTCTGGCGGTATTGCAAGCTAAAGACCTCGACGATGCTATTCGAATTCTCAACGACACACCTTACGGCCTCAGCTCTTCGATTTACACCCGCGACGTGAACGCTGCTTTCAAAGCCATGCGCGATATCGAAGCCGGCATCACTTACATTAACGGTCCCACGATCGGTGCGGAGGTTCAGCTGCCGTTCGGCGGTGTGAAGGGAACAGGCAATGGCCATCGCGAAGCATCGCACACTGTGCTCGATATCTTTACCGAGTGGAAATCCATTTACGTTGATTATAGCGGCAGACTCCAGCGCGCACAGATCGACGTCCAGGCGGGATAACGACCTCCCACCAAGCACCCAAGAACAAGATGGGGAAGCCCATACAGGCTTCCCCATCGGTTTTGATACTATGAAAACTATTATTCTTGCCCAGACTGGGGGCAACAACTGGTTTCCGCAAAACGGCGGTCGCCGCTCGCAGTGGCTACTTTTTTAGGAAGCGAGCAATTCCCTCCACGGCCTTCTCCAGCCGTTCAAGGCTGGCAGCATAACTGGCTCGTACAAACCCCTCACCACTGGGGCCAAAAGCCGTGCCTGGAACAATGGCTACTTTTTGGCTCTGTAGGAGCTGGGTGCAAAATTCTTCGCTATTCAGCCCCGTGTCGCGAATATTTGCAAAGACGTAAAAGGCTCCCTCAGGAAGTAGAGTCCTTAAGCCAATTTCATTGAAGGCTTTCACGATGAAGTCCCGGCGTCTCCGGTACTCCTCGCGCATGGCCGCAACGTCTGCCTCGCAGCCGCGCAGTGCCACAATAGCAGCATACTGGGAAATTGTAGGCGCGCACATGATGGCATATTGGTGGATTTTGAGCATGGCGGAAATCATCTCCGAAGGACCGCACAGATAACCAAGCCACCAGCCGGTCATGGCGAAAGCTTTCGAAAATCCCGAAACCAGAAGTGTTCGCTCCTTGGCATCGGGAAGAGCACCCAGCGAGCAATGACGTCCTTCGTACGTGAGCTCTGCGTAAATCTCGTCGCTCAGAATAATCAGGTCATATTCGGTGGCAAAGGCTAGAAGCTTACGCAGGTCATCTTCACGGAGTGTGGCTCCCGTAGGGTTGTTGGGATAGTTCACAACGACTGCCTTAGTGCGTGGAGTCACAGCTTCGCGGAGACGATCAAAGTTCACACGAAACCCTTCTTCTTGGTAAGTGGGAACGTAACGCGGGGTTCCGCCAGCCAAGACTACCAGGGGTGCATAGGAAACAAAGCAAGGCTCCAAAACTAGCACTTCGTCACCGGGTTCAAGCAGTGCGCGCAAAGCAACGTCGAGAGCCTCGCTGCCGCCGACGGTGATAAGAATCTCAGTATCGGGATCGTAGCGAAGACCATACTGCCGCTCAAGCCACTGGGCCAGTTCCACACGGAGCTCGCGAAGTCCGAAGTTACTGGTGTAGGACGTTTTCCCCAATTCTAAGATAGAGATCGCTTCGTCGCGAACAGCTCGTGGAGTTGTGAAATCCGGCTCGCCCACACCGAGCGAAACTACACCTTCAGTGGCGAGCACTAAATCAAAAAACTTGCGTATTCCCGATGGTGGCAACTCTGCCACGCGACGGGCAATCTTGGAAGAAACCTTCGGCACAGATTCCGTTTTCATGATCATCTTCCCCTCTAACATATAGTACCGGCCAACCCGTTACCATTTGTTAAGAAACCCCAACTTTTTGAGCGGACGATAACGGAAAAAGGCTTTCCCACGCAAATTCTCGTAGGGCAGCCCCCCCCAGAAGCGGCTGTCATAGCTGTTGCCCGTGTTATCCCCAAACACCAACATTTGCCCTTCTGGCACTTTCACAGAGTAATCCACAGTGTTGGGGATCTCATAGCGTTGGTATTTGAAAAACTCGGGTTGATCAACGGTTTTCCCGTTGATGCGGAGGCGCTTGTCGGCATCGATTTCCGCCAACTCGCCATCAAACGCTACTGCTCTTTTCACATAAACACCCTGATAGCGGTTGTATGGCTGAACCTGAAAACGATACCCGTTACGTTCATAGTAAGAAGGCTTTCGTTTGAAAGGCACCCGGAATACGACAATGTCGCCGCGTGAAGGCTTCGTGAACCAATAGGCAAATTTGTTGACGCAGATGTGATGTTCCTCGAGATGAAGATCGCGTTCGATAAGCGACAGTTGGCTGGCGGTAAGAGAACCGCGCCACCTCTTACCTTCATAAACGTAGCGTCCCGTGGCCTCGTCCTTGCGGAACACCTGAACCAGATCCCCGACGCGTTCGACGATGAGAAGGTAATAGCGCTGCCGCGCATTTTCATCAACAGCGATACCTTCGGCAACGTAATCACCTAACAGAGTGGGACTCATCGAGCCGGATGGAATCTTAAAAAGCTCCACTGCAAAAGTGCGAATAAACATGGCGAGGACAAACGCAAAGACCAACGCATCAAGCCATTCGCGCATGACGCCTAAGATCCCGCGACCATGGCTTTCTTCAGGTTCCTCCGTTACCCACCGACGCGGAGAAAACTGCTGACCCGATGTTCGTCCCATCCTGGAATTTTGCCTATTTTGTTCGTGAATTTACTGTGGATGCGCGACAGCTTCTGAAGCTTGTACCGAAACGCAACAACAATTCTGAGTGTCCACCAGCGCGAAGAACAAATTGCTTAGGGCACGCCTAGTTATTTTCCGCTTGGTGATCTGGCCCGCCGGACGGAATTTTAAGGAAGCCAGAAGGGAGAATTTTGAAGCGTGGGAGTAATCCAGATTTTTAGCGACATGGTTCATTACGAGTTTTGGCGCTATGCAGTTGCGGGTGGTCTCATAATAGCACTCGTGTGTTCCGTGCTCTCGGTATACGTGGTACTGCGCCGAATGGCTTTCATCGGTCAGGGAATCTCCCACAGCGCTTTCGGCGGAGTTGCATTGGGAATCTATTTTTTCGGTGCTGGTTCCCACGCCACACTGGGGATCTATGGGACCGCACTCATCTTTTGCATTCTCGTAGCATGGCTTATCGCAAATACCACGAAAGAAGGGCAGATTTCCGAAGACAGTGCGATCGGCATTTTCCTGGTCGTCTCCATGGCGTTGGGTATTATCTTTTTTAAGGCCGCACGCGGCTACAGTCAGGATGCAACCACTTATCTGTTCGGAAGCGTGCTCGCAATGACACAGGAAGAGTTGTGGCTCATCGCCGGCCTCAGCCTGATAGTGCTGCTCCCCCTCTGGATATTACAGAAAGAGCTTCTTTTTTACACATTCGATTCGCGCATGGCGCGTGTCGTAGGGGTCCCGGTGAATTTTTTGCACTATTTGCTTCTCACTCTGCTCTCGATTACCATTGTGATTTCCGCACGTCTGATCGGGATTGTCTTAATCTCGGCGTTTTTAGTCTTACCTGCGGCTACAGCACAATTGCTTTGCTCACGATTTACCACGCTGTTGATGAGTAGTGTAGTGCTAGGCGTCGGATGTACGCTAGTGGGGTTGATGTTGAGCTGCGCTACGGACGCGCCCGCCGGTGCTGCAATAGTGCTCGTCCAATTTGCCGTTTTCCTTGGCGCCGTAGCCTGGAAGCGGTTGAGGCAGGGACGTCGTTTCTTAGCGCCACAGAGTTGAATTTGCTTGAAGACATCGTTTTTCGCAAACGCGTAAACGGAGATTGAGAAAAAGGGATGACATACAATGCCTAGGATGAGACTTAACACAGGGTTTTTGGCCACCTTGGCGCTCGTGGTTAACGTTGCCTGTGTGGCAATCGGGCAAGCGGAGGTGACTTCGGACTCGCTGGAGGTTACAAGCGTTAGCCCGCAAACCTCAGTCGTCCTCGAATCTGGTCTTATCTATCAAGATATCGTCAAAGGGAGCGGCAGGGAGCCATTGCCAGGACAAAAAGTTGGTTTCCACTACGTAGGCAAAGTCATTTCGACGGGCAAGATCATAGACAATTCGCGCATTAAAATCATTCCCAATCCCCTGCGAGTCACGCTTGGCGGTGGCAAACTCATTAAGGGTATCGAGGAGGGCATCATTGGTATGCGCGTCGGAGGCCGCCGTCTTATCGAAATTCCGCCGGAATTGGGTTACGGTGATGCCGGCGTGCCACCAGAAATTCCTCCGAAAGCACGACTACTTTTCGATATAGAATTGGTAGAGGTGCGCGATAACGAAACGACGGGATCAACGCGACAAACATCGGAGTAATTGCGAACGCGTTTATGTCACTGCTTCACCGAATTTTCATGGTAATTATGCTTGCTTGGGGATCTCGTCGGCTACAGACAATGGAAGAGCGATATGAGGAAAACGTGGGTTTGGCTGGCGCTGGCATTGATTGTGAGTAGCTATGCGTGGGCTGCCCCCAAGTTCAAACGCTCGATACCAAAATCCCCGAAGGCCCGGCGGATATCTGATCGTCCTTTGCGCCTGAGCAACACCTGCGTTGCTGTCTGCTCGATAGTCGACCCCACGGCCACACGTCCGATGGGGTTTGCCCGTGGAAGCGGTTTTTTCGTTACGCCTGTCCACGTTATTACCTGTCACCACCTTTTGAGCGTACCATCGCCATTTGGTCCAGTTCCAGCGGACAGGGTTATCATTGAATGGGCGGACGGTCGCCAGTGTCCCGCTCGGCTTGTGGCCACGGAGAAATATCATGATCTTGCACTTTTGGAGATTGCAGACTGTCGCTGGCGAGGATCGCCTGCACCACTAAACGATTCCGCCTGCGAACATGGCCAAGCAATCCGCGTGGCCGGACTTTTTGATCCCAGCGGTTTTTGGGTGGCAGAAGGGCGCATCGAGGGCTGCAACGTTCTCGACGGCTTTGCCCTTGGTAACGCAAAAGTTCGGAGCGGCTTTAGCGGCGGTCCAGTATTTGCGCAAGATGCGACGGTAGTGGGAATGCTCAGCCAACGCGATGATGCACGCAATGCCATTTTCGTTCGCTCGGACGTTATCCGCAGGTTCTTGCAGGCAGCAGGAGTAGCAACACCCGAGGAGTAGGATGCGTTTGTGCTGATTCGGAGCCCATTTTTCCGGGGCCTAAGAAGATTTTGCTGTCTACCATCCAGCCACGGGCTTCTTGATAAAAATGCAAATGCAGGACAGAGGGAGCGTCACGAGCATTGATGAAAATTAGATAACAAGTTGTTAATTTAATCGTCATATGGCTCTGCTGCGACAAAAAGTGACCTGCCATGGGGGCAAGACTTGCTGAACATAAAGTTTGTGCCCACTGTACCACAAAGGAGAAAACGGCAATGGAGTCTGCCGTACAACTGCCGATTTGAACCGGCTGATGACTCCTGTGTGAAAAGCTAGCGATAGCAAGTTTTCGGAGACACAGGAGACGATGATGAGCCGGTCCCATCAAAACCTTACCAACCGCCTACCCGCAAGTTGCACTTCTTTGTCGGGGAGTTCTCTATCATGACCCATGTGTGGTTTTATGCAGCGATTTGGCTTGGCCTGGCATTACTTGCCACACTCCTCTCAATCTGGTTTCACGTGGCAACGGCGCTATTGGAGATTATTGTGGGCACTGTTGCCCAGCTTGTTATCGGAGCACTAGTTGGCACGGCGGCTCTGGGGGCTTCAGAGCCATGGATCACCTTTTTATCAGGTACGGGGGCTATTGTCCTGACGTTTCTTGCTGGAGCCGAGCTAGATCCAAGTGTGTTTCGGTTGAAATGGAAAGAGGCCACGGTGATTGGTTTGGCGGGCTTTTTCGCGCCTTTCCTTGGATGCACTGCTGTGGCGCGCTACGTGTTACATTGGGACGTAATGCCGAGCTGGCTGGCCGGGGTAGCTCTTTCGACAACTTCAGTAGCGGTGGTCTACGCTGTCATGCTCGAATTGGGCCTTAACCGCACAGAGTTCGGAAAGGTGATTCTCGCTGCATGTTTCATAAACGATCTGGGAACAGTAATAGCCCTCGGCCTCATCTTTTCGCCTTTTACAGCGCGGACGCTCGTTTTTGTGGTCGTTTCAGCGATAGCGTTTGCAATCCTCCCGTGGCTGACGCCACGGTTCTTCCGCGCGTATGGAAATCGCCCTTCGGAACTCGAAGCGAAGTACATCCTGTTTCTGCTTTTCGCCTTTGGTGCCTTGGCGACGTGGTCCGAAAGCGAAGCAGTGCTGCCAGCGTATCTCATCGGTATGGTGCTAGCAGGAACGGTAGGGAAAGATCACGTCCTGATTAGAAGACTTCGAACGCTCACGTTTGGGTTGCTCACGCCGTTCTATTTCATCCGGGCTGGTTCGTTTGTGTCAGTACCGGCCCTACTCGCCGCGCCGGGAACAATCCTAGCGTTATTAGCCGCGAAAATGGCTTGCAAAGTGGGGGGCGTTTATCCCAGCACGCTGTTTTTGCGTTATCGCCAGCGCGAGGGAGTGTACACAACGCCTGTCTCTTATACACATCT
>JANZZJ010000096.1 GCA_026419455.1 Candidatus Sumerlaeaceae bacterium | reverse complement strand
AGATGTGTATAAGAGACAGGTTCGGACCGACCACATCCTCTTCATCGCCGCAGGCGCCTTCCACATGAGCAAACCCAGCGATCTTATCCCTGAGCTGCAGGGCCGCTTTCCGCTGCGCTGCGAGCTGAGCCCGTTGGGGGTGGAAGACTTCAAGCGCATCCTTCGGGAGCCTCAGAACGCACTTACTCGCCAATACAGCGCTCTTTTGGCTACCGAAGGCGTAGAATTGGAATTCACGGAAGACGGCATTGACGAAATTGCCCAAGCAGCAGCATTCGTCAATGAGCAGGCAGAAAATATCGGCGCTCGGCGACTCCATACGGTGATGGAGAAAGTTTTGGAAGACGTGCTGTTTGAGGCTGGGGAAGCCGACGCACCGAAACGGGTCATCATCGATGGTGCTTACGTGCGCAATCGTCTGCAGGACATTCTCAAAAACCAAGACCTGAGCAAATTCATACTCTAAAAGCCAGACCAGATCGGCACCAACTCGTGCTAAAGTCTCGTTAAATAAGAAACAGAGGCACAGCAGGACCACTGCCTGCTATGCCTCCGTCTTGTTTTTGCTCACCCAGGAGTTATTCTTCTTTGGGCTGCGACTCCTGATCCGGCTCGACTTCCTCACCGGTTTCATCGTCAGGCTCCGCGAGGCGAGCGACACCGGTGACAAGGTCGCCTTCAGCAATGTCGATGATGCGCACGCCCTGAGTGTTTCGGGAAACGACCCGGATGTCTGAGACGCGTAAGCGGATAGCACGTCCCTCGCGTGTCATCACAATAAGCTCGTCCGTGTCGTGGACGTCCTTGACAGCCACGACGAGCCCATTGCGTTCAGTTGTGCGAATGTTGATGACCCCTTTGCCGCCCCGGTTAGTGATACGATAGTCAGCGATGGCACTGCGCTTACCATAACCGCGTTCACAGACAGTGAGAAGAGTGGCGTCGGGACGTGGCGCTTCGAGGCCGATCACTTCGTCGCCTTTGTTAAGAAAGATGCCGCGCACACCACTGGTGTCGCGCCCCATGGGGCGAACAACAGACTCATGGAAACGGATAGCCATACCTTTGCGCGTGGCCAGGATTATTTCCTGCTGTCCGTTTGTGAGCTTTACGTCTACCAGCTTATCGCCTTCCCCAATATTAATGGCTTTGATTCCCGTGCGCCGGACATTGCTGTAAAGGGCCAGCGACTGTTTACAGACCTGCCCCTTGGCCGTGGCAAAAAGCAAGTAGTAGTTCTCAGCGAAGTCACTCACTGGAAGAACGGCACAAACTTTTTCGCCCGGCTGAAGTTCTAACATGTTTACGATCGCACGACCTCGCGCCTGGCGATTTGCCTGCGGAATGTCGTAAACCTTGAGCCAATAAGCGCGCCCTTTATCGGTGAAGAACATGAGGTAATTATGGGTGGTGCCGATGAAAAGATGTTCCACCCAGTCCTCTTCGCGGGTTTCTGCACCGACAACCCCCTTACCTCCACGCCGTTGACGGCGATATTGGTCAGTGGGTGTGCGTTTAATGTAACCAGAATGGCTAATGGTGATGACCATGTTTTCATCAGGGATGAGGCTCTCGATGGGCATCTCCGTGACAGCGTCGGTGATCTCCGTGCGCCTTTCATCGGCATACTTTTTCTTCACCTCGAGCAGCTCGTGGCGAACAATAGCCCACACTTCCCTGATATCGCCTAAAATGCGACGGTACTTCGTGATGGCTTCGACCAGTTGATCGCGCTCTTCCAACAGCTTAGCTTTTTCGAGCTGAGTCAGCCGCGAGAGTCGCATGTCGAGGATTGCCTGGGCTTGCTCCGCACTGAGCGGACGCGCCTCAGTGGCGTCAGGCTCAATGATTTTTACCATTTCAAGCGGCACCCATAGGGTTGCCATAAGTTTTTGTTTCGCCTCCTCAGGGTTTGCAGCCTCACGGATCGTCTTGACGACGTAATCAATATTGTCCTGCACGACGCACAAGCCGTGGACAATATGAAGGCGCTTCTGTGCACGGTCGAGCTCATAGCGCGTTCGCCGCGTTACCACATCGCGCCTGTGGTTGAGATAGAGCTGAATGAGTCGCGGCAGACTCAGATAACGTGGTCGGTTATCAACAAGCGCAAGGAGGATGATATTGTAGGTCTCTTGCAGCTGCGTGTGTTTGTAAAGGTTATTGAGGACGATCTCGGGAATGGCCTCGCGCTTGAGCTCAATGACAATGCGCATACCACTCCGATCGCTTTCATCGCGGAGGTCGGCGATTTCGGTAATTTTCTTTTCCTGAACGAGACGAGCAATTTTCTCGATGAGATTGGCTTTGTTAACTTGATAAGGAATTTCTGTCACAATGAGAGCCTGACGCCCGCCTCTTAGCTGCTCGATG
Organism: Candidatus Sumerlaeaceae bacterium; assembly: GCA_026419455.1. GTDB lineage: Bacteria > Sumerlaeota > Sumerlaeia > Sumerlaeales > Sumerlaeaceae > DRVG01. Next base: position 10,703 of record JANZZJ010000096.1, on the reverse strand, counting down.
TTGACACGGGCTCGCATCACGAGGCTGCCGCGCCCTGTTGAGTAGGCGTCCACAATGCCCTTTCTTCCGCAGATGAATCCTCCCGTCGGGAAATCTGGTCCAGGAAGATATTTCATCAATTCTGCGACGGTGGCGTTGGGCTTATCAATGAGTGCCACACAGGCATCGATTACTTCTCCCAGATTATGGGGAGGAATGCGGGTGGACATGCCCACCGCGATGCCGTCGCTGCCATTGCAGAGAAGGTTTGGAAAGGCGCCCGGAAGAACTGTGGGCTCAAGTGTGGAAGCGTCATAATTTGGTGTAAAGTCTACTGTGTTCTTATCAATGTCTTGCAAGAGAAGCTCGGCAAACTTGGAGAGACGAGCTTCGGTATAGCGCATGGCTGCTGGAGGATCGCCATCCACAGAGCCAAAGTTGCCTTGCCCATCAATGAGCGGATAGCGCATCGAAAAATCCTGCGCCATGCGAACAAGCGTATCATAAATTGCCTGGTCACCATGGGGATGATAATTACCCATGACATGACCGACGCTCTTTGCGGACTTTTCGAATTTGTGAGTCGAGGTAAAGCCAAGTTCGTGCATGGCGTAGATGACGCGACGATGGACGGGCTTGAGACCATCGCGGACGTCGGGAAGGGCACGCCCCACGATCACGCTCATTGCGTAATCGAGGTATGAAACCTTCATTTCTTCTTCGATATCGTGGTCGAGAATTCTCTCGCGAATTTCCTGCATCGAGTTTAAACTCTCCAGTCTTTATCCGTACTTTCTAAGCCAGTCTGCCCCTTCGCAAGGGTAGTACAAGCCTAATTTTATTGATCACAATATGTGGCGCAAAAGATGCGCTTTTTTGTTGGCAGTGGGAGACACAGAGCGCAGAAGGCCTAATTACTATGACACCGAAAAATCTCATCCGAACTGATATCGTTATAGCTGGCGGTGGTTGCGGAGGAACGGCCGCTGCCCTCCAAGCGGCGCGCATGGGCGCGAGAGTTGTCCTTGTCGAAGAAACCCCTTGGCTCGGCGGCATGATCACAAGTGCCGGCGTGGTCGCGTTCGATGGCAACTGGGGCAACCTCACGTGCGGCATTTACCGCGAAATCGTCCGGGAAATCGAAATCTACTATGGCGGACCAGCAAAAACCGGCACAGGATGGGTTACGCTGACCGCATTTGAACCTCATGTGGTTGCAGAAATCCTCGAACGCCTCGTCAAGCGCGAGGAGCTGATTCAGGTTTTCACGGAGTCGAAAGTGACTTCCGTGCTACGGGATGGCAACCGCGTGCATGGTTTGGTTTTTCAAACGAAGACCGGCGAGACTTTCGAGGTGCGAGCAGCCATTACCATGGAGGCAACGGAATTTGGCGACATTATCGAACTCGCAGGCCTAGAGCACCGTCTCGGGCGCGAATCGTGCCATGAAACGGGTGAACCCGACGCGCCCGAGAAAGCCGATCTCGAAATCCAAGACGTAACATACGTCGCAATCCTTAAAGATTATGAGAAAGCCTATGGAAGGCGGGCTCCTGCCGTGCTCCCGTCCGACGACTATGACCCAAGCATTTTCCGAAGTTCGACGGCTCTAGATGTGGATCATTCCGTACCGCACCCCCACACGCTCCACACGTGGGAGACATTCATTGATTACGGCAAACTACCCCGGCATAAGTACATGATCAATTGGCCCTTCCACGCGAACGATTATCCCGATAGTTTGGCATTCTTTGATCGCTCAAAGCGCGCCGAGGCATTCGTTCGCGCGAAACGTCACACGCTTAACTTTATCCATTACATTCAGACGACCCTGGGGCATCCCGAGCTTGGGATCGCGGATGATGAGTTTCCCACCCCCGACGGCCTACCGTTTATTCCATACGTCCGTGAAACGCGCCGGATTATTGGTGAGCGCGTTATGCGAGAGCAAGATGTGCTGCCGGCCTTCGGGAATGGTGTGCGACCACCTCTTCAGGAGGATTCGATAGCTGTGGGAGATTACTTTCTGGACCATCACCACGCGCGCGCCCATCCGGGGCACCCCAATTTTTTCGAAGAGAATTATCCCGCCAACGCCAAGTTCCAGGTTCCGTTCGGTGTCTTTTTCCCGCGCGGCATTGATGGGTTCATGGCCATTGAGAAGAGTATCAGCGTCACTCACATCGTGAATGGGTGCACGCGACTCCAACCGATTGTTCTACTCATGGGGCAGGCCGCTGGCGCCACTGCGGCCCTGGCTGTGCGCTCCGGCTTGGAACCGCGCGAAGTGCCTGTACGTGATCTGCAGGAGTTTCTACTCGTCCGCGCAGTGATGTTGTACCCATACGAGGACTTGCATGTCGAGGACCGTGTCTTTGTCGAGGCTCAGAAACTTGCTTTGGCTGGTGTCGTCTTCGACGACGAGGATTTCCTCTTCCGCAAGGATGCGCCGCTGAGTTGGGAACAAGCGGTTGAGCTCATTGCGAAAGCCTGTGGCAAGGCGAAGAGCGGCTACTGTAAGGAACAACGAGCTCGCTATAAAGAATTACTCAAAGACTGGATCCAGGACATTCCCCAACTTCAGGGTGTGCGAGATGGTGAAGTGAGCGGAGCTGTTCAACGTGGAGCCTTGGCGGCTCTTCTGTGTCGGGCTCTAGGGAGCGAGCCCGTCCCGGAAGTCACCATACGCTTCCTGGACATGCCTCACACCCATTGGGCAGCTCAGTGGATTGAGCCATTGTATAAGCGTGACGTGTACGAGGGGATCTGGCATGTCAATTTCATGCCAGAAGCTAGCGTCCCCCGTAAGGAACTCACACTCATGCTTGATCGTCTGTTCGATCCGTTCCGAACACTGATGCCAGCTTGAGCATTCTGCGCGAGAATCACAGTGGGATGGCTGGGAAAATATGTGGGTATATCCGAACATTTGAATTTTTGGTCAATTGGCCAAATAATCAAAAAACGAATGACCCGCATTAACAAGAATAAAGCGTCGGCGCGGACTTCCTCCTTGCCACAGTTCTCAGCGCGCTATGCTGCAAAAGCCAAAATCGTGAAAGCACTTGCTCATCCAGTACGTCTGTATTTCGCAGAAGTGCTGGCGGAAAAGGAGCTTTGTGTGTGTGAGCTTCAGGCGCTGGTGGGTCTCGACGTCTCTACGGTATCAAAACACCTCTCAGTGATGAGGGAGGCCGGCGTTGTGCGCGACATGAAACAAGGCACTCAGGTTCGCTACAGACTGGCCACACCGTGCTTAGTGAAAATTTTGTCGTGCATCGAGCAGACTCTTGTTTCGGATCTGCTCCACAAAGTCGAGGTTCTGAGCCATGAGTGACTACGAGTTTGAAAATTCACCAGCGAAAAACGGTAATCAGGCACAACTCTCGTGGATGGCACGCGCCCAGAGCTTTGCACAACAGATCCGCGAGTTTGAATGGAGAACATTTCTTGGACTGATAAGCGTATTCGCTATTGCCTACTTTTTACCAGTGGGCTCAGCGCGATTCGATGCGGCAGTGCAAGAATCGCTTCGCCTTGTGAAATGGTACGCCCAGGAGCATGTTCTACTATGCCTCATCCCTGCCTTCTTTATAGCTGGTGCGATTAGCGTTTTTGTCAGTCAGGCATCGGTAATGCGCTATCTGGGCCCCAATGCTAACAAGTGGCTTGCCTATGGGGTGGCAAGCGTAGCGGGCACCATTCTTGCCGTGTGTTCATGCACTGTTCTTCCTCTCTTCGGTGGGATCTATAAAATGGGAGCTGGGTTGGGTCCAGCCGTTGCTTTTCTTTACTCTGGACCAGCCATTAATGTATTAGCCATAGCAATGACGGCGCGCGTCCTTGGTATCGAGATGGGCGTCGCACGCGCCATTGGCGCCATCGTATTCAGTATCGCGGCAGGGCTGGCCATGCATTTTCTTTTTCGCAAAGAGGAGCAGCATAAGGCTCGCCTTGCTGCGGCGCTGCCAGTGTGTGAGGTACGACGTCCCCTTTGGCAAAACGTTGTTTTCCTTGGGGCGCAAGTGGGCGTGCTCGTCTTTGCTAACTGGGGCAGGCCCGATGTGACAAGCGGACTCTGGTATGCCGTTTACGAGCGCAAATGGTTGCTGGCATCTTTGTCTGCGGTCACTCTTGGGGTGGCACTTTGGCAATGGTTCGGCGTCTCATTCAGGGCTCTCGTGGCCAGCGCTGTGGCGATTGCCTGTGCGAGCGCCATTTCTCCCAACAAAACTGAGTTTCCCTTTGTTGTTGGTGTCGTTTGCCTTTCGCTAGTCATTGCCTTCGGAACAAAGGAGTTACGTGAATGGGCTGGCGCCACGTGGACGTTTGCCAAACTGATTTTCCCGCTTCTATTCGCTGGTGTTTTTGTGGCCGGTCTATTGTTAGGGCGACCAGGTCACGAAGGGCTTATCCCCAACGCGTGGGTCGAGAATCTCGTGGGGGGCAATTCGCTGAGAGCTAATTTGTTTGCCGGCGTAAGTGGCGCGTTAATGTACTTTGCCACCCTCACCGAGGTGCCTATCATTCAGGGACTTCTAGGAAGCGGAATGGGAAAAGGCCCAGCGCTTGCACTTTTGTTGGCCGGTCCAGCTCTATCGCTCCCAAGTATGCTTGTGCTTCGAGCGCTTATGGGAACCAAGAAGATGTTGGCTTATGTCGGCATTGTCGTGATACTGGCGACGATCACTGGGCTTCTGTACGGGAATTTAGCGTAAGGTTGGGGAAATTGAGAGGTAAGGTTTGTACAAACGACAAACGTATTTCGAAAGGAGGATACGAGCACGATGCTGAGAATTCAGATCTTGGGAACAGGTTGCCCAAAATGCAAAAAGCTCGCCGAGACCGCCGAGCAGGCAGCACGCGAACTCGGCATTGAGTTCGACATTGAGAAAGTCACCGACATCAACCAGATTATCAGTTTCGGAGTGATGACGACGCCAGCGCTGGCGCTCAACGGCGAGGTCAAGCTGGCCGGCCGAGTTCCCAGCCTGGAGGAGGTGAAAAAGCTTTTGCAATCCTGAGGGTTGAGGTGAGCTGGCCTAGAGCATCAGAGCACCACATGCCAGTTCGCGACAAGCAGTGACATTCTTTTTAGGACGCAAACCAATGAAACTGTTGAGAAACGCTTTCGCCACTTTCGCTATCGCAATGATCGCGGTAGTTGCATTGGCTGAAACCACCGGCAGCCATACGCACAACGAAGCATTAAACAAGCCCGAGAAAGTGGCTGGAATGGAAGCTGCTGGAAAAAAGGCTGCGGCCGAAAAGCCTGTGCTCACGGTTTACTACTTTCACGGACATGTGCGATGCACGAACTGCATCAACTTCGAGCGTTTTACTGAGGAGCTGCTGAAACAAGATTTCGCCAAGGAGATGGAAAAAGGCCGTATTGAATGGAAAGTGGTCAACGTCGACATTCCTGAAAATGCTCACTTCGTTGCGGACTACAAGCTCTACACCAAGGCGATAGTTCTTGTCCCGCACAATTCTAAGAACCCTGGTGAATTCAAAAACCTCACCAAGATTTGGCAGTCTGTGGGCGACAAGGCCAAGTTCCAAGAATATGTGAGAGGAGAGATCCGCAAGGCCATCGGAGCGGAAAAGTGATGCTGGACGGGAGTGGCGGCTTTAGTGTTGCTCTATTATCGGCCTTCTGGTTGGGTTTGCTGACTTCAATTAGCCCCTGCCCCTTGGCGACTAACATCGCGGCTATTTCATATCTGGCAAAGAACGTTGGAGCACCATTCGTTGCCATAGAGCGCGGACTTCTTTATACGATAGGACGCAGTTTTGCTTACATAGTGTTGGCAATGTTTTTTGTGAAAAGTGCTGTAGCTTCACCTCGGTTTGCCCAGGTCTTCCAGCAAGTAATGACCGTCGTCATTGGCCCCCTGCTAATTGTTATCGCGTGTTTCCTTTTCGAATGGATTCGTCTCCCAAGCTTTTCTTTGCTTGCTGCAAGCGAGCGATTTCAGAAGTGGGCTGGGAATTCAGGAAGGCTCGGAGCGATATTGCTAGGGATTGTGTTCGCGCTCAGCTTTTGTCCAGTCTCAGCAGGGTTATTTTTTGGGACCCTCATTCCCGTGGCGATTCAGTCGCAATCTGTGTCGCTTGTGCCTGCACTCTATGGCTTTGGAACGGCCATTCCGGTAGTGGTTTTTGCCCTAGTCGTCGTATTCAGCGCTTCGAGTCTTGCAAAGATATTCAACCTCGTCAGCGCAGTTGAAAAATGGGCACGCTATGCTACGGGAACCGTGTTTGTTGTCGTCGGTCTATTTTTAACATGGCGCAGTCTTCCGTTTTACGTGGAGTGGTTGGGCTCAAAGTAAGCTTACCGAGCAAGACTTGGCACTTGAGAATGTCGGGGGGGAAGATGTCCAACGGTTTTCGTAAGCAGTTTCGGTATCTTTCCTCGTCGTCATCTACCAGCATGACACGCGACAGAGCACGAGTCGTGAGTCCGGAATATGGCTATCAGCAGGTGCTAACACTCCCACCTCGTGGCAAGGACAGAGCAAGTCTGTGTGAAACTCCATGTTAGAAAGAAAAACTGGCGGAGAGGGGGGGATTCGAACCCCCGCTACAGGTATTCCCCGTAGGACGGTTTAGCAAACCGCTGCCTTCAGCCACTCGGCCACCTCTCCGTCTTGCTAGACCGATGCGAAATTACGTATCTTTTGGGCAAGTATTCAAGCGCTAGAGATGAGCGCGTGACTATCCTGCGACCACTAAGAATACAACACCAAAAAGGCCAACCATGAAGGGGCCAAAGGCCGCAGTGTTAAGATATGCATCAACTTGTTATTATGTTTTCATTGCCTTCCCAAACCAGCCACTTCAGTTGAGACTGCCAACCCTCGCGATAGCATTGATGCGGGGCCATATTCTTTTCGTCAGATGTCGGTTAACCAACGCCTGATGGGCTAATAGGCATACGATAGAGACATCGGCGGCAGCAATGAACAATGGTTGTTAGCCTTTTCACTGCCTTTTGCCGCTCACCGATTATTTTGCGCATAGCAATTTGATAGGTGGTCAGATGAGTTCGACAAGCTGAGAAAGCCTCGAGATCTAAGACGCTGGTGGGCGGCTGAATTTTGAAAGACGGAACTCCCAAGAGGTGAACAGACCAAAAATGTCATTTTTACCTGTTTCCGCGGAAAACACTGGGCAATTTTCTGGAATTTAGTTGCGTCGCTAACGTGACCGAAAGCTCGGTCAGCTCCATAGTACGGAACTCAAGTCTCCATCCCTCAGCTTAAGAATTCCGTCTTGAGCAGGAGGATTCCTAGAGCATAGATATCGCCAACAAAGGAGCGCGTGGATGAGAGATTTCGACGACCAAACACCTGATTCGCTCAAGTCGCAGGATTTTGTGCATGTTGACCAAGAACACCATCAACGGTTTCGGGACTTGATAGCGGCTGCCTCGCGCGAAGGAGCCAGTGATCTTCATCTCCGTGCAGGTCAGCCTCCACGGGTTCGGATAGATGGAGCGTTGTATCAGGTGGAGGGACCTCCAACCACGGAGGAGTCCTTGCGCACGTTTGTCTATTCTCTGCTTGTGCCCGAGCAAATCGAGCGCTTCGAACGCACACACGAGCTGGACTTTGCTCACACCTTTACGGGCATTACACGTGCCCGCTTTAACCTTTATGTTCAGCAGGGAATGCTGTGTGTGTCGGCCCGCTTGATTCCCGAACGTGTCCCAACGATGAAAGAAATTCTTCTCCCCGAAGTCGTATACAACTTTGTTAATCTCCAGGCTGGCCTTGTGCTAGTGACGGGCCCCACGGGAAGTGGGAAATCCACCACTCTCGCAGCGATGATTGATTACATTAACGAGCACCGGCGCACCCACATCCTTACTATTGAGGATCCTATCGAATACGTTTTTCAGGAAAAACGATCCATGATTAGCCAGCGTGAAATGGCGCTGGACACCCTCAGCTACCATCACGCCTTGCGACATGCGTTTCGGCAAGATCCCGACATTGTTATGATCGGGGAAATGAGGGATTTGGAAACGATGCAGGCGGCCATTACGTTGGCAGAAACCGGACACTTGACGTTCTCAACGCTCCATACCACCGAAGCTTCCACGACAATCAATCGGATCATAGACTCCTTCGCACCGCACCAGCAGTCACAAATTCGGGCCCAGCTCGCTGTTTCGCTGCAGGGCATCATTTCCCAAAAACTTGTCCCCCTGAAGGACCGTCGTGGCCGAATTGCCGCGCGGGAGGTTCTTGTCTGCAATCGGGCTGTGCGAAATCTCATCCGAGAGGGCAAAGTGCCTCAGATTTTCTCCGCAATACAGACGGGAATTGAAGAAGGCATGATTACGCTCAATGCATCGCTTGGTGAACTCTACCGCCAAGGTTTGATCAGTTACGAGACTGCGCTTGCCCATGCGACAGACCGGCGGGACTTCTCCCAGAAGTATGGGAAGTGAGAGGAAACGCTTCACACAAGAATCTAACAGGCGGGGGAAGGCGGCGCCGACTCGCCAGTACGATTCTTCCAGTAAATCTCGAATTCTTCGACAAATCTTTCTTGCTCGTCCGTTTCCACGGAACCTGGGCGTTTTTGTCGCACAAGTTTAAGCGCTTCGCGTGCAGGCATTCCCTGCGAAACAAGATAACATGATAATAATGTTCCGGTCCGGCCGTAGCCTGCATGACAGTGCACCGCGACGGACCTTCCGGCCTGCCTCTGCTGCTGAATGAACTCGACCACGCGCGTTGCTTCTTCAAAACTCGGAGTCCCAAAATCGCGAACAGGGACGTGCAGGTAATGCAGGCCAAACTCGGCAATGTAGTGAAGAGGCACTCCCATCTCGTCGAGGGAAATCAGTGCCCCAATCCCTTCATCCACGAGGGACTGCAATGCCTGACGAAGATCGCCTGCGCCGGCGGGGTGCGCACAACCCGCCAGCACCCCTTCGACCACAAAAGAAAAATTATGAAGCACGCCCCACACTCCCAACAATATGGATTACCGTGAAGGGCGCGCCCACGTGCCGCTAACAATACTGGTCAAAAGCCTGGGTCAGCATGCGCGCAATCGCATGAGGATCGCGCCCTTCAATGTCATGGCGTTGGAGCATGAAAACCACTTTGCCATCGCGAAGCAAGGCCATTTGCGGCGACGATGGCGGATAGCCAACAAAATAAGAGCGGGCGCGCTCAACCGCAGCCCGGTCCACACCGGCGAAAACAGTAACTGCACGATCGGGAAGCTTGGAATGTTGCAATGCCAAAGCAACGGCTGGTCGCGCACCGGCCGCCGCACAACCACAGACAGAGTTGACCACGACAAGTACCGTTCCCTGGTGGGAAAGAGCTTCATCCACTTGCTCCGGGAGCCGCAAGTCCTCAACTCCAAGGGCTGTAAGTTCTTGCCGCATAGGTTCGGTCATTTCGGGAGGATAAAGGGGCCCGGTTTGGACATAGAAACTCATAGACAAATGCTCCTGTTAATTACGGTGAGTGTAGCGTTAATTTAGTACTGACCTGGTACTGTTTTATTCAGCCAAGCCATCGTGGCCCACTTGGTCGTGCTTCGGCTTTCTTGGAGGTGTGATTCTGTTGCCTTGATTCCTTTACTCGAAGAAGCCTTGCCTAACGTGTGAGTGCGACATGATGAACTTTCCGGAGTCTGCCGAGAGGAATACCAATCAGTACACGCGTGTCATAGGAGCACTAGCAGCGCTTGCGCTGATTTTGTGGGCAGGAAGCTGTTATAAACAGTCACTCCCCTATCCTTTCTACGGTGCGCTGTGGGCGGCGGTTTTAGCTCTTCTAGCATTTGTGACGGCTTGGCTAATTCTCATCCAGCCGCTTTACAACAAAGCGAACTTCTTTGCGCTATGCTGTGCTTTCGGCTTTGCTGTGTGGATGGTGCTTCGGTGGGTTGCTGAGGGAGCACCGACAGTTGGCATCGAAAACGTCATCACGGTTGTGACTTGGTGTGCTTGGTTATTTGTCTCAGCTCATCTCCTACGTTTGAGGCTTTGCGGGGCAATTGCTTCTGCTTCCTCTCCTTTGCCCCGTCACAGCTCCTTGCTGTCACCGATCTTTGCCTCAGTCGCTGCAGTGGCATCTCTGTTTGCCTTGCATGCTATCCTGCAGTACACTGTCATTTACGACTACCAACTCCAGCAGTTGCGCGCTTCCATCGGTGCGCGAACTCCGACCCCTCTCGAGATGGGGCTGATTCATCACTTAGAAATCAAACGTGTGGCATCCGTGTGGGGCGATCCAAACGCATTCGGCTGCTTCTGCGTGTTTGGGGTCGGCGCATCGTATTACTTGTGGCGTGGAGCGAGGAGGACAAAAGCCGGATGGGCTCTCCGCGCGTCCAGCGTGGCCGCGAGTCTCCTATGCATGACGGGCATTATTCTTAGTGGTTCGCGCGGCGCGTTACTCGATGTGCTGGTCCTAGCCGGCGTACTAGCCGGCTTCTACATGCGCCGGAGTCTATTCCTCGGCGTCCTCATTTTGCCGGTCATTTTCGGTGTTCATGGGGGACATGCTGTGGAGACTGCTTCACCGCACGAAAAACAAACTCCACCTACCTGGTGGGCACGAAGTGACACCATTCGCGAGCGAGTGTATTACGCACAGGTAGGTTGGGCAATTTTTCGGCAGGCTCCTTTGACAGGTGCTGGTCCAGGATGCGTGGAAATGCTTTACGCACGACTGAAACCTGCGCAGGCA
>JANZZJ010000094.1 GCA_026419455.1 Candidatus Sumerlaeaceae bacterium | reverse complement strand
GCGTAGGAGTCTATCCGCGGAAGTTCTGCCGGAAGTGACACCAACGCCGACGTAATAGAGGCCTTCCTGTTTTTGGGCATAGATTCCCAAGTGATCGTGCTCTGCGTGTGGCGGAAATGGTGGCGGCGTTGCACGCTCTAGGGTATGGCTGAGACGTGCTTCCAACATTTCTAGAAATTTTTTCGGACCGATGCCAATTTTGGGATCGTGAATGAGAAATTTCAGCCTCGCTCTTCCGCGATCTTGACGCAAAACTTCGCTATTGCGGAATATGGCTGCGATTTCGCGCACGACGTCAAATACCTCCTCGGGGCGGAGGAACACGCCCAAATCGGCGGCAAAATAGGGTCGGGTAGAAAGTCCTCCGCCGACCATGAGTCCAAAACCAGCCTCGTAGCGGCCGCTCACCTTCCTTTCGATGCCGTAAATGCCCACATCGTTTATTTGTGGCTGTGCACAGTGTTGGCGGCATCCCGCAATGGAGATCTTGAATTTGCGGGGTAAGTTCGAAAACTCTTTGTTTCCTGTGAGGTAGGCACTGAGACGTTTAACAATTGGCGTGGCATCATAGATCTCTGTTGCATCGATGCCCGCTACTGGACAACCAACGATGTTGCGGGTAACGTCGCCGCAAGCTCCAACCGTCATGAGCCCCACGCGCTGAAGCCGCGAAAAAATCTCGGGGATATCCTCGATGCGAATCCAGTGAAGCTGATAATTCTGGCGGGTTGTAATATCAACGAGTCCGCGGCCAAACCGTTGCGCGATTTCGGCAACTTCTCGCACCTGATTTGCCAGCAATTCACCGTTCGGTACCTTGAGCCTAAGCATGAAATAGCCATCCTTAGGCTTTTGCTGATATAGGCCGTACCAACGAAATAGGTCGACGAACTCTTTGTCCATGTTGTCGAAACCTGCTTGGGCCGCGCGGACGATGTCGTCTAGGGCGTCGAGTCCGTCCTTTTGCTTTTTGAGTTCCTCCATCGCATTAGCCATTTCAACTACTCCACTAGTAGTTTAATAGATAATTACTCCTGCTTTAAAACTATTATTCTCATTCTCCACTTATAATTGTGGTATGCATGCCGGCGATATCCACCCCTGTTTCCGATTTGCTGCCAGAGCGTACCCCAGAACTTATAGCCGCCCCTGAGACCAGGAAGCGAGGAAATTCTTATCGCCTACTTCACATATTCTCCGATGACAGCCCGAACGATGGGATTCTGGGCGAGTGCCTCGCACGCTTGGCGATAGGTAAATTGCCCTGTGGCCAGCAGGAGAGCCTTTGGGACGACCTTTTCGACATTTTTGGCCAGCTCAATACACTGGCTCACAGCTGACTCTCGTTGCGATTCGGTCAGCGTATCAGTCTGAAAAATGGATTTTAATAAGGCCTCGAGCGCCTCTTCGGCAGAGACTCCCATCAGGTCGGTGATTATTGAAATCGTTCTGTGGAAAAGCTTATTGTTTGAGATTCTGAGGTCCACCATCCGATTACCATACACCTTTCCGGCGAGCACATGTCCCCCGGTCGTGATCGCGTTTAGTACGAGTTTGATCCCCATCTCGATAGGTGCGAGCCCCAACCCCTCATCATAGGCGATGGGCAGTATAATGGTGAGGTCGGTGCTAAGGGGCATGTCGTCCCAGCAGATGGAAACGGTCTTCACCCCACGGCTGGAGAGTGCTTCAAGTAGTTTATTGGCTTGTGGCGGCTTACCTATGAAAATACAAAGGTCACGATCTGTCACACATGGCAGTTTGACTTCTTCAAAATCGTTTAGGGAGATGCGATAGTGAGAGGCTTTTGACGATAGGTCGGTTCCACCCTCAGGAAAGAGGCATTGCCAGCCGTTTTCCACAAACCCGCGGACATCTTCGAAATCGGCACCAAATGTTGGCGGACACTCAGAGGCGTCAATGAGACCGAGAATGCCTCCGTCCACGCGTTCCAGTTCTGAAGATTGTTTCTGCGAACGTCCAGCTCCTCCGAGGTAATAGATGTGTCCTTTTCCATGAAGGGCCTTTCCGGCCAGTTCCACAACCGTTCCGAGCGTATCAGCGCTCAGATAAACGCTGCGATACGCCCGTTCATAGGTCTGTAAGCCCCTTACTATGTAGGATGGAAGCTCCGCAGGAGTCAGCTGTCCGCAATGGAGACGGTGTCCAGCGGAGAAAACGATTTCGAGCAGAATTTTCGTCGCCGTACCACTTTTCATTCTGGTGGAGCCCGTGATGGGTTCCGGGCCCACGACTGGATTGAGAATGGTGCCATTCGGAGCCGTGGCCACCTTCTCCGCAGTATCCTTGAATGAAAGGGGCCAACCTTCTACAAGAGTGGTTCGAGCTAGCTCGAGCGGATTGAAACCCACTAGGACGGCGTGCCAGCTTGCTTTTTGGAGCGCATACTCAAGCTGACCCGCGATGTAGGGTGCGCTAAAGCCGCAAGTAATCCCAAAATATAACACTTCCGCCTCTTCGGGAACAAGGGCCTTAAGGTCTTCCTGTGCTTGGTATGGATCATCCTCAGCGCCTTCTTGTGCCTGAATTAAGGCTGGTGCAGCCCCCGCTATTAAATATCGATAAGGCTGACGTCCGAAGCGACGAGACAAATCGTTGAATTCCCGCGCCAGAAACATAGCCAGGCGGCCGCTTGTCCCTGCCCCGCTCAGCACAACTAAGCCGCGATCGTTTTTCAGAAATTCTGCCGTGAGCCGTGCCACTTTTGCCATGCCTTCAAGACTGGGGGTGTCGTAAAATCCGCAAAAAGTGTTGTATCCGGCAAAAATTTGCGCATCGGTCTGACGCAAAAGTCTCACGATTCCTAGCGGGGTCGCTAAATCTATGTCCTGCGTAAGCGGATTTGGAGTTTCGGTTAGGGATCTGAGTCTGCGCTCCATTGGCTTCTTCTCGCAAAAAGTGGTTTGAGGCGTGCGGCACCAGCCAAAGCCTACGCTCCCGAACACGCAAAACATCTAACAAGCTGGTTTCAACGAAGAAAAACAGGGACCGAGATATCGCTCCAATAGTTACCGTTTTCCTCCACGGGGGCGATGGCCAGCGCAAAACAGTTAGATTCTGATGGTTCTATGTGCCATTCAGGGGAAGCACTCCTGAGCCCGGCAAATTTCACCGTGAACTCGAAACTCTGATCCGCAGCGACCGAATAAATTCCCACCCAGATTGGCAGGCCACCATCAGGCGGAAGAAGGTACAGCACAACACGGCGGCTAGGCCGGACAAGTCTGCCTTTTACGAAATAGGTTTCGTCGCATACAAGATTGACCCCTGGAAAACTCGTTCTAGTTATGAAAACTCCGTTAGTCTCAAAAGCCTGCAAAGGGAACGGGGAGCTGCCGGGGAAAGAGTATCCTGGCTGCAGGTTATTTTGTGAATAATAGAGTTCTCCTTGGCGAGGTGTTCCCCCCGGTACGTCGGCGAACCGTAAAGGCAGGGAGCGGCCCATAGCATCCTGTACCTGGAAGTGCAAGTGAGGCTTTGTTGAATATCCAGTATTTCCGCTGAGAGCAATCACCTGTCCGCCGCGCACGAGGTCGCCTTCGCGCACGGTAGCAGAATTCGGTTTGAGGTGCAGGTACTGACTGAAGATGCCGTAACCGTGATCGATAATGATGCGATTGGCTTTTGTGCGTCCTTTTAAATCCAAAGTTGCTGCAGTAAACGACTGTTGCACACAAACAACTTTACCACCAGCAGCCGCGCACACCTGCTCGCTTTCAGGCATGTCAAAATCCACGGCGTATTGATTGAGGCCAAAGTGGCTAAACTTGCTTTCAACACTCTGAAGGACTCTGTAAGCTTTGCCCTTAGGGTAAGGCAGAAGAAAAGAGATCGCCCTGCACACTTCTTGGCCAAAATCACTCAAGGCATAATCGGCATCCTGTGAAAAGCCAAAGGCAGGTAATGTCAGTGCACCTGCAAAAACCCAGGCATAAAGATTGCGCAGTGTATGACTGATGCCGCATGGCATACTATGACCGCAATTGGTTGATTCAAAAGTAACACCACGTGTCAAGCGGTGTCAGAGATCAATTTAGTGTTCGGCCTAAGGGCTAGCAGGCTACGTTCATCGTGAGACTCGCTCCCAAGTTCTTCGATAGGGGGTGATGCATGCAGTGTCACCGACTAGCAGTATATGAAGACATTTGATTTTCCTTTCGGCGAACATGAAAAGGCAGGTCGTATGGATAGCTTCTGGTACGAAACTCCTCTTTTTCCTGCGATGATTGTTGGGTTTGCAGTGAGCTATTTAGGTACCTACTTCGTGCGTGGGGCCATGCTCTTGCTTGGGGTTTTGGATATTCCCACTCCGGATCGAAAACATCATTCCAAGCCCGTAGCTTATGAGGGTGGAATCGCGATCTACCTCGGATTCGTTTGCGGCCTACTGTATTACGCGTTTCGCGATAGTAGTTCTCTTTTCTGGCGCAACGAAGCATTTGCTTTGATCGTGGGAGGCACCTTAAGCGCTGCCCTTGGGGCTGCAGACGACGTTCTTGATGTGAAGCCTTGGGTGAAGTTCTTGGGGCAGCTAGCGATTGGTGCCATTATGTACCATTTTGGTTTTCGAATTGAGCGCATCAGTAATCCTTTTGGTGCCGAAGTGGGACTTATCGGACTACTGAGTCTCGTCGGAACGGTGCTTTGGTACGCTTTGCTTATGAACGGTATAAACATGATTGATGGTGTAGACGGTCTTGCTGCGGGCATCGTTGCAATTTCAGGTATAACGCTTGGGGTCATTGCACTGGATCTCGACCAGCCAGTAGCTGCTGTCATAGCAATGATCATGACGGCAGCATGCCTTGGATTTCTTCCGTACAATTTTCACCCTGCGACGATTTTTATGGGGGATGCAGGCAGCCTTTTTTTAGGATACTTGCTGGCATCGCTGACGCTCATGTCGAGCTCGAAAACGCCTGCACTTCTCACGTTGGCCGTTCCAATCGTGGCTGTATTCCTGCCATTATTCGAAACGACATTTGCGTTCACCCGCCGGTTGGCAAAGAGACAGAACCCATTTCGTGGAGATCGAAGCCACCTGCACCATCGATTCTTGGATTTGGGGTTTAGCGAAACCCGCACAGTGATCATCTTGTACTATTTGACTGCGTACGTGGGGGTGATTGCCTACATTTTGCAAAAGTTGGAATCGCGTCTCACTCTTATCATGGCGATCTTTTTGGCGGTAGGGCTTTTTCTATTAGCAGAAAGCATGGGCTATTTGAGGCGTCGTCAGTGAAACAGTATTCTGCCGCAAAAGGTTCGGCGACGAATTCTTTTTAGCTTGTCCCAAGCTTCGAGCCGCCGTTGGATTGGGCGTGCAATGAGTTCATTAAGCTCATCAATGTGCTTTTTTATCTCCGAACGGTCTTCCAACTTCGGCACTGCAATCGGACGGTGATACGTAACAACGATAGGGCGAAACCAGCGCGGCAACAAATGATGCCGAGGCCACGCTTCGTACGCTCCCACTATTGATACCGGCACGACCATTGCCCCCGTCGCTAAAGCTAATCGCGCCGCTCCCTGCTCAAACGGACAAAGTTTGCCCGTGGGACTTCGACCACCCTCAGGAAAAATGAGAACCACCTCGTTATTCTTAAGTACTTTCAAAGTTTCGGAAATGGCACTCTTATCCGGGCTCTTGAGCTTCACAGGAAAGGCGCCGTACAAGCTGATGAACCATCCGAGAATGGGCACACGAAACAGAGGCTCCATGGCCATAAACCGCATACGATACGGGATTCCTGATGGTATGACAGTCGCGTCGTAGTACGACACATGATTAGGAGCAATGATGGCAGGGCCACGTTGCGGCAAATTCTGCTGTCCTCGGTAGCGCAGGCAATGAAACAGCCGATAGTAGGCGATGAACACTATGCGAGTGATTTCCCAGAGGATATTCGTCCGGAGAATATCATGCTTCGGGCGGGCCAAGCCCGGCATCACACGCGCCCACATTATCGGCTCTCTTTCCACAAAGACAGTTTTTCAGCAGCCTTTCAATTGCTGTTGTGTTGCGCCGGTTATACAACCTATTTGTTTCAATTCAAGTGAGCGAGTAGTATTGGCGAAAGAAAAATCATATCATAGTTCGTTAGGAGCCGTTTGTGAACCGGATTGCCCTGAAAGTTGTTACTCGCCTTCCGACGCTCAAAAAGGGAGAGTTTCTCGCAATCGTTGTTGGATGTGCTGAGTGTGCCCGTGAGGCGATAGAAGCTCCTGAGCTTGACTGGTACAGCTC
>JANZZJ010000062.1 GCA_026419455.1 Candidatus Sumerlaeaceae bacterium | reverse complement strand
GATGTGTATAAGAGACAGGCGTTGTACCTTGCACAGCGGATAAGGAAGCCGTCGCCAACGTGTCGCCTTGAGCAAGGAGCTCCACTTGGGGGAGGGCTTGACGCGGGTGGGCTAGAGCCGAATAAATTGTAACCTCAACATCCCTTTCGGCTCTGAAAGATGACGGAAGGGACAGAGAAAAAGTTTCAACGGTGTCGGGAGAAATGGATTTCCAATACCAGCGTGTGACTTCGGCTGTGGGACGGATGCGAGTCTGGTAGTCCTCGAATCGCTCGAAAACCGCCTCGCACTGGGCAAGCGTGCAGGGCGCAGCTGGGGCTACACCGGTGGCGCTTTGAGGTCGAATTCGTAAACTGGATGACGTGTCATTGTGGCGAGCACTTGCATCAATCCAAAGAACAGCCGGCCCCTCTTCGTCGACATCCCACTCCGGGACTAAGACAATAATTTCCTCAGATGGTGCAAACGGCGACTCTATAGCAGGGACTTCTTGCCCCTTCCGGTAAACCTTCCAGTGTGACGCGGGCGCTAGGGGGACTGACGTTTGAAAGTGCATGTTCTGCCGAGCAACGTTAAGCCCGGCACCCGTGATACGATAAAAGCCAGGCTTGTAAAACAAAGCCTTAAAGAGCCCACCGGCGTCGGCGGATGGCTCCAACACAGAAGCCCACGACAAAACGTCGCTCCACGACTGGGAGGAACTTGTGACAAGATACGCCCCGGAAATATCAGGATTTAGCAAGAGAGCCTGTGCAAGGGATGACGGACAAACTTTCGGAGCACCAGTAGTTCTTTGAGTCGCATCTACTACGCTACCGAAGGGTGGGCCAAGATCCACTTCAAATTCGAGGTAGTCCGCAAACCACAGTTCTGAAGCCATTGGGTAAAGCGGCTGCGCACTAACAGAAAAGGAAACGGTGAGAGAGTAAACAGGATATTCGCGGAACAAGCCAAGACTGTTGATCCGTAGTAAAGCCTGGGGAAGATCTAATCCGGAAGGAGTTCCATAAATCTCCCCAACGATTGCCTTACCGCGCAGGCGATAGAAGTGCCCGTCAATGAACCGTGCCTTTGGGAGTGAGTGCGAGGAGCCCGCAAGAATGTAAGTAGCAGTTTTGCCCGGAGAGAGGACGTTGGTGAAAGAAGGAGCGGACTCAAATCGGAGCCGAAGAGTTTGACTCGTGAGCCACGTGCGCATGACTTGGACATCGCGAGGTGGAAAATCGTGGACGACTGCCGTGGACTGGGCGTGCGTTGACACGGCCTTGCCCACTGTCAGCAGCACCGCAATTGTGACGCAAAGATGGAAAGCGCTGTAGCGCGGCCTTAACCGGGAAAGAAATAAAACGTTGCTGCACAGGAGGAGCTTGGCTCGGAAGGCGAGAAAGAGAATCGTTACGGACTCAATGATAATTTGATACATTGATAACAATCTAGGACTCCGCATTCTACGAGCTTAATTTCGCATGGCGCATTTTGGCAGTTCTTATGTGCTGAGCAAGCAAGATAGTGTGTGCAGCGCAATAAACTCGCAGAACGAATGAGGTGCTCCCCCGGCACTGGCCCTGGTAGGATAGCAGGGAAGCAATTTCGTATAATTGTCAGGGACAGCATTCTGTAGGACACAATGCATCGTACTCAAAAAAATGGTTAGGATCGCGAAACTAATTAACACCGTGAAGCAAGGTTGGCTGGTACACGGGGGAATTACAATTGTGAGGCAAACCAGGACTGCGGGGAAGAAAGCACCACCACTGAGGAAAAGTCTGGCGCAGGCGGATAGCGTCAGGAAAGGGTAGGGCTGAACAGCGGTGTCATGCATCAGTGGACAGGAATAGATGGAATCGGTCAGTCCACTACTTTTGCCAGGGAAGGAAGCAAGAAACTTTTTTCGGAAAATTTTATTGCGTGAATATAATAGCTGCTCGTACAGCCAAACACTCGCCTAAGTGGCGGTTTTATCGTAATTAGCATTTGCCGTGCAGCTTAATTAAATCGATTTAAGTGATTGGTAATTTTCACAAAAAATTCTTCTTGAATCACTAACGTTTGGGCAATGGTGTTCAAGACCATAAACTAACGGTGGACGTTCTCGGCTGCCGAGGGGTTGAGGCGAAACCGAAAACGACATAGACAAAATCATATAGAGAAAGGAGGCGAGGAAAGAAGACGGAAATAATGCCCATGGTCGGCGGGCTGAAGCCGGCTGCCCCCAAGGCGGAGGGGTTTGTCCGCAATGTCTTACGTCTAACTCCATTTCAAGAAAGGACAATGCGAATGAAGAAGGGGTTCACACTCATCGAGCTGTTGATCGTGGTGGCGATCATCGCGATTCTTGCAGCTATCGCTGTGCCCAATTTCTTGGAAGCACAGACACGTTCGAAAGTCTCTCGGGCAAAGGCGGACATTCGTTCACTGGCAACAGCACTCGAGAGCTATGCTGTGGATAACAACAACTTTCCGCCCGACATCACGTCGGTTGGTGGCATGCAGATTGGAACGGGATGGTATTTTTATATTAGCCATCGCTTAACTACACCAGTGGCCTACATTACAAGTAACATGCTTACGGACCCATTCCGGGATCGCCGCACTACCTTGCCTCCAGAGTATTGGCGGTTTCGGTACGTTTGCTATGGGATGCTCCCTTATTATGAAGTGAACGGCGTGCCCGGCAACGTCTCCACTGTTCAAGGTTATAGGATCGGCGAGGCGATTTACGGTAAGTGGCGAATCAGCTCAGCAGGGCCCGATGCCACGGCGGGGCCATACCCCATGAATAACGACTTTGCTCGGGTGTTGGTTCTTTACGATCCGACGAACGGCACTGTTTCCGGTGGTGATATTGTCCGCTCGCAGAGGATTACGGACAATTATCAACCCCCGTACTGATAGTTATCGTTGGGAATTGTGACGACGCGGCTTCGCCGTCTGAGACAAAGGCGGCGAAGCCGTGCTTCTATTTGGGCTGCGCGGTTAGCTGTTGTTTGTAATTCGGGAAACTGGAGTGCATCCGCCTAAAAAACACAACCTGCGACCTTTTCCAACACTCGTATCAACACGTACTTGCATCACTTATAGACAACGGCGTTGGGAAAAGCACTGTACATCGCTCAAAAGCTTGCACGTTCCCGTTCCATCTTAACCACCTTTGAGCGTTTTTCCTCTCATTTCCCCTAAAATGTCATGAAAGAGTTCGCACCGTTTCAGGTTCGTCTTATTGGCACGAGACTTGCGCGGAGACTCTTCATTAAGAACGGAGGTTTGCAACCGTGATCTTACAGGATTGCTGCAACCGCATGATGTTTGAGAACGAACCTTTCTGTCCGGTGTGCCGCTCACAAGAACGTGAACATAGGCGGGAACTGAACGAAGTGCTCCGAGCTCGACGTGGAGTTTATGCGTTCGAGTCGGCCTTCGAGAGAGAAGGTGGCCGCAGGCTGGTTGCCGACGTGCTGACTGACCCTGCAACTGCAACGCTTAGCCGCCATGCTTTGGTAGCGCGCTGTCCGGCACGTCGCGCAGTTTATAAACTTTTGGGTATTTACTTGCCAGAGCTAGAGGCCAGACTTGCCCTAAACGAGATTCACAAATACAAATGGCTCCAGGCAGAAAAGGCCGGTAAGGATATCTGGCTGGAAACATGGCCCCAGAATCCGATGGCAGCGGCAGCTTCCGAATGGGCACGGCAATACTGGCACGAATTTGTACGCTGGGTTTCCAGCAGCAAAGTTGAACCGGGATACACGTAGCTGGTGCATGGCGACCGAGGAGGAGATTAAGCCGTTAAAATAACTCTGATAGGTAGCTTTTGCCAGGCCCTGGCCACGACCCCCTAAAGAATTCGGCTTCTGTAGCTGCCGTGTCGGCAAAGGTCGCACGGGTGCCAAGGTCTACGCCACGAGTCATTTTCTTCGATGTCACGAGAAGCGGCACGTATTCGCGCGAATGGTCGGTGCTTGGTGTGGTAGGATCGCAGCCGTGGTCGGCAGTGATGCAAAGCACGTCTTCGTCATTAATCGCTTCAAGGATGCGCGGCAAATAGCCGTCAAACTCTTCGAGGCATTGGCGGTAGCCGACGACGTCGTTGCGGTGTCCGTAGATCATGTCTGTGTCCACGAGATTGGTGAAAATCAAACCGTCGGCAGCTTGATGTAGCTCAAGAATCGTAGCTAGAATGCCTTTTTCGTTTGGGCCCGTAGGCACCTCTTTGGTTAAGCCCTGGTGAGCGAAAATATCGCCGATTTTACCTATGCCAATCGTCTCGAGACCGGCGTTCTTGAGTACGTCAAGAATCGTTAGAGACGGCGGAGGAACGGAAAAATCCTTGCGGTTACGAGTACGGGTGTAATTACCGGAGGCACCTAGGAACGGGCGAGCGATGACACGTCCCACGCGGTGAGGGCCATCCAAAATCTCACGAGCAACCCTGCACATACGATAAAGCTCTTCGAGGGGGACGATTTCCTCGTGCGCCGCGATTTGAAAGACGCTATCGGCGCTTGTGTAAACGATAGGTTTACCGGTGCGAACGTGTTCATCACCAAGCTTCTGTATGATTTCAGTGCCGCTTGCGGGAATGTTACCAAGAGTGCCTCGCCCAATTCGCTTTTCAAACTCTTCAATAATCTCAGGTGGGAAACCGTGAGGATAAGTGGGAAACGGCTGCTGGGAAATAACGCCAGCGATTTCCCAATGGCCAAGAGTCGTATCCTTCGCCATGCTCATTTCGGAACACTTTCCCCAGCCGCTTCGTGCGTTGCGCTCTTCGGGGACCCCTCGGAGATCAGCTATATTGCCAAGACCGAGTTTTGCAAGGTTAGGTAGACGGAGTCCGTCTGGGAAAGCACGGGAGAGATTTCCGAGAGTGTCGCTCCCCTGGTCGCCAAAAAGGTATGAATCCGGCATTTCGCCAATTCCCACACTGTCGAGCACAATAATCACGAATCTGCGAGGCATCCGTCCTTAGACTCCTATTTTACGAAAATCGCTGCCAGATAGAGAACCGTATTGATACCGGCGCGAGTAAAGATTTTTCGTTGGTTGATTCAAGTTTCTGCTATGCGTTTGCCTGCTTGGTACGTAGATAAGAACATTTGTAGAATAGCCGGACATGTATTGAACGACTCTTTGAGGAAAAAAACGCGAATTTGGTATGAAATTGCGTCACACTGATGTGGCCCTGTAGCTCAGTATGGATAGAGCAGCGGTTTCCTAAACCGTTGGTCGCAGGTTCGAGTCCTGCCAGGGCTACTTCTTCTTCAGGGTCATGTTGCAGCAGGAGGATGCGAAGAAGTGTGAGAGAGCTGAGCAGCCCTGCGCTGGGCGAGAGGTTTCCACCACAATTCTCGCACGAGAACCCGTAGCACGATAGCCACTGGGACGGCAAGAATCAGCCCACCTAAGCCAAGTTGAGCACCCACCACAAGCGCCGCTATTACCATCAGGGGATGAAGGCCTGCGCTCTTGCCAACGATGCGCGGCTGAAGAACGAAGCCGTCAAGAGTTTGGATCGCCACGCTGATAAGTAAGACTATGAGCACACCCATAATTTTGGCAGCAACCGTGTCGTAAGAACCACCGAAAACCACCCAAAGGACGGTCGGCACGGCACCGACAACGGGCCCGACATAGGGGATGAGGTTCCCGAACCCTGCGGCAAAGCCGATAAGGAGTGAATACTGCTTCATTCCTAAGGCCACAAGAGCCAAAGAGTAAAGCGTCCCAATAATAACGGACACAACGAGCTGGCCACGGAGAAACCCTCCGAGAGCGGTATCGATTTTCTCCCAGATGCCAAAGAAGCGCTCGCGATAAGCAGGAGGCACAAGTACGGCAAAAAACCGACCAATTCGTGAGAAATCGATGAGGCAATAAAAGGTGATCATCAACACCAGAATCAAAAAAGCTATCAGGCCGAAGGAGTAGGCCACAGCCACCGCAATGGCGCGGGTAGCCGAACTAATGAGATGCGCCAGTTGGGTGACCACCGTACGGAGCGTTGGTGTTAGCTGATTAGCAAGATTATCAAGCGACATCTTTCCTTCTAAAGCTGCCCTAACGCGCTCAATGTCTTCCGGTGAAACTTGAATCTGTAGTTGCTCCGACACGGCAGCGATTAAGATGGGGATGCGTTCGAGAATGTTGTTCACACCGGCTCTAAATTGGGCTACTAGTGCAGGGACAAGAAGTAGGAATGAGCCGACCACAAGACCGAGAATCAGTGCGAACGTTAGCACAACTGCTAGACTTCTGTTTACACGTAATCGGCGCTCAATCACGCCTACGAGCGGATTAAATATGTAAGCAATTATGAGGGCGACAAAGAATGGGGATGCCACGTTGAGTAACCACACCAACACAGGACGCAGAAAAACAAAAAGGGCGAGAGCCAGGCCGACGTTAATCAGCCATAGCGCCAGTTTCAATTGTGGCCGAAGCGACCACTTGTGAAGGGCAGGCGATGTGAGTTTGTCATTTGCTGGTTCAGGAGCCATGGCTTTGGGTTCTGATACAACACAAACGCATTAACACATTTCAGAGCAAGAAAGAATTAGAGAACGCTCAAGGGAGCAGAATTTCCGCTTTGCACCTTGACAGGCGTACTGGTGGTTTTTAGCGTGGCCACTACGATTTGAAGCAGAGAAGAGGAGAACAAGGACCGATGGCTGATGAAATTTACGGTAATGCCTTAGGTTTGATCGAAACCCGCGGGCTAGTTGGTTCCATTGAGGCTGCGGATGCCATGGTGAAAGCGGCAAACGTGCGTTTGATTGGGAAGGAACACGTCGGCGGCGGTCTCGTTACGGTAATGGTGCGTGGCGACGTTGGCGCCGTGAAAGCAGCGACCGACGCGGGAGCTGCGGCAGCGCGCCGTGTGGGAGAGCTCATTAGTGTTCACGTGATTCCGCGGCCCCATCCGGACCTGGAGAAAATTCTCCCCAAAGGCTAGTCATCGTATCTGCGAGTTGGCATGGCGGCCTACTTCCTACTTTGATGAGAAGTAGGCCGCTGCTTTGTCCCACTCCCATGGCAGGAAACTGGAAATAACTGTGAAGGATTGGAAGGAAATAGTCCGCCAAGAAGTGGAGAGGGTGCTATCGGAATATTTGGCACGCGAAAAGCCGCCGTCCACAACAGAGGGGGTTACGTCCAAAGAACTTATAATTCTCTTTAGTGGGACTCGTTGGCCAGAGGATCAGTTTTTTAATCAGTTGGCGGCTTTGGCAGAAAGCGGGCCCCGTCTAGTGTGCGTAGCAAGCCAAACGTTTCATGCCGCCCATAGTTTGAGCTGGGAAAGCCGTGCATTCCCGCCTAATGCGACGCGCGTGGTAAGTCCCCCTGAAAAATGGCTTTACGAAGCCGCGAAGGAGGCCGATGCAGTTGTGGTCGCGTGCCTTTCGTTAAATTCGGCCGCAAAACTATCTCTGGGGATTGCGGATTCCGTCCCAACCATACTGATTCGTCAAGCACTTGAGCATGGAAAACCGGTTCTTGTCGCTGAAGAGTCAACAGTGATACGGCAGGCTGCCATATTGCCGAATGCGCCGCCTAAACTCCGGCGGCTGGCGGAGGACGCTTATCACGGGGTAGCGGAGCTTGGTGTGAGATTTGTGGCACCTGCGGATCTGTGTCGCGCCTTAGCGGAGACTTTTTACGTTCCAGTTAACGAAACACCAAAACGACTTGCGAAAACTCGACCTACTAAGCGGCGTGTGTTTGTGACGTCAGAAGATATTTGGAAAGTATCGGCCCGAGGAGAAAAACAAATCATCGTTCCCGAGGACGCCGTCGTAACCGATGAGGCGCGCGACTACGCAAAAAGAGTTGGTGTGGAAATCTTGCGCCAGTAGGGGGATGGCTATTTTTTGAATTTTTCTGATTGCGTTCTCGGTGTTGTGCCTCCGAATTCCGGAGCCATGGCACGGATTGAAACTGCACTCATTAGCGTCTATCGGAAACACGGACTTGTTGAGTTTGCTCAAGAACTCGCAAAACGTAGAGTAACAATTCTTTCCACGGGCGGCACACTACGAACACTGCTGGACCATGGCATACCGGCGGTCAGCGTGGCTGACTATACTGGTCAGGCAGAGATTTTGGGGGGAAGAGTAAAGACCCTCCACCCCAAAATATTTGGGGGTATCCTGGCCCGCCGCAACAACCCTGAGGATTTAGCGACCCTTGAACGCGAAGGAATTAGGCTCATTGATCTCGTGGTTGTGAGTCTTTACCCATTCGAAGAGACAGTGGCGCAACCAAACGTTCTGCCAAGCGAGGCCATCGAGCAGATAGACATCGGCGGCGTGGCCCTGTTGCGGGCCGCTGCCAAGAATCACGACTCAGTGTACGTCGTCTGCGAGGAAACAGATTATCACGAAATCATCAATATCATGGACTCCTGTGCTGAGGAGCACGCTAGTGAGCTGAGACGGCGGCTGGCATTCAAAGCTTTTCAGAAAACTGCAGCTTACGATGCTGCCATCGCTAACTATTTATCACGATTTGCGGGAAACGAAGGAAAGACCTTGGAATTCCCTGCTCAATTTACGTTATCTGTGCCGAAAATACAGGATTTACGTTATGGCGAAAATCCGCATCAACGGGCAGCATTCTATTCGAATAATGCTTTTGGAGAAACAAGTATTGCCAGCGCACGCCAGCTGCATGGTAAGGAGCTCTCTTACAACAACATTATTGATCTCGACTCGGCTTTGGAGATTGTGCGTGTCATCGCTGAGCCATGCTGTGCGATCATCAAGCACAATAATCCCTGTGGAGTTGCCAGAGCTGAGCAGTTGTGCGATGCTTTCCGGGCTGCTCGCGCTTGTGATCCGGTGAGCGCATTTGGCGGGGTTATCGGCTTTAACCGTGCCGTTGATGCTGAAACAGCTGAAGCCATGGCAGATTTGTTTGTGGAGGCCATTGTAGCGCCTGAATATACTGAGGAAGCGCTGTCGCTTCTAACGAAGAAGAAAAATCTGCGGCTGCTTGCGACAGGATCCTTTTCCCCAATTCGCGAACAATTGATGCTTCGCAGTGTCGTTGGGGGCATTTTAGTTCAAACACGCGACACCGCGATGGTCACACGTGACCAGTTGCGCGTTGTGACAAAAGCTCAGCCTACAGAAGATGATTTGGACGCACTTCTGTTTGCCTGGAAGATTGCCAAGTTTGTGAAATCGAATGCGATCGTTTACACTTCCCGCAACGCGACGATCGGTATCGGCGCTGGCCAGATGAGTCGGATTGACTCAACAAACATTGCAGCTGTGAAAGCCCAAAGTCCCGTGCGCGGCGCTTATATGGCGAGCGACGCTTTCTTCCCATTCCGCGACAACGTTGATCGAGCCGCTGACATTGGGATTCGGGCTATTATACAGCCGGGAGGAAGTGTGCGCGATGCTGAGGTCATCGAAGCCGCCGACGAACATGGCTTAATAACTGTCTCTTATACACATCT
>JANZZJ010000235.1 GCA_026419455.1 Candidatus Sumerlaeaceae bacterium | reverse complement strand
GTAGTAGAACATCACAGCAAGGGAACTCTTGGGTGGCGGATCAAGCCCAAGGGTCTTGCCTAGCTCAGGCGAAAAAGTGATCAAAATACCGATTGCGTACCAAATTGGCATGGCTACAAGAATGATGCTGAGATAGCGACGGAAGCGGGCCCCATTGGCAAAGAGTGCAAAAAAATTGCCGCGGCTGGCTGAGCTACGCAGTGCTTTCGAGAAAATGGGAGATTCACTCACGCCGACGCGCAACAGAAGCAGGAGAAAGCCAAGAATCCCACCGATGGCATAGGAATAGCGCCAGGGCAACAGGTCGCCAACAAGCGACGCGGCCACAACCCCAAGCACACCAACCGCGGCAACAATCATCGTCCCGTAACCACGATTGCGGGGGGACATCAGTTCACTAACTAAAGTCACCCCAGCGCCGAGTTCGCCAGCCAGACCAACTCCTGCAACGAATCGCCAGACGGCGTAAGATGTCGCTGAGTGCACAAAAGCATTAGCGAAAGTGGCAGCCGAATAAAGAGTGATCGATCCGAAGAGCACAGATCGCCGGCCTCGCAAGTCGCCCAAAATTCCCCACAGTATGCCACCAACGAGAAGTCCCACCAACTGCGCATTGAGAAGAGCGACCCCAACCGTGCGAACCTGATCGCCAGAAAAACCCAAGTCCTCTAGGCTCACCCGGCGGACGATGCTGTAAAGCAACAGATCATAAGCATCAACGAAAAAGCCAAGGGCAGCAGTAAGTACGGCAAGGACCGTCGTCCTATTGAGGTCTGGCGTTCCGACAACTGGGTTGGTTTTACGTCCCGAGTCGAATGTCATCATGCGTCAAGGATGGGGAATTCTCTCGAAAGCGTGTCAATTTCTAGTTTTTTCTTGAAATTTATGCTCTATTTTTGCCCACTGGAACATTAAAGGGATGCCAAGCTGGGGGTGAATCTATGTCGCTGCCACAATTCTATCAGCTTGGGAGCTTACGTTTCCAGGAGATTTCTGTGTGGGGCGACACCAGTATCTTTTGTGTGAGCGTGCCTCCCACACAGAGTAGCGAGGAAATCCACTACATGCAGCACCGCTGGACATTGACGCTTCTGGGGTCACTTGGTGCAGTCGAGGTTTTTGCAGGGAAACAATGGCACGTTTTGCAGCATATGCGGGAATTTCTTGTTCCCCCTCAGACGCTGCACGCTTTTCGAAATATGCATGCGTCCCAGGGACGGTTTTACCTGATCGCGCGACCCGGAGGTTTCGAGGAGTACGTGAAGGAACACGGCGTAATCCTGGAACCCCAGGAGTTTGTGCAACTTTCTCATACTCCAGAAATCTACCGCGTCGACAGATGGCGTGCGAAAGCTCAGGAAACAGCGCCTGACGATGGTACAACGCTATGATCTGACAGCTGGAACCGATTGCTTCTAACCCATGAGCTCTTCCTTCCAACGCCCAAAAAGTATGGACATGTTCAGCCAGACTCAGCGGTAGTCAGTGGGGTGACGTCGCCTTTCCTCGGCAGGCTAAACCAGAACGTTGACCCTTCCCCGGGAAGACTCCTAACCCCAATCTGCCCGCCGTGCGCCATGACCAGTTCCTTCGCCACTGCAAGACCAAGTCCCACCGAGGAAATTTCCGGCTGAGGACCGAAACGGGTGATCCGCGGAAAGCAGGTAAAAAGATCTTTCTGAGCCTCAAGGGCGATGCCCGGTCCGCTATCGCGGACACTCACCGTGCACTTATTATCATCAAAACTAAGGACAATGTTAATGGTGGAGTCTGGAGGCGCGCACTTGATGGCGTTGCTCAGGAGGTTGTCAAGAACGCGACCTATGAGAATGGGGTCAGCTTCTAGAGTTGGTAAGAGCTCTTGAGATTCAATGTGAACCGACAAGTGCTTGAGGTTTAGTCGAACCCTGTGAAATTCAACGCGTTCTCGGACGAGGCTGGGTAAGTCGACAAGTGACTTTCGAACTCGCAAACATCTAGCATCGGCCCGAGCAAGGTCCATAATATCCGACACTAGCGCCATCCCCTCATTACAAGCTTTTCTCATCCGGCTTATTATCTCCTCGCGAGAACCAAGCACAGCAGGATCGGCTCCCTTTTCGAGCACATCTAAGTAACCCTCGATGAGGGACAGACCATTGCGCAAATCATGCGACGCCATGTTTGCGAGCTGACGTACTTGTTCAGTACGGATAAAGAGGCGGTCCATCATATTAGCCTTCTCGAGAGCGATACCTAACTTTCGCCCCAACCGAAGAAGGAGAGCTGCATGCTCATCATTGTAAGTATTGGGTTGCTTGGATGAGAAAAAGAGGAAGCCGACCGCCCGACCAAAAGCAACGAGAGGGACGGTCAAACTTGAGCGGATTCCCTCTTGGAGAACAAGCTGGGTCGAAACACTATGGGGATGGGTGAGAAAATACTCCTCCAGATTATTAATGATTCTGGGCTGCCCGCTCTCCAAGACCCATTTCAGGGAACTTTGACGAATGTCTGCCCGGTAGCCCACATTAAGGCACGGCGTTCCCTCCCGCAAACGCATGTAAATCGCTACAGCAATGTCAGGATTTTCCTCCTCAATGAGCGAAAAGCCGATGCGGTCGAAAGGGACGAAATCTCCGAAATTGTTGAAGATATAGTCAAGTAGCTCATGGAGCGATCGGCCTTCCTGGAGACGGACGAGAAACCGGTCTACGAGTTCCAGGTGCTTTTGTTCTCGCTGAAGTTGTTCGTGGTAAGAAGCGATTGCCTCCACAATTTGGTTGGCATACGGACTCATAAACGAGGGTCTTCGACGACTCTCTCCTCGGGCAAGAGACTTTACCCACTCACAAATCTGGCGGCAGACCGACTCTCTGTCGGGAAGCGGTATTTCTTTGGAAGCCGGAGCTTCTCGCATTGTAGTTGACCTCTTCGCCGGTATAAACTACCCCGCATTTAATCATTACGTTCGTCTTCCCTATCTATGCCAACCGGGTCTTCAGTAAATTATGCGACGATCTGCACGGAGCGTCAAAAGAGCGTGAGAATCGGCTCAACCGGTTTTGCCTTGCATTCGCTGGCTTGCTTGCTGAGAAGCAGCAACAAGCGACACGTCGATGAGTTTATGTGACCAGTTCTGGCAGACTTTGGAGCAAAAACGGGAGGAATTGGGCCCGGCACCCGACGGCTTTGATGCTGACTGGCATTTTATTAAACCTCATCCAGGAGATAAGAGCCAGCCAGCAAAAGAATTGGGCCGACTGGCTCGCATTAGTGCTCGATTGTATCCCCCCGCTCTTTTCAAGCAAGCCAGCGGCGATTCCCAGGCGTTCTTTATTGCCATCTCCGCACCGGACGGGGTTCTTCCCAGTTTCGAAGAAATCTATCAGAGTTATGTGGATAAGAACGCGTATCTGGCCGAATGTTTACTTTTGCTTCGTCCTCATTGCGACGTTCCGTACGCACTATTCTTAGGCACTCAGCATTTTTATCTCTACGATTTGCTGACAGAGGACATTCTGCGCTCCAGCGGCAGCTTTGAGGAACTTCGCGACCTCGTTCTGCTTCCCTTGGAGAAGCGAGAGAACCTGCGAGCGAAATGGGATGGCCTAGCACCTGTCTCTTATACACATCTGACGCTGCCGACGAGCGA
>JANZZJ010000221.1 GCA_026419455.1 Candidatus Sumerlaeaceae bacterium | reverse complement strand
GTAAAGACCGAGGGACAACCTTGCGTTGTGCGCGACTTGGCAAGCCATCGAGAGCTCGGTACACTTTCTCATGGCGATGAAATTCTTTCATTTGGCGTTACCGAGAAGTGGGTGACCTTTTCTTACGGCGGGCGCATTGGTTACATTCAGACCTCAAAGGTTGAAGAACGCTATCCTCGAGAGATAGTAGAACCGGTCTGGCGCGGCTTTGGGCCGTCGCTCGAGGAGAGGATTAAGCAGACAAAAAAAGATATCCTCGATATGGCTATGGATGTTAACCGTCTCCTGAACCCCGGGCAAAGGCTGTCCCGAAGCGGAACCCACGCCTTGCTGATTGGCTGCTGAGGCAGGTTTTTTCAAACCAGGATTTAGGAGGCGGTTAGCATCCATAGCCACATCAAGGAGGACCTTTTTAGCCTGCTTAATCTTCTCCACCACCGACAGCCCGAAACCTCGCCAGACCGTTTCCACTTTCTCTCGAGGATAACGTTCTTCGACTTTTGAGGTAGGAACATAACCTATGCGCCCAGCGTAAGAAAAGGTAACCCAATTATCGGTAACGCCAAATGAAAGAATTTCATCGCCATGAGAAAGTGTACCGAGCTCTCGATGGCTTGCCAAGTCGCGCACAACGCAAGGTTGTCCTTCGGTCTTTACCTTGAACCAACGTGGCATTCCAGTAATGCTGTATTCCTCTCCTGCCGCAAAGCATAGCGCCCCGCTAAGCAGGAAAATGCAGAATAACCCAATTTGCCTCACTCGCATTGCATTTACCCCAGAGTTGTGCTCCATTTGTAAACGTTAGGATGTTAGGCAGAATGCCGGTTTGCAAGACAATTAGACTGACGACAGGACCAAACGGCCAGAAATTTGAATGCGACGCAAGCCGGTTTGGTATTTGCGCTCGTCGGACACCGACGGCATGAAGGGGCTTTAACGGTCCTTTTCGGAAGAGGGTGAGATTCCCTCACGGGCACGCCGCTGTGATCAGGGACGAAATCTGCACTGGAGCCACTGAGCGCATGCAGAGCTTGGGAAGGCGCAGAGAGTAGGATGATCTGTAAGTCAGAAGACGGTGCCGCCGGTCCCCTCCGTCACAGGCTTCTTCGGTGAGTGAGAAGTGGAGGAAGACTATGCCATCGTCACGTCCTAGAGTCTTATTGTCTTTTACCTCAAATCGCCTTTTTGGCCAACATGCCGTCCGAATGAGTTATCCAACTATCGCGATACTAATTTTGGTTTCGGCGTTTTGGACACACAAGGCAGCTGGCCAGTGCTTTCCGGACAGAGTGTTTTCTTTCTCTGCTGGTTACGGAGCTGGTTTTGGGCTGGGTTATTTTCCCCAGAATGTTCTTGGGCCGCCACATGGAAATGTCAATCCGCAGCTGCCAAACGCGGATGAAAGGGAGCTGCTATCATTGGGCGTTGGGGGAAGCATTGTTCTCGAGTTCAGTAGCCACGTTGTGATTGACGGTCCCGGGCCAGATTTTACGGTGTTTGAAAACCCATTTCAGCCGATCGGGTATCCGGACTTCGTTTTTTGTGAAACAGCCACGGTGTCGGTTAGCACAGATACGATCAGTTGGTACACATTTCCATTCGAGTTCGACGATCCCGGAACAACCGCAGGATTGTACCAGAAATGGCGTTACCGCGGACTTGCAGGAGTCACACCTGTGTTCAGCAGTCCGGACAACGGCATTTCTCCCTACGACCCCAATGTCAGCGGGGGCGACTCTTTTGATCTTCATGATTTGGGGCTGACATATGTAAAATTCGTGAAGGTGACCGACACCGGAACGACCGAAATTTCGCCCACCGTCGACCGCCGCGGAAACATCGTCAACGATCCAGGCAACGCTATGAACGCGCCCCCGACAGCGGGTTTTGATCTTGATGCCGTGGCTGCCATTCACTCGAGCCCCGTTGCCACTGTGCGTGAAGACTGGTACCTGTACGAATGAAACACTCGACACACAGGCTGACGGGATTCACGCTGCTTGAGCTCTTAATCGCGGCAGCGATCGTTGCACTGCTCTGTGCCATCGCCCTAGTAAATTTCCAACATGCCAAAGGACGTGCCAACCAAGCTAGGTGTGCCGCCAACTTAAAGGCCATTGCCTATGCCCTCTATGCCTACAAGCTTGATCTGAACCGCTATCCCCTCGCTGACGGCACCGCGGGGCTAGGAGAAAGTATGGGACAGACGTCACCAGGCAACGGTCCTGCTGCTAACGGCAGTTGGGACGGAGTCCCAAGAGTCCTAGTGCGCTTGGGCTACTTGGGTAGCGAACAATATTTGTTCTGCCCGACCTTCCGCGAGCGATTTAAAGGCGATAGGCTGCAACGTTTCCGTTATGCATACAATAACTCTGCAGCCGACACAGGTGGGACCATAGGCGCACCTAATGATGTTGACAGAGATGCCCATGATATATGGCTGGCGCGCTGCTTATGGGTTCCTCCGGAGTCCAGCTTTACCCCGCAAGCGAACGACGTCACCTATCCCCATGGCGAAGATCATGATCGTGAAAATGTCCTTATGTCGAACAGTCGTGTTGAGCTCCGGGATGGCCGTCAGGATTTCCGCAAGGCATTTGGTATCTCCGCGAATTAGCAGACGGATTGCCTTGCAAGTTCAAGCACAGGTCGGCGGTATAGTCTCCCACAATGGATGAGCGAGGGTTCGTAAGAACACTGTTACAAAAGGTGGCGTCGGGCGAGATCACGCCGCGAAATGCAGAGCGCGAGCTATTGTCGCAGTTTGTAACCGGCTACGCCGAACTCATGCACACTAAGCTAGATCTTCATCGCCGCTATCGTCGCGGGGTGCCGGAGGCAATCTATGGCGCGAATAAAACTGCCCAGCAGCTACTCGATGCCGTGAAGCGCATGGATGCAGCAGGGCAGACTGTGCTGTGCACGCGCGTGGACAGCGACAAGGCTGAGTTCGTCATGAGACACCACGGGGGGCTTAGCTACCACGAGGGAGCTCGGCTGCTTTATAAACTGAAGGAAAAGCCGCGCCGTCACGGGTTAATAGCTGTGATTTCAGCCGGAACTTCTGACCAGCCAGTGGCAGAAGAGGCCGCCCTCTGCGCTGAGCTCATGGGTAACAGGGTTCATAGGGTATACGATGTTGGTGTGGCTGGACTACATCGACTGCTGCATGCAGCCTCTCAGACGCTCCTGCGGGCACGCGTGATCATTGTCGTTGCTGGAATGGAAGGAGCTCTTCCGAGCGTGGTGGCAGGGCTAGTCAGCGTTCCTGTTGTAGCTGTCCCCACGAGCGTTGGCTATGGTGCGAATTTTGGCGGAGTGGCCGCCCTATTGGGGATGCTCAACTCATGTAGCGGCGGTGTGAGCGTAGTAAACATCGACAACGGTTTTGGTGCTGCGCTTGTGGCGCACCTCATCAATCAACCGCCGAGGCTGCGAGCAAAAAAGGAGAGGTAAGTGAAGAGCGTTCACTTCGACTGTTTCAGCGGCATTAGTGGGGACATGGTGCTAGGCGCATTTGTGGATTTGGGAGTCCCCCTCACGGAATTAAGGGAGGCATTGCGAAGCTTGCCGCTTGACGGTTATTCGATCGAATCACGGAAGGTTCACCGTGGGGGCATTCTCGCAACTCAGGTAATCGTGGAATGTCGTTCTGAGCATGTGCACCGGCGCTTATCTGACATTTGCGCCATGATTTCCCATTCATCGCTTCCCCCAAGGACTAAGCAGCGTGCTATTTCGTGCTTCCAGCTATTGGGCGAGGCGGAGGCTCGGGTCCACGGAATGCCGGTGGAGTTAGTTCATTTCCATGAAGTGGGGGCAGTAGACGCAATCATAGACATCGTTGGATCCATGTGGTGCGCAGAATTTCTTGGTATTGAGCATGCCACTGCGTCGGAGGTAGTCGTGGGCAGTGGCCGCGTGAAGACAGCGCATGGCGAGTTGCCAGTACCTGCGCCCGCCACCGCACTCTTGCTGGAAGGAGTGCCGGTAACCAGCGGTGAGCGCAGCGGAGAGCTTACAACTCCGACAGGCGCTGCTATCCTACGCACACTCGCGACGGAATTTGGGACCCTACCGCTGCTGACGTATGAGAAAATCGGTTACGGAGCTGGAAGCCGCGACGATAAAAATTTTGCTAATTGTTTAAGATTATTTCTTTCTAGTCTCCCCAACAACCCGCCTGTGGAACATCGCAAGCTGGTTTTGGTTCAGACAGAGATAGACGACATGCCGGGTGAGTACGCGGGATATTTGCAGGAACGATTGTTTCATGATGGGGCACTGGATGTTGTTTTTGCTCCAATCCAGATGAAGAAGAACAGGCCAGGAATCAGTATCCAGTGCCTCGTCGAGATCGAGAAGCTTGCTGCTATTAAGGGCGTACTGTTGAGAGAGTCCACGACATTTGGCGTGAAAGTTATTCATATTGATCGCTATTGCCTCCAGCGCGAAATCCACGAGATAAATTGCACGTGGGGCAAGATTCGGGTAAAGATCGCACTCTGGAGTGGCAATGAGGTGCTCAAGGTTGCACCTGAATATGAGGACTGTCGCCGAATCGCGTTGGAGCATGGTGTTCCGTTACCAAGAGTATACGATGAAGCCAAACGCGCTGCCTTGCGATGGCTCGAACAGCGTTGGGAACAGGGCATACCTTCAACGGAATGAATTGCGTGGCTGCAGTGAGAGAAGGACCATTACTATGAAACTTGCTCGTTACCTCGCCAATCAAGAGCCCCCCCGTCTCGGGTTTGTTAAGGATGAGAGGATTTATGACGTTGAGCATCTCTTACGTGTGATGGGGTATGAGGTCGACGCTCCTATTCTGAATGCTGACATTTTCGCTATGGCTGCTGATTTTGAGCGCTGGGGCGACAGCATTCGGCATGCTTTTGAAAGCGGCTGTGCAAGTGGGCTGGTAAAATCAGTACCGCAATATTCTGTGGATTCTGTACGGATTTTGCCGCCAATTCCTCGTCCCACGAAGTTTATTTGTGTGGGGTTGAATTACCGTGATCACTGCGAGGAACAAAATCTTGAACCGCCAAAGACACCGGTAATTTTCGCAAAATTTGCTAACGCAATCTGCGGACACAAGGACCTTGTGAAACGCCCTTCAATCACCGCAAAGTTGGATTTTGAAGGTGAACTCGGGGTGGTCATTGGTCGGGGCGGCAAAAAGATTCCCGCTGAGAGAGCACTGGCTCATGTCCTCGGCTATCTCATAGTCAACGATATTAGCGCGCGTGACATTCAGAAAAGCGATGGCCAGTGGCTGAGGGCAAAAAGCATGGACACCTTTGCTCCAACAGGCCCTTGGATCACGACAACCGACGAAATTGCGGATCCGCGTCCTTAGTCCTGAAGACCAGCGTAAATGGCATCCTCATGCAGGAAAGCCATACGAGTAAAATGATTTTCTGCGTCGCCGAACTCATCGCGTTCATTTCACAAGGGATAACGCTAGAGCCAGGGGATCTAATTTCTACCGGTACGCCGGCGGGAGTGGGTGTCTGGCGAGATCCACCCGTGTTCCTGCGCAGTGGCGATGTGGTCAGGATTGAAATTGAAAAAATTGGTGTGTTGGAAAACACGATTACCGACGACAAAGAACAGTAGAGACTCGGTGCGATAGAAGGCTGTTTATGATACTAAGTCCCACACGGCGCGGCACCAGAGTATAAGCATCAGTTTTTGATGAAGCGTCCCATCGGGGGAAACTCTTTTACTTCGACAACACGGCCAGCGCGAAGCTTTATCATTTTCCCCACGCTGTAGTAAGTCCACTGAACGATTCCCGAGGAGAGCTCTTTAACATCTTCGGGATCGCCGTACTTGAGCACAAGGCGGACCTTGTCGGAAAGCGGTTGCTCTTCGTAGCCTTGACCACGAAAAACTATTTCGATGCCTTGCTGGGGATAAACCCAACTGTAGGGAGGAATGACCTTGGGTTGTTTGGCAAACGCTTCTTCGAGGTCCGAGCGCTGACGTATGTCGCCATTTGGGGGCCAGAGGACGCGAAATGCTTGCGGTTTGCCATAACGCTGGTAGACGTCCTGTTCGACCTTGCCAAGCTTCTTAACATTCGGCCATTTGGGCCCAGGGTAAAAGAGATTTATGCTGAAGTCGGGTTTAAACACCAGGTCTTGGTCCTTACATGCCGTCGCCAAAATGAGGAGGCCGAGCAGCACTAGAAACCGAACAACGTTAGTCCATCTCGAACAGCCAGCTAATTTCATGGGAATCTCTCTTCTTGCGGCATCGCTATAAGTTATAGCCAGTGCATTCGTCATTGATTCTACGTTTCGCTAGCAATGAGAATTTGCAGCCAGAAAAAATAGGATTTTCTCGGCCATGAGTCTTGAGGAGAAATTGTTGGCAAGTTTTTGCTGCCCGAAATGCAGGGGAAAGTCCGCTGTCACGCGGACAGTGAAACTGCCCGGGAAATTTCCTCCACTGCTCTCGTTTGGTTCTGAGGAGTTTATTTTGATAACTTGTACGCTGTGCGGCTACACAGAAATGTATAGCCCACTTGCGTTTGAGAAAACACAAGAGCCGGTGGCTGAAAATAAACCTCTAGCCCACGAAACGTGACCAATGACGTTTAGTGACCCCATTTCTGAAGTTCCGACCAAGGGTTCTGAGCCTTTGCGTGTGGTTGTTCCGCCAAATGCTCGTTTCACCTGTCACAGCTGCGGGCTCTGCTGTCGTGTTTTTCCTCGAATAGTGGTGGATCCAACACGTGTGGAGCATATAACGCAGAATTTGGCGGCGCTTGGTGAGTTCTTGGACCAACCTTTGCTCGCCACAGACACGATACGGGCAGAGGAAAATGGAGAGTACGTCCTTGGGCGTCAGGAAAACGGAGCTTGCGTTTTCTTGAGTCGGGAAAACAAGTGTGCGATTCACGCCGTCCTCGGTGAGTTTTGGAAACCGCAGACCTGTCGGGATTTCCCATTCGTCTTTCGTCAAGCTCACGCAGAGGTATTTGTGGGGTTGTCGTTCGCATGCCCCACAGTGCGCCACAATGAGGGGGAATTACTGGAAACGTCGCGAGCCGCTCTTGGGAAGCAATCCTCGCAGGCATTTCGATGCGATAAGATTTCGCGCGATGTGACCTTCGACAGTCGCTACTGCCTTTCGTGGGAGAGCTATTTAGAAGTTGAGCAAGCGCTACGGGACATACTCGAAGAGAAATCAGTCGAACTTCCCACGCGCCTGGTAGCGATGCACGTCTTACTAGGTATGCTTCGTCTATGGTTAGAGGCGAGATGTCCACCTAAGGTCGAAGCCGGTGTGCCGCAGATGACCAAAGATAATGACGTATCGGCATTTATAGAAGCCAACCGGCGAACTAATTTTCGCGAACCATTCCGAATTGCTCAATCCAAACGCGGCCAGCCATCAGTGCGCCGGACGTTTCTATCGCTTGTGCTTGGTTGTGCGGCGAGCATGTGGAAGCACGGTAAGCCATTGGAGGCCTCGCTGGGTATTTTGCGCAACTACATAGCTGCACTTTGTCGGTTGGGGAGTTTGGAAATCCCTCCTTTGCCGGGCCGCTATCCGCGTTCGGTACTAGACCACACTCTCGACTTTGCAAACCAACAGAGCCAGGAGTTGATTTGGCGCTACGCCGCGCATTGCCTGTGGCGCAAAGACCTCGCTGTGGGCGTCCACGGAGTCCGCCGAGCTTTTGAACTGCTGCTCCTGCGGATCGGATTGCTGCCAGTGTATGCCGGTGCTCTGAAATCGGCTCAACGTGTTCCCGAAGACGACGCACTCTCGCAAAGTGTGGGGCTGGTCGAAATTTACTTCGGCCACCATTCTGATCTCTTCTTCGTAATTGATGCAACACCCCGCCTTGCGACCGTGCTAGACTCGTTCTTCGTGCGCAAAAACTACCCGGATATTATTTTAGGAAGGGTAAAATAGGCGCGACCGGCAAGGAGTATAGCTAGATTTGGACTTCGAGGTCTGATTACTGCTTGACCCATGCCTTTCACTGCTCAAACGAAGAGGCTGGATTATTCGTGTCCTCGAAAAAGGGCTCTAGCACGGATAAAGACGGAGCATATGTAACGAAATGAGTGGCGAACTAGTGGTGTTTTGGTGTTTGGCGACGCTCGTGGTTTTGAGTGCCGCTACCGCTGCTTTTGCCCGAAGTATTGTCAATGCCGCTTACGCACTATTTTTCTCTCTCCTGGGAATTGCCGGCGTGTACGCCCTGTTGGGCGCAGACTTTCTAGCCGTAAGCCAAGTGGTCATTTACGTGGGGGGAATCGTTGTGCTCGTGCTGTTTGGCATATTGCTCACGAACCGGTCGCTGGAGGAGCTACTTCAGTCAAAGCGGCGCTCTCAGTGGCTTGCGCTTGTCGTAGGCGGCGGCATTCTTGCCGTTCAGCTTGCTGTGCTGATTGGAGCGATCTGGCCGCTCCGCCCCGAAACGCCTGCAGGTAGCACGACGGCGCCCTTGGGCGTGCTTCTTCTGCAAAAGTACGTTATCCCTTTTGAATTTGCCTCCCTGACGCTGCTGGTTGCCCTTATTGGAGCTTCATATCTCGTACGCCGAAGGGAGCGGGATTGAGATGGTGACCCTCTACCATTATTTGCTCCTGAGCAGCGTCGTCTTCGCACTTGGAGCGGCAACCGTTGTTTTCAGGAAGAATGCGGTAGGAGTGCTCGTAGGCGTAGAACTAATTCTCAACGCCGCAAACATTAATTTCGTCGCGTTTTCGCGATACACGGAACACGTGATGCCACTGGCTGGGGTGTCGCAGCCGGTTGCGCTCGATGGACAAGTTTTCGCAATCTTCGTGATGATTCTGGCCGCATGCGAAGCAGCAATCGCCTTGGCAATTATCATTAACATATTTAACCGATTTGGCTCTATAGACGTTGATGAGCCTAGCTCGTTGCGAGGTTAGCAGGTTTGATGAAATTTAGCCCTGAAACATTAGCGTTGGCATTGATTATCCTGCCGCTGGCGGGTTTTGCTGTAGTTGGGCTTTTCGGACGCCGACTGCCTCGCTATGGCGATTGGTTGGCGACAGGAATTATGGGGATAGTTCTCGCCCTTGGGCTTGTTCTCTTTTCGTTTGTCTTTCAACTTCACTCCCCTGTCGCGGCCTTTCGCTGGATCTCACCATGGTTTGATCCGCGTGGTAATGGAATAAAATGGCCTGTGGGGGTCCTCGTCGACAACTTGTCGGCGACGATGGTAGTGGTTGTCGCGACGGTGAGCTTCCTTGTCCACTTGTACTCGATCGGCTACATGCATGGAGACCCAAAGTATGTAAGGTTCTTTGCGGCGCTTCAGCTTTTTAGCGCAGCGATGTTGGGCCTTGTTCTTTCGGATAACCTACTAACCTTGTACATCTCGTGGGAGATCATGGGCTTTTGCTCCTACTTGCTCATTGGTCACTATTTTGAAAAGCCCAGCGCGGCCAATGCCTGCCTAAAAGCATTTATGACCACTCGCGTTGGCGACGTTCTCATGTTTGCGGGCATATTGATCCTTTACTGGCAGGTAGGCTCACTGCGTTTCGCGGACATTTTTGCAGCCGTTAAGGAAGGGACTCTCGCAGCATCTTGGCGAACGGTTATTGGTTTACTCCTTTTTGGTGGTGCCGTCGGCAAAAGTGCCCAGTTTCCGCTGCATGTTTGGTTGCCCGATGCCATGGAAGGCCCAACACCGGTGTCAGCACTCATCCACGCAGCGACAATGGTCGCAGCCGGCGTTTACCTGATGGCACGGTCGTATCTGATTTTGACGCCTGAGACGTTCCTTGTGGTCGCATATATAGGTGGTTTTACAGCCATTTTTGCGGCGACGATGGGTGTCGTTATGGATGACATTAAGAAAGTCCTGGCCTACTCCACGATTTCCCAGTTGGGGTACATGATGTTGGGTCTTGGTGTAGGCGGCTTTGTAGCTTCGGGATACACAGCCGGCGTCTACCATCTTACCACGCACGCGTTTTTTAAAGCATGTCTATTCTTGGGGTCGGGAAGCGTCATTCATGCTCTTCATACTCAAAACTTGAGTGAGATGGGCGGATTACGACGCAAAATGCCGATCACCTTTGTCACTTTCCTCATTGCCACACTTGCACTCACAGGTCTGCCGCCCTTTTCTGGTTTCTTCACGAAGGATTCTATTATTGCGGCGGCATTGGAGCTCGTCTTTTTGAAGCCGCAGCATGGTGCTCTTGCGTTATTTGCTATGGGTGCGGCATGCCTCACTTCTTTTTACATGTTTCGCCTCATCTTCCTGGCATTCTTTGGAAAGCCACGAGATGAGCATGCATATCACCATGCCCATGAAAGTCCGTGGGTAATGACTCTTCCTCTTATTGTCTTAGCGTGCCTTAGCATTTACCCTATCGGTGGTGGACACGGGAACTGGTTTTGGACACGCAATCCCGCACCTCAAATAACACACCTGAGCGAGTGGCTGGGACCGCCGACATTTGCAGGAGGAGGGGCCTCGGGTATGGCGAGCGGCGGTACTGCACCTCCCGCAACAGAAGATGTGCATAGCTTAGGGAGTCACAACGAACATCTTGCGCATCGAGCGCACAATTATGCCGTTATAGGGTCGCTTACTGCCTTTTTCATCGGTTTCGCTCTTGCATGGGCCACGTATATGAAGCGGTGGATAAACGCTGCAGCTGTGGCCCAGCGCTGTTCTCTGATCCACAGAGTGTTACTGAACAAGTACTACATAGATGAATTTTACGTGCGCTTTGTTACCCGTCCTTTCCTTGTTCTTTGCCGCTGGATTGCGGGATTCGACCTCAAGGTCATTGACGGCATTGTCAATGCAACCGGATGGTGCACGAAGCTCTTGTCGCGGCTAGTGGGTTTACACGACCGCTTTGTTGTCGATGGCCTTGTAAATGGAGTGGGTCAGGCTGTCGGCAGCGGAGGAAGAGTATTGAGCCAACTGCAGTCCGGCCGGGTCGGTCAATACTTGGCTGCTGTAGGCATTGGCGTGATTTTCTTAGCCGGTTTCATGCTTTGGATCTTAGGGAGCATCGATTAGCAATGATACCACACTTGTTGAGCTGGATTGTTTTTCTCCCGATTGCGGGAATGGTTGTTATGGCGGCAATTCCTGCGCGTCGTGGCGATGACATTATCCGAAAGATTTCGTTGATCACAAGTTTTGTTGTTTTCGTTCTGAGCTGCGTGCTCCTTGTGCAATTCTACCAACTTCCGACGGAAGTACGATCAAGTTTCATTGGTCAACAGAACGCGAAATTCCCGGCTGGCTCGTGGAGCCTGTTTGAAGAGCGGTTTGCGTGGATTCCAAGTTTTGGCGTGTGGTATCACTTAGGTGTCGATGGGCTTAGTGTCATACTAGTTTTTTTGACTGGTCTGCTTTCCTTTCTTGCAGTCTTTGCGGCGTGGCACATCGAGAAAGCAGTTAAAGGTTTCCACATGATGTACATGCTGCTGATCACGGGGATGATGGGGGTCTTCGTCGCGCTCGACTTATTCCTCTTTTACGTTTTTTGGGAAGTCATGCTGCTGCCTATGTATTTCTTGATCGGCATATGGGGTGGGCCACGCAAAGAGTATGCAGCGATTAAGTTTTTTCTCTACACACTTGCCGGATCAGTCCTCATGTTGCTGGCGATTATCGTGCTGTATATGAAGTACCACACGTTTTCTATACCTGAGCTAATCCAAGTTCAGCCTTTCCGTGACAGTCTGTTCATCGCACACCTCTTGTGGCTTGGGTTCTTCATCGCTTTTGCGATTAAGATCCCCATGTTCCCCTTCCACACGTGGTTACCCGACGCTCACGTGGAAGCGCCGACTGCCATCTCGGTGATTCTTGCGGGGATTCTGTTAAAGCTCGGTGGGTACGGAATTCTGAGAATTAATTTCCCCATGTTTGTGGAGTCGACAGGCTATTTCGTTGGCCTCATCGCCCTTTTCGGGGTCATTAATATCATCTACGGTGCGTTTTGCGCGATGGCGCAGAAAGACTTTAAGAAACTGGTTGCGTACAGTTCCGTTTCTCACATGGGATACGTCCTTTTGGGGATGGCTGCACTCAATGGCGAAGGTATGAACGGAGCCGTCTTTCAGATGTTCAACCATGGGTTGTCGAGCGCAATGATGTTCCTGATCGTTGGTGTGATCTACGACCGTGCTCACC
>JANZZJ010000210.1 GCA_026419455.1 Candidatus Sumerlaeaceae bacterium | reverse complement strand
GTACAAACAAGCAGTGCAAGTTGCTGGCCCTCGGCGATGTACTGG
This sequence comes from Candidatus Sumerlaeaceae bacterium, assembly GCA_026419455.1. Classification (GTDB taxonomy): domain Bacteria; phylum Sumerlaeota; class Sumerlaeia; order Sumerlaeales; family Sumerlaeaceae; genus DRVG01. Next base: position 5,508 of record JANZZJ010000210.1, on the reverse strand, counting down.
ACAAAAAGGGGTTGCTGCCAAAAGATGTGCCCAAACCAAAGGAACTGCGATTGGTGGAAAAATCGGCCGGCAAATCCCCCGCTGGCCGTGATCAGCTCCATGAACACGGTCACGACCATAGCGCGACAGATCCACATTTCTGGTTGGATCCGCTTCTGGCCGACCTTGCTGCCAAGGAGATCAAAGCGGCCTTGGTCAGTGTGGCCCCCGAGCGCTCAGCACTCTGGCACGAAGGTGCCATGCGTTATAGCCGTGAACTCACCGGGCTGCACCAAGAGATTCGCGAGCAACTCGAGGCATGTCGGGGATCCAAGCTTATCACTTTTCACCACTCCTTCGGCTACTTTGCCAGGCGCTATGAACTGGAGGTCGCCGGCGTCATCGAAATGTATCCTGGCAAACAGCCGTCCGAACGCGAAATTAAAGCCTTGGTCCAAGAGATACGAGCACTTAATATGAAAACGATCTTTGCTGAACCTCAAATGGATGCACGTCTTGCGCATATCATCGCGCAGGAGGTGGGGGGACGAGTGGCCCTTCTTGATCCGGAGGGGACGTCGGAGCGCCAAAGCTACGTCGAACTAATGCGCTACAATGCAAAGCAGGTCAAAAAAGCACTCTGTCCGTAACGTGGGACACAGCAGACATAAGGGGTTTGGGGTTTACTGCGCCAGCGCCGAGGCAATGGTATCTTGCGTAATGGCGCCTTCTTCGCGAGCTACGACGCGCCCCGACGCGTCAAGCACGACGATAGCCGGTACCCGATCCACTCCCAAACGTGCCGCAATGCCCCGTTTTTTCTCAATGTTCAGGGCTACTTTTTGCACATCGGAGATACGAGCCACCGATTTTTCGACAAGTGATTTAGCTTTTGCTGAGGCCGAAGTGGGTCCATAGAAAAATACAATGGTGCGCTGGTGGTTTACACGTGCGAACGCCGTAGCCCCGTCGAAATCGCTAGTCCAGCCATTCATATCAAGCACATCCGCAATGGGCGAAGGGACCGCTTTTTCGCGAGCTGCAGCGCGCCGCATGGTTCGAAAGTCATACTGACGCACATGTTCACGCACACCGGCACATGCGCTAATGCAACCTACTAATAGGCAGATGGAAAATACGCGCAGCAACTTTGCCATGGGAACCGTCCTTTCTCTTGAGAACCTTGAACACAGTAGCCCGTTTTGCCGTTTTCCCGAGATCCACTGACCCGAATTTGGGAAAACAAATTGACGTTACAGTTCTCGCCTCGTATCTACAACGCAGACTTTTACGCACATGGAACCGAGGGACGCAAGAAAATGCGAATAGCGGTGGCAAGTGACCACGCTGGTTTCGATCTCAAGGGAGAAGTCGTAGAGTTCTTACACAAGCGTGGCGAGGAAGTGGTAGATTTTGGAACGAACTCCCGCGAGTCTGTGGACTTTGTGGATTTCGTCTATCCTGCAGCTTTGGCTGTAAGCCAAGGGGAATGCGAGCGAGCTATCCTTCTGGACGGCGCGGGCTATCCATCAGGTATTGTCGCCAATATGCTGCCCAACGTTTTTGCTGCCGTGGCAAACGACATATTCTCAGCACGGCTGAGCCGCGAGCATTCCAACGCCAACGTCCTTTGCCTTGGAGGTAAGGTGGTAGGTAGCGGGGTGGCGTTGGAAATCGTGGCGACGTGGCTCGAGGCGAAATTTCTGGGAGGGAAATACGCTGCAAGAGTAGCGAAAGTCGAGGCCCTAGCCAAGCGGCACAAAAGGCCCTGGGAGGAACAACCACGCAAAGTAATCACAGTTCAGGACGTTAAGGATGCGCTACTGCGCAAAGAAAGTCTCGTGATTGATGCTTCAACAATCATCACGCCATCCGTCATGGATCTCATTCGATAAATGTTTAAGGAGTGTTCGGGGCGCGGAAATTTAGAGAGGAAAGGGTCGAGGAATGTATAACTTTGCGGACAAGGTGGTGCTGATCACTGGGGGCAGTCGCGGGATCGGGGCCGCGCTCGCCAAGGCGATGGCGTCGGAGGGAGCCAATTTGTGCCTAATCGCGCGCGATGCTGACTCGCTCCGCAGTATAAGTTACGAAATCCGGCGTTTATACGCAGTGGACGTCATGGCCCGCGCCTGCGATATTCGCGACGCCACCCGTGTGGAACACCTTGTCAACGACTGTGTCCAGCGCTTTGGCCGTCTCGACATGGTGGTGAACAACGCTGCTGTGCTTGGCCTCATGGTCCCAATCCATGAATACTCGCCCGAGCAGTGGAACACCACAATCGCGACTAACCTCCATGGGGCATTTTACGTGTCTCATTTCGCGTTGCGAAAGATGAAAGGACAGAGCGGCGGCGGTCGGATTGTTTTCGTCAGTTCCTCCGTAGGCCGGACACTCCGCCCTAACTGGGGGGCCTACGCAGTAAGTAAATACGCCGTGGAGGCACTGATGGAGCTTATCGCTATGGAAAACGAGCAAACGGGTGTGATTGCGTGCTCGATTAATCCTGGCGGTGCCTCCACCGCAATGCGTCGCTTGGCTTATCCCAATGAGGATCAAAGCAAACTACCGACGCCTGAGCAAGTTGCGCAAGCATTCCTCAAAATTCTGAGGCTGCCAGACAAAGCATTGAATGGACGCAGCTTCAACGCACGTGAACACCTGTGACTCAGTTGAGGTGGTTTCGCAAGCATTCGTTTCGCCGCATGGCGGTCATGATGGGCGCCACGTTGGTCCTATTCGCCATGGGGACACTACTAGCTTTGCGTTATGTTCCAAGCCATAAACCCTCGCCACCGGTAACACATCCTGACCCGCTAGTGCGGCAGCACGAGATTCTCAAACGATCAAATGAGGCCTATGCCTTGCGGATTGAGAGCATCCGTAAGCTGCGCGCGAGTGGGCTCGCTGCTGGAAACCCCCGCTCTGTAGAAGATGAAATTTTGACAGCTGCTCGTGAGCTAATAACACTCCACGGGCCCCAGCACGCATGCGCGATGGCCACGCGGCGTCTGGTGCTCATTGCCCCCCGCGTGAGCGCGACCTGCGCAAAAGTTGGTATTGCCCTAGGGCCGAACGTTGTTCCTGATCTTATCGAAGCCCGCACGGGAACCACTGAGGAACGTAGACGCCTCGCGGAACTCGTTGCCGAGTATCAGTTCGCAGAAGAAGTCCGCGCACTCTGCACAGCAGCCGCACTCGAAAAAGAACAAAAGCCCCCACCGAACGACGGAACTCCGTTCACTGGAATTCAATCCCCTTAGTTGGTAAGCTTTGCGGTTTTACTGGTTCAGCAGGAGTTTCAGATCCTCTTCTGATTTTAACCGGATTGTGTTTCGCACTAATGTGCCATCATTTTCCAGGACAGCCGCAGCGGGCACTTTGAAGATCCCATACCGAGCTGGCACATCGGATGGCTCTTTGGTGATGTCGTAAACGGACACCACGTAGTTGCGAGTAAGAGTGGAGAAGGCGGGCTTGGAGACCACGTCGTCCCAGAAGCGCTTGCAAGCCGGCACTTCCGGCGAGTAGAACAACACAAGGATTGGCTTTCGCTGAGTTTTAGCTGCTACCTGAGCAGCTGCCAAGGTCATAAAATCTTTTGCGTTGGGTGCAGCCGCAGAAGTGGCTGCGGGTGCCGCCGTACTGGGGGACACGCTGCTCGCACTTTTCAGCTCCAAGCGACTCTGTTTTGGCTGAGTAATCTGGAAAGCTTGAACAGTCCCCAACATCCTGCCAAAACCCTGGGTATTGGCGTCCTTGTATTGCCCTCCCATGATGTAGACGTAGCCATGGAGCTTATCAAGACCAAGGGCGTGGTAAACTCGTGTTTCAAGGTTTGTGTTGAGAACGTTCCAGGGCCCCACTTTACCATCCTGGACACGCGCATACCAAATGGCGTTCGTAAAAATTGCGCCTTTGTAGCGGCCGGCAACGCCCACGAGGTAATCATTAAAGCCGCAAAAAGCCGACGAATACGTCGGTGCGGGCATTGGGGTTTCCTCACGCCAGACGCCCAGGGTTCCGTCGTCGTTGACGAGCGCCGAGTACACTTTGGGGTTGATGGCATCCTTTGAGCGCTCCGTCAGTCCCCCCCAAACGAAAAGGCGATCCTCCAAGATTGCCGCGCCGTGAAACCATAGTGGGCTGGGCAAAGGCGAGCTTTTACGCCAGTTCGTAGGAGAACCGTCGGAGGAAAGGTCACAAACCCAGGTCTGATCCAAAATCCCCTCCTGAGCAGAGCCTCCAAGAACAAAAAGATGTTTGTCGTTCGAAGACGTGGCAATGCACGAGACGGGCGTTGCATCGAAGGGCTGTGAGCGCCTCCACTCTTGGAGCGAACCATCGGCATTCACCCGCGTCCAAAGAACATCGTTTGCTCGGCTGAGGTCCGCCTCAAGTGTGTTGGAGGTGGCGGCTACCGCTCCCCCGATGACGTATATGCGATCGTTGACCACTTCAATCGATTGCGAAATGTAGGAACGAATTTCTGGCATGGGGCGCTCTTCGCGCCAACTGCCAAGGGCGCCCCCTTGGATGATAGGAGCCGAAATGACCGACGGCGTCCATCCCCCTACGTTAAGAATCCCCCCGATGACGTAAAGGCGCGCTCCAACAACCGCTGCTCCATGCATTTGCCTTGGGATCGGCAAGCGCGTACACGAGAGCAAAGCAAATGGCGGCGGTGTTGTCTGCGGTAAATTTTGTGCTGGCACGAGTGCAGCAACAAAAATACCTGCGGTCACGCAGGCAGCACTAACTATTCTCATGTTATTAACCTCTCCCTGAAAGAGTATTTCTGGCAGCCAACGGCGAGCTGCTCTTCCCAAAATTGCTTCGCGGTGAGGGGCATAGCGCCCCCCCTCGCTGAAAAGCTGCTATTGGTTCGCTAGAAGCTTGCGCCACTCCTTGGCCGTAAACTCAAGAGCTTCTTTTGGTGATTTGGCACCACGCAATGCGTCCTGGTAGGCTTGGGTCAGTGGCGGAAAGAGACCAGCCCCAGCAGGAATGACCGGCCGAGCACGTGCCACATCAAGCTGCTTGCGAAACGCCTGGACCAGTTCGTTGGTCTTCACCTCTGGCATTTCGTAGGCCTCTTTGTGGGTCGGCAGCAAGTTGTTGCGCATAGTGAAGCGCACCTGGTTTTTGGCGCTGTTGATCCAATCCAAGAAATAAAATGCGATGTCGGGATGCTTGCAGCTAGCAGAAATGACGTAGCAGTGTCCTCCTATGGGCGAGCCCGAGCCAGCAGGCCCACTCGGTAGCATAGCCACGCCAAGATTCTTAGGATTGTCTTTGAATTCGCTGCCCGAGAGAATGTTTGCCGTCGCCCAGGGGCCCATGAAAATCATAGCCAATCGTCCCCCTTTGAAATCCTCGAGTTGGTTGTTGTAGTCGTTGGCGATGTCGAAGGATGGGGGAACGATCTTGTGTTTCTGGCGAAGGTCGAGCATAAACTGAAGCCCCGTGACGGTCCCCCAACTTGCGATGAGAATCTCGTTTGGTTTGTCATCAATGAGCCCCTCA
>JANZZJ010000209.1 GCA_026419455.1 Candidatus Sumerlaeaceae bacterium | reverse complement strand
TGGCTTCTACGCCTGAACCGTCACATCGTCACAGTCCGCGCCGTTACTGGAAAAACTCGCACTTCGCGATCCGTCACACCCAGCCACGCGATCCGTCACACCCAGCCACGTGTAACGGCTGGACACCCGCGAAATTGCTTGGATTTTCGAGGGCTTTGGCGCCGTGACGGTTATCAGAGGGGGAACATAGCGAAACCATGCATGTTCAAAGTGCTTACATAGCCGCTTTCGCGTCTCCCATCTCCCGATCCTGGTTATCGGCCGAATGTGGAAGTGGCGAAGAAGCCTGGCAAGCCCATGAGCTGTGGGCGCGTTACCCCACGATGTTGCGACCACCGCCGGATGGCCTCCTTATTTCGAAACTCCAGCAAGCCCTTAGCGGATACCGCCTCATAGTCTTTCTTGTCGGAATAGCCTTAATGGGCTCTCGGTAGCTCACCGACATGGAATCCTCTTCCTTCGGGTCCGCGCTAGGAGGTTCCAAGGCTGGTTCCCTCGGCCCCGTACGCGGAGTTCGGAGGAAGCGAGCGGGTAGGACAGGAATGGTACACGCGGAGGGAATCGAACTTGCGCCGTGGGCCGAGAATCCGTGCGCTGCTGGGCAAAAATCCGCGGAGCTCAAGCGGACCGGCATTCGGCAAAATCGACTTGGCCTGTACAGGCAGTGGCTAAAAACGGGGAGTCCTCCCGGCGAATGTCCTTTTCCCGCAAGGATGGCACAGAGTGGTGCTGCTGTTGTCACACCAGTGGCATTATCGGCGTCGCCCGCCGTTTGCTGAAAACCCCTGGCTGGCCTGGGTGTGAGGTTAGCCATTGGGCGAGTGAAACCGCAAAGAAGAAGCGTCGAAAACGAAAGGAGTGCATCTCGCAGCTCACGCTTTGTCAGGAGATCGTTGTGCCTAAGTGGAGGAGCGGAAGATGGCCCCGTTGGCAAAACTCACCGGCCCACGGCTGGGGGGGGTCGAAGCAGAATGGCGGGCATGGGGGCCAAATAACGGGGTGTACGAAGGGCCTGCCTGCTCGTGGCGTCCAAGCTTCATTCTTCACGCCAGAGCGGGCTCGAAGCTGTCCCTGCTGGGAACACAGCCGTCGGTCCCTGTTTGTAAATTGGGCGATTCGTCCGGTTAACCGAGCGCCTGCTATTCCGGCAGTGCCTTGAGCATGCTCTCGGTAGCGTCGTTATAAAGTCCGATGTTGACAGGCCCCACACCTGGTCCGGAAGGTCGTTTAATTGCCGGCGAGCTGCGACGGGCATGAGCAAGGCTTGCGAGCGCTCTTGTGCAGGGCAGGCTCCGCGATTTGCAGCGCATTGGGAATCATCTCCACGGAACCAGCGAGGTTCAGCCCGCCAAAGCAGAATCGTTCTGCTTCCCGTGTTCTTACCGAGCGGCGAACCGCGCTTCGCCACCGGCATCGGAACGCCAAGCCCGGCCCGTGGGGGGTCAGTATCCACGGCACGCATCCGAACCGAGCACTCATGCGCACGGAGTCTGGGTGGCCAACCAGCCCCTGGGGCGCTCGGCGGATCGGGCCTGCAAAACTAAGGCTCTCGCGAAGCGACTGTTGGGCGGGCAGGGCAAAAGGCGAACCTTCGAACGTTATCAAAAGTGAGTTCCGAGGCTCCTACGGCTGCCAGTTAGCGCGGGTGCTGTTCTTTGTCGCTCGATACATAGGGCGGTCGGGACGTCGTTTGGCCAAGGCTGGAGTACGACTACTCTCGGGCCGGGGTCTCGAAGCATCGGATTTCAACTATCCGGGTCCGGGGTCAACAGACCCAGCTGCTTGTCGCATCGAGGCTAGAGGTCGCGCTGCGGTCCCTTGTCGAAGCTGAGGTCCGGCACGTGCGGATTAAAGAGAAATCGGCGGCTATCGCGGCGTCCTGGACCGCAGCTATTTCAGTGCGGTCCGAGCTTTCCCAGAACTGCGGGTCCTAAGGTAAACCGCGACACGTACTGCGGTCAAAGCACGGCGGACTGAGACGCCTCTGAGCGTGCGCTTTTTGGCCTCTCCCGCTTCAGGCGCAAAGACTACGCCTTGCCATTGTAATCGCTGTTCTTGTCCTCGTGGGGAGGTGGTCTTGATTCAGCACTTTGATTCGGCGCACGCCACCCGCGTAATTTCCAAAGCCTGATTGGCGAATGTGTCTTTGTCGAACAATGGGCGCCTCGCATTCTGTCTGAGCAAGGGCCACCATGCCCAGAGCGCGAACAAAATTACCAGAGCAACGCGGCGGTTACGCCGAGCGATCCTCCAGGGCATCACGGGAGCCACTTAAAGCGTCGAGGCCAGTAGGCCGACCACTGGCGCTCCTTCCGGGCGTGCAGGCTGTGTCTGGGGACATACTGTTCGGTGAGCGCCTCTCCCACCGTAGGGCGATAGACCCCCGCGCAGGACTTTTACGGCGCACCAGGGATAGACGTACAGGACGTAAGCAATTTTTGGCTACCCCTTGCTGACACTAGCGGAAATCGAAGGGTTCGATCTGCATGGCGCGTTAACTTTTGGCAGCGGGGGTCACGTGGGCGGGTCGATAATCCGTGCAAGTTGATCCTGAGATTGCCCGTTATACCGGCCTGTAGGCGAGTCACGCTCGAGGACGCCACATTGCTTGGGCTCAGCCGCAGGAGGACTTGCAGGACGCGGGCGAGACTGAAACTAAAGACATTGGGGTTCAAATAGACTGGACAGCTTTAAAGCACGGGCGGGCAAAATGGTCGGCATTTTTCGGCGGCTGACACATTTAGGCGTTCCCGTCAGAACCTGTCCCTGGATGCCTCGCTTGACTGGCTGGCTTTAAGAGGCCGCAACGATCGCCACCTGAGCAGAACAACCAACCGTCCAAATATACGCAACTAATACCTTTTTCGTGCGGAAGGTTTTTCTGCTCCGATAGTGAACTAACAAGGGTGCAAAGACTTGACCGTGCGCGGAAGCCCCGGGGCACGCTTAGCTCTGCGAGAACCCTCCGCCGCCCAGAGCAGCATCCGACGACTCCTTAGGAGGCATGCATTTCCCAAGAGAGGGGGCCAGCACGTTAACTGTCCAGTGATGCCTTACCTGCTACAGCGCAATGCTGACAAACGTCGAGCTAGTACGTACCCAAGTGGTGAGTTTTTAGGGGTGTCGAAAAATACGCCTTGGTTCTCAGGGCGACGCGGCTCCCCCACCCATTGCACACCAGTCATCGCATGCCTTTCGGTGCAACGAACGACTAACACTTTGGGGGCTTTGCGCCCAACGAACCACTTCCACTTCCGGGGGGATGCGAGCGTGCGCCCATGTGTATAATGGCAGAATGTTTTCCCGCTTGGCCTTGCCTTTTGCGTGACCTTTTGTAGTCGAGCTGCGGAGGCCTAGCCCGGGTCAAGGTCGGCATATTCACTCTTGGTCGAACTCAGCGCGGATTCGGAGTCGCCTCCCTTTTCCAGGCTATGTCTCAGAGATCAGTGCCGTCCACGTAAGCCGATGCTGTACATCGGCTCACTGTGGCTCCTTGGGAGCCGCCGCACACGTCAGGTCAACGTTGTTAGGCTTAGAGGCGACAGCTGGTCAGTGCTGTGTATCCGGCTCGCCTTCTAATGAAGTTCCGAAATGCAAACTTCGCCGGATACGATTGTGCATCACTGTTCAAACGACTAAACATAGTCTCTTGGTGGTGACATTGGCCCACGAGGCCACTTGCACGCGCCATCCTAGGTCGGCAGAGACCTGCTAGCTCAATCTTTTTCTGGGCCCGGCGCAGACGTGGGGGGCCACTTACTTAATTGGGGCCCCGACGTGATAACGACAGCTCTTGGCGAAGCTTTCAATGAGCGAATTTGCTGCGTAAGCAGCAGCTAAACAAGGCCCTAAAGACCGCGTTTAACTAAGCCAAGAAGCATTTGCGATGTTTACCAGAAAACCCACGGAAAATGCTCAAGCCAAGCGTAACGGCCGAGCCGGACGTCGCCGCTAGTGCTAATCAGCGCTCCCTTTACGCGAGAGAAACGACGAGTTCGTATACTCTCAGCTGCGATAATGGTTCCTTCAACCTCCGCAAAAGCGCCAAGGTTGACTTTCCCATCAACAAGGAACAGAACTCGTTCCGCAGCTGCACCTCTCGGCCCAGGTAGGAAGCCGGCTGTTAGAATTTTTCCGTTTTGGCCAATCACGAGCCTTCCATTGACTCTTACCAACACAGCTTGGGTTGCCGGGGAGGCTTTAATTTGTAGGCTCCAATTCCGCCTGATGACGAGGGAACCAATATCGACTACAGGTAGTGTTCCAAAGGCTGAGACGTCCAAGATCTCTTGACTCTCAACGATCTTGTTGTTGAAGCTGACGTGGGCAGGAAGTGCTTCAAGGGCGACTCGCCGTTGATCGGCGCGCTCCGCCGCTACTAGGCATTGCTGTAGGA
>JANZZJ010000207.1 GCA_026419455.1 Candidatus Sumerlaeaceae bacterium | reverse complement strand
TATGTGGGGAGTCGTCGTAATCTCCTGCGCTTCGGAGTCAATCCAAGGGCAAAAAGAATATAATTATTCCACAAATAAAGTCGTAATCTCCTGCGCTTCGGAGTCAATCCAAGGGTAAAAGTTAGTTCTTGTCAGGCAATTGTCGTCGTAATCTCCTGCGCTTCGGAGTCAATCCAAGGGGTTGGTGGTCAGCCAACTTTCATAATTGATGTCGTAATCTCCTGCGCTTCGGAGTCAATCCAAGGGCGTATCAGTGAGATCTGTGATAGTTATGACGTCGTAATCTCCTGCGCTTCGGAGTCAATCCAAGGGGACGGGGTGGTTCCGGCGCCCGCAGCTGAGTCGTAATCTCCTGCGCTTCGGAGTCAATCCAAGGGAGATGTACAGTTAAGTCACATTCAGACAACGAACAAAGTGCGAAAAAGCAGAAAAAAAACCACACTTCTTTTAGTTTTAAAATGCTAATTTCCCGATCTTTTTTCCCTATTCTCTCTAGAACAAATGTCCCAGGAACTTCGCCTACACCGTGGGGCTCGACTTCCTTATCATTTGCCGGCCCGGCGGCAGCTTCTCCCCACCAAAAGCGCGGGTCAAGCGAGCATTTCTGCCCCAGCTGTTGACTTTTTCATCTCCCATTGTTAAAGAACACAATTACTCATTAATTCTACCAATTGATGAGTTGCAAGCAAAAAATACACTATGCCCTTTTTTGATTTTCGGGGAAATCACGAACTTCGTGCCTCGGCCGGGCCTGAAATTGTGCTTTGCGGCTCGCTGTAAGACCGACTATTACGTGCGGACGCCATAGAAGAAAAAAGCGGGCTCCGCTCGCGCCTTTGGAACCCGCTCAGTTCGCTGCGCTTTCCCCTCGCGCAGGTTTCACGCTCATCGAGTTGCTGATCGTAGTCGCCTACGGTCTCGCAGTCTCGCCAAGAGGGGAAGCAAAAGGTTCGCCAATGCACCCGCGCACCGGCCAATCGTGTGTAAGTTGTGCTTTTACAATTATATTGACCAGAAAACGACACTGATTTGTTGCGCCTGGCGCTCGCAAGTGGACTATTTTGTACATAAGCCCCGTCCCGGACTGTACGATCTGGTGCAGGGGATGATTTCCGGCGGGAAGGCGGGACGACCAAAGCCGCACCTGCTGGCACCACGCATCCCTCTTTGGCTTACGCGCGGCTCAACATTCTGAGGTTAGCTAGGCGCCGGCCCCCCCGTAGGGCTCCACTTATAAACTCAGCGGCACTGACACCTTACCCCCTTCGCCTCTAAGGTTGGAAAATAATGGAAGGGCGGGGATGTGAAAGGCGCGGAAACGTGACAACAGCGCTGAGCTCGGATCTCAGGTAGCCCCGCCTGCGGCCCGCAGGCTGTGGGTTGGACCTCCACATGTCCGCTTGTGCCACGCCGCTGGGCCCGCTGTCCCCGTAACGCCAAGGCGGTGGGCCGCACGCCCCGAAAAAGGCACAGCAGCAACAACGTGGCTCGCACCCGCCAAGAGGCTGGTGAAACCGGTGGGCGCGAACTGTTCGTGTGGAACATGCGAGCATGGATCAGAACGTACGAGGAAGGGCAAAACGCTGGCCGCCCCCCCGGCCCGCCCACATAAAAAACCAAAAAAAATCCAGCCCAAACGCCCGGCCCCTGCATGGCCGTGGCGCGTGGAGCATGGCCTGAGCTTCGGCCCGCGGGTTGGCCAGGCTTGCCGCAAAATTTTTCGCAGAAAAAAACAGGACGTTTCAAGGGACGCGAAGTTGGGTTTTTGTGCAAAATGAGGTCGTGGCTCGAGTGCAGCGGTCCCCGCGTGTTGGGAAGGCAGCCCGCACCAGACCGGCTAGGGCACACGCGGCCACAATGATGACGAAACACAAGAAAGAAGAAAGGCTAACGGCAATGTCGGAGCTATGGAGTGTCGCCCGGGCAGCGAGGTTTCTCGATGTGTCGAAAAAGCGTGTGTATCAGCTGATTCAGCAAGGGCGGTTGGAGTCGTTGAAGCTCAGCCCGCGCACAACGCGTGTGACGCGCGAGAGCGTGGAACGTCTGGTGGAGGAAGCGAAGCGCCGCCAGCGGGATGAGCTGGGGCTGGACTACCGGCCTGACCGAAAACCGCGTGGTGCATAGTGGCGGACAGCCTGGAAGCATGTGAAGCAGAGAGAGGACGTGTCTCACTAAAACCGGGGGACGAGGGCGCCGGGTGGGCCTGCGTAAGCCAAGCTGCGGCCGCCATTGCACGCGAAGATCTTAGCGTTTGAGCCCGTTCCAGAGGTCAGTCATGAGCAAAGTTTTGGTGCACCCAATAGGAAAACGAATATAATTCAATATTGTGGTAATGCTCAGGGTTAACCTCGTCTCGGCGCGTTGCGGCATGGGATGAGTCCATAAGGCACGCACGTGCGGAGATGCTGAATTCGCCGGGAGACATGACATGACAGCATCGGAAAAATCGGGTAATGGCCGTGGAGCCGAGCCGCCCGTGGTTGGGGAAATTTGCGAGGTTATTCGTCGCCATCAGGAATTTCTGATTGTGGGTCATGGGCGTCCGGACGGCGATTGCCTGGGATCGTGCTTGGGGCTCTACGCGGTCCTGCGCCAAATGGGCAAGGATGTGCGTTTTTTCACTCCCGGTCCGATTCAGGATTTCTTCTCGTTCCTGCCGTACCTCGGGGAAACAATCACAGAGCATCCGGCGATTCGGCCGGGCGAGATCATTATTTATGTGGATTGTGGGGATTTCGAGCGGGTGGACGAGGTGTTCAAGCCCGAGGGGTTTATTATCAACATTGATCATCACCTGAGCAATGCGTTTTTTGGCAACCTGAACTGGGTGGACACGGAGGCGTGCGCGGCAGGCGAGCTGATCTATCGCCTGGCGCTGGCGCTGGGCGAGCCGATTTCGCCGGAGGCAGCGACGTGTTTGTTCACGGCCATCATGGCCGACACGGGCGGCTTCCGGTTTTCCAACACCGATCGTGTGACATTCGAGACGGCGGCGGCTTTGGTGGCAGCCGGCGCTAACCCAGCCGCCATTGCCGAAGCAGTGTTTGAAAACCGCAAACCCCGCGCCGTGTACATTACGGGAGTTATTTATCAGACGCTGAAATATGAGTTTGACGGGCGGCTGGTGTGGAACGAGCTGCGGCGCGATATTTACGAGCTCGCCGGTGGGGACGAGTACGAGCCTGAGGGATTGTGCAGCGATTTGCGTGGGATTGCAGGCGTTGAGGTGAGCGTGCTCTTCCATGAGACTCCGGATGGGTGGTGCCGCGTGGGCTTGCGTAGCAAGGGACGAGTGAATGTGAGCAGGTTGGCGCAAATGCTGGGAGGCGGTGGGCACCATAACGCCAGCGGCGCCTACATCAAGCAGCCCTACGACCAAGCGCGCGATCGCGCTCTCGATGTCATCCGAGCCTATCTTGCCGAATGTTTCTCTACCGCCTCGCCGGTGGCGTAGCAAGACTTTGAACCTTCGCCTGGCATTGCAAGAAAAGTTGTGGGCAAAACGCAAATAATGTTAGCAAACATTTTTGATGTTTTTTGTTAATGAAACTTGTTGGCGAATAAATGGTAGCCCCCCCTTCTTGCGCATGTCCGTCGCGTCCGGGCGGAACGCGTGCTGCTCGCGCCGCAATGCGATGGCCCATTCCTTGGAAATACTTCGGAGAATCACGGCGCTTCTTGCTTGAATCTTGATGCTGGGTCTGCGTGAGCTAGTGCAGAGTTCAAGTGCGTCGCAGCCGACGTACTAAGCTTAGCAAGGGAAGGGTCGTATGATGAAGGGGCGGTTAACCCTCTGGGCGTTTGTTCGAGTTTGCAGCAGCGTGGCGCTGGGCGCCATGATGCTTTTTAGCCACGCGTATGGCGAAGATAGCGCAAGCAAGTTAACACTAACAATTCTCGATCCTGAAAAAGCCGCTACTACGACGACGCGCGAAGCGGTCAATGTGCTGGGGCGGACACTCCCTGCAGCTAAGGTGACGGTGGATGGACAGCCGGCGCGCGTGTTTGCGACGGGGATTTTCGTGCGCGATCAGGTGCCCCTGGCGTTGGGGTCGAACCGCATCGAAATTGTCGCCGAACACGGCAACGAGCGAGCGGTCGAGACGATCAGCGTGGAGCGGCTAGCCAGGAAGGACGAGTCAACGCCCACGACAGCTCCGCAGCGGCTTCAGTTGGAGGCAAGAACCGTGGAGCCGCAGGGCGAAATCATTCTATCGCCCGGCGATGAAATGGTGGTGGCGGTGAACGGAACGCCGGGACAGATCGCGGAATATCGCGTGGGCGAAGGCCGGTGGGTCGGCATGGTGGAAGAGACCGACGGCACCAGCACGGCGCCGACGGGACGCTACCGAGGCGTGTTTGTGGCGCCGGGCGGCAGCGAGCGCTCAGAACTGGCGCTGCAATTCCGGCTGCGCGCAAATCCGAAATCACCCGTGCGGATCGTGGGCGTGCGCCAAGCCACTTTGACCCCCAAGACGAAAATCACTCTTTGGGACGGAACAAAGGTGCGGCTGGCGCGCACGCGGGCAGACGGTGTGGGGCTGGTGCACGGCCTTCACGAAGTTCGCCTGGGCGGCCCTTACCTAGCCGTGCTTCCCAAAGATGTGGTCGTTCGCGTCACCGGTAAAAGACAGGGCTATTGGCACATTGCGCTCACGCCAACATTCGATGCGTGGGCAAGCGCGCAGGACCTGGAGCTGCTTCCGGTTGGAACGCCGCCGCCACATTTGTTCTTCACGCTCGTGTCGGTTTGGGGCGATGATCTCTCGGACGTCGTGACGATCCCCTATCCGCGCTCAGCACGTGTTCCGTTTTCGATGACGCCGAGCCTCGGACCGGCGGGTCGGGCGCAGCTTTGCGTGGATTTTTACGGTGCTCACCACGCAGCAACGTGGATTAGCCATAGGCCAAGTGCGAAGGCGATCCGGGAAGTGCGCGTAGAACAGCCAGCACGTGAACATGTGCGGGTAAATATCGAGCTCAACAGCCCCCAGCTGTGGGGATATTTGACTGAGGTGACGACGGGATCCCTTGTGGTGCGGGTGCGTCGGGCTCCGCAGCTGGTGGAAGCGCCAGAGTCGCCGCTCAAAGGTCTGACCATTGCTCTAGAGGCAGGCCACGGTGGGCCGAAAAATACGGGAGCACGCGGCGTGAGCGGAAGCATGGAAAAGGATATCAACCGCATGGCGGTGGATGAGCTCGCGAGGCAACTGCGCGAAAAGGGCGCTGAGGTGGTGGAGGCGCGCCCTGGCGATTCCAACCCCGATCTTTCCACGCGGGCACGCCGAGTAACGGAATCGAGCGCCACGCTTTTCATCAGCATCCATGCTAACAGCGCTGATCAGTCGCGGGGATATTTGCGTGTTTCCGGAACAAGCACATATTACAAACATGGCTTTTGCCGCGACCTTTCCGATGCCATCCACAAGCGCCTGCTCGAGATGACTAAAATGGATGATTTCGGCAACGTGGGGAATTTCAACTATCTGCCCATTCGTGAAGTAACGTGGATGCCCTCGATGCTCGTGGAGCAGGCTTTCATGAGCAACCCCGAGGACGAGGCGAAAATGCTCGATCCCGAATTCCGTTCGACGATGATGAAAGCGGTGGTGACCGGGATCGAGGATTGGCTGAGTGCCCAGCGCGAGCTTCAGAAACAGCAGAATAAGTAGTTTGGGATCGGTACGCGCGGCCCCTCACCCCACAGCGTGGGCTTTCGTCATGGCCACGAGGCCACGGTAATCGCAGCCGCGGCCCGGGCCAGCCGCGCGCAGCAGGGCGAAGCTACTTCCAACCGGCATTGCCCCCGCGGCCTGGCACGCATGAAAGCGCAGGGATGGGACGCGTAAAAATTGCCTTGCGCCATGAGTGGGTTTCGGCGCAGCTGTGGCTCATCATGAGTGAGCCGTGGAATTGGAGCGAGTTTGAGCAACACGTGGCGCAGGTGTTGCGTGAGAGTGCCGAGACGAAACTGCGCACTGCCCAGATGATCGCCAGGGAGATCGCACGTGGCGGCGAGCTGGTGGCAGAAGCCTACGCGCGCGGGAGGAAGGTCCTGGCCTTCGGCAATGGCGGAAGCGCAGCGGATGCCCAACATTTTGTCGCGGAACTCGTCGGGCGCTACCGACAGAACCGGCCGGCCCTGGCTGCCCTTGCGCTGACGACCAATCCATCGGCAGTGACTTGCATCGCCAACGACTTTGGCTATGATGAGCTTTTTGCCCGTCAGGTGGAAGCATTTGCTGAACCGGGCGACGTGGCCGTGGCCATTTCGACTTCGGGAAAGTCGCCCTCTGTGCTCAAAGGTCTGGAAAAAGCGCGCGAGCTCGGCTGCGTGACCTTGGGGCTGGCTGGTGGCGAGGGCGGACTGATGCGCGAACTTTGCGATCTGTGTATCGTGGTGCCCTCGCATGCGACCGCGCGCATTCAGGAAGTGCACATAGCCGTTCTCCACATCTGGTGCGACGCGATTGAGGCACGACTGTTTAACCTTTAGCCTAGCACGAGAAGCCGCGCCGAGCACAAGGCGACTAGAACAGCGAAGGCAGTGCAGGCGGTCGCAACAACTGCGGGGGGCCGACGAAAGAAAGGCTGCAGAGGGCACGCTGTGGTTTGCTAAAAACGCTTTTTCTCTCGTTGCTGATACATTCTTGCAGAGAGGATGGATGAAGTGGGGAGCTTTAAGTGCGGCAGCGCAGACGGCGATAAGGAGGAAGGCAAGGCGGACAGCAGCTGAAGCTTCGCGCGGGCGCAGGTACTTTCCCGGATGACTCAGGGGCCAGGGGCTGGGCGACACCAACGCGCGCCAAGAAAAGTTTTTGTCCAACCTGGTGCTGCCTCGACCGATTTCTTGCTTGAGCGCCTTCCTTTGGGACTTTTAGCGTCGTCGCCTAATGATAGAAAACGATCGAGAATTTCCGACTCGAACTGAGTTGATCCCGACCCAACGAATGTGCCTTCGCAAGGTTGGGAGAGGGACGAGGTGCGAACAGGGGATAGGAATTTTGGCCCGCGCGGGTGAGTCCGCGGAAAACGCACCGACGGGGGGAGACTCGCGATGAGCGACGTTCTGCGCATCCTTCTTATTGGCGACATCATGGGGCGCCCCGGCCGGCAGGCGGCGACCCGCCTCGTGCCCCGCTGGCGAAGCGAGAACCGCGTGGATTTCGTCCTGGCCAACGTGGAAAACTGCGCTGGCGGCAAAGGAGTGACCCAGTCCACCGTCCGGGAACTTCTCGACGCGGGAATTGACGTGGCCACGACTGGCAATCACGTGTGGGATAATAAAGATATCTTTAATTTTATCGAGTCGGAACCCCGGCTGCTGCGCCCGGCGAACTATCCACCCTGGGGCGAGGCTCCGGGGCGGGGTTATACGGTAATCGAAAGTGAAAGCGGACTCGCCATTGGAATTGTGAACCTTCAGGGACGCGTGTTCATGGAGCCGCTAGAATGTCCGTTCCACGTGGCGGATGTTCTGGTGGAGGAGCTCCGTGGGCGCACACCGGTTATCTTGGTGGACTTTCACGCCGAAGCGACGAGTGAGAAGCAGGCCATGGGATGGCACCTCGATGGAAGGGTGAGCGCCGTGTTCGGCACCCACACCCACGTCCAGACGGCTGATGAGCGCATCCTTCCCCAAGGGACGGCGTATATCACCGACATAGGGATGACGGGCGCCCACGACAGCATCATTGGCATGAAACCAGAGGAGGTTCTGGTGCGGTTCCGGCGTTCGCTGCCGTCGCGCTTCGAGGTGGCGGAGAAAAATGTGCAGCTTTGCGGCGCGATCGTGACAGTTGACACGGCCACTGGCCGCGCCCTGAGCATCGAACGCGTAAGGGAGAAGCTCTGAAATGTGATCAGGGGGCAAGATCGGCCCCGCCGCCTCAGCTGGCGGCAGACATCGTCGCATCGGCATGCTTGAAGCGGTCGAATTCTTTGGGAAGCATCTCCCAAAGTTTATCGGCCGTAAGACTGTAAAGGTCGTACGTGTAGTCAAATTGAGCTAAAATTTCACAAAGGCGTCGGACGCCACCTTTGACATCCCTGGCCACCCCCGCTTTCCACTTACCTTTGCCGTCGTCCCAGTAAAGTCGGATAGCAAGCTCGACAATAGAACGGCACGAAATTACCCATTGGCGTTTACACAGCTCTCGGTAGGCATCGGGATAAATGCCAAGTGGACTAGACAGGAGCTTCTTGCAAATATCGTCGTCAGAAATTGTTGCATAAAGGGCAAAGCAGCCGAAAACGTTGTGCACGTACGAGTCGCGCTGATCTCTTATCCAGTAAATGTCCTCCTTCCCGAAAACCGCAGTCCTTCGCTTTGCTGCTTCTCGAGACTCCTCGCTGGATGCCCTAAACTGCTCTGCGTAGAGGATGGCAATCCATTCCCATAAACCAACCACCTCTTTCTTCCACGGATTTTGGCGCAGAGCCGTTGGAAACTTTGTGTGAAGATAGACAGCGAGGTCGTATTGTGTGGAAAAAGTCTTCTCATCATCAACTGAGATCCTGAACCTATCAAGATCAAGAGGGGCGGTATACTCGCTATCCTGCAATAAATCCTTAGCTTGAGACAAACTCCACTTATCAATTTCCTCAATTTCACCATCACGTTTACATTGGGATCTGACTTCTTCACATAGCTTACGGAATTTTTCAATGCCAGCCTCAGTTAAACGCCGCACTTCAACGAGAGACACGATTGCGCCTCCTACTCAACTTTTGAGACCAACTTATTTCGTTCACAGAACCCCTTGATGGCCTCCTCTATCCAATCAAGCTTGTCTTCCAGACCTTTGCCATTAGCCGGCGGCCTTGTGCCCCCCATCCATCTCTCAGAAACCATGTCAATCCAGAAGTAGCGCCAATCGTTCCTGTCTTCATCGCCGTCGTATTCATCTATAATAAGAATCTGCGTCAGTATGTCTTTAAGTACTGCAGGTAGCAAGAGGGCGCGGTACAGCGGCTGATTTACTTTATCCTTATCGAACAGTCTCTTATTCAGTATCAATATTGTCTGTTCAAGTTGCTCCCAGTCAATAATCCACGGCACTTCACCCAAGTCCGCATACACAACAGGAAGAAGGTCACACTCTCTTAAACTCTCCGACTCTTCCTCCTCCATCGTGCTAGGCACACTCGTAAGTTTTAAATGATCCGCTAATGCCAACAATAAGCCTTGTGTGGATTCCTGACCATTAGCTACGATTTTCAGGCGAAACCTGGAACGTTCGGCAGGTATGTAATAATTGGGAAATTCGGCTCTAACAGTCTTTTCCCCATCCGCAAAATCAGAAACTTCCCCGAGCTCAGTCCGTGCATAGAAACCCTTGTAATACACTTCCGCAATCACCTGATCTTGGTCATCAAGATTTTTGAGATAATCTTGTAAATCTATGCTAAATTCTACCTCGAGACCCTCCGCCTTCTGGCTTTCTTGATTAACAGGTCGTATGACTACATGATGCCTGTCTATACGGATTCTATTAGTATAGTTAAAGTTTCGAGAAACTTTACAAGAGACCGCCATCCTATCACCCCTCATCATTAAAATAAGCTACGACTTTGCAGTGGACGTCCCGTTTCGGATCGAACCCATGCACCGTTAGCTTAAAATTCTTTTTCTCGGGAATAAACTCGATGAGGTTGCCGCTGCATTTCTCGATTCGGCAGCCGTGGTGCTCAATGCCGAATTGCTCCTTGTCGCTAAAGTCAAAATCGGTTGGTTTGTAAGATTTCAGTGGGTCAGAGGCAGCTCGAGTTCTGTAAGCGGCGCGAATTTGAGCCCGACTGATTTCGCGTCCGTCAAAGTACCTCTCTCCTTTAACTTGAAACCCCCCATCCCCGTTGTCCATCCTGATTTTCTTCACTTCGAACGGTGAAAGGTCTTGAGGCCCGACATCTTCCATCGGGGCCGTCATCACTGAAGTTTCCTCCGATGTTTCCTTTTGCACCCGAGCGACGGGCCGACTTGTCCGGGATTTTTCCCTGATTCTGTAAGAAAATAGATCCTGAAAAGGATGCGTGCGTTCATCAATGTCGGTTTTGGTAAAATGTTCAGCCAACACTTGAGGAGCCTTTGTGACAAAAGCGATAAGACGTTTTACTTCAGGCTCCTCCTCGGGACGAAAACGATCCGTAAATTCCCATTTAGTGTGAGATGGGTTCTCAGCATCGCCGAGAAAATCCGAAAGAGGTCCGTCACGAATGATGACAATGGCGATGGCTTTGCGCAATGCCTCTCCTTTGCGCTTGCGTTCGTGCACATCGCTTATAATGAGCTCTTTGCGGATAAACGTCGCTTTGCCGGTCGCGCAGTCAGATCGTTTCAAGATAACATCAAACCTTCCCCAGTCGTCCTTCTGTTTTCCTGGCACATTATTGAGGAAAACTCTAATAAGAATGGGTCTCCCTTTAAGGAAAAAGTCCCTCACTTCTTTTTTCATGTTCTCGTCAGGTTCATACTCCATCCAGTCCAGCTTCCCCCACCTACGCGCATCAATTGTTAGAGAGCTGAAACGTTCTCCCCCTCTTTCGCGATCTTTTTCGGCTGCCAAATATTCGGTAGTTAAGATTATGTGCTCTTTAAGTACATAAAGACTTTCTGGCTCGCACTCTTCCTCGCTTATCTTATCTTGCAAATTATCGAAAAGCAACTTTAGACCGATGGGGTGCTCAAGAAGCGATGCGTCTATGGGCAATTCCTTTACCTTACTGCCTTTGGGTGGATCCAGATCGACAACTAGACTGCCGTTGAGAATGGCGTAAAAGTACTCTTTTATGACAAGGTACGGGAGTTTCCATGTGGTGTCGATTTCGCGAAAACATTCTTCATTGACAAACGGAGAAACGACACTGAGACCGCGCTTGTGCGATTGGCGCTTCAAGTTGAAGAGCTGGCAAAAACGGTTTATAATGCTGGCATCAGTTATTGGCTCAAATGTTCCATCGAGATTTCGAATGGCGTACCACCCATCACCTCTGTAACGTTCCTGGTCTTCTGTGTGATTGCCGAGGACACACATCCCCATCATCAACGATTGCGGCACGTCTTCACGAATCGTCCATGCAAAACAGCACCGGCGATCGCTGATGGAAAGGAACACCTGTTTACCAAGTCCTCGCCGGCCACGAGATTCTTCCCCCTTTTCGGAAATGCCTTCCCGCATGAAGAAGTCGTAGAGGTCATTTTTCCGCCCCCGGGGATTGGCATCTTTCTTGAGGCTTCCATTGAGCCCCGTGGTCTCAAAATCCTCGACCGCCAAGTAATGAAGCTCCTGGGTCTGCCCCCGTGACGTGGGTGAATTGCTGCCTTGTTTGCGTACCTCCTTTTGCCACGCTTCGTAGTGAGATTCGAACCCACGAAAGAGCCCTTGCAGTTCGTGGTTGTTCCGAGGCACACGCCCCCAAGTGAATCGAACGCGGACCGGCTCCTGGCTACAGCGAGCATCCAACGAGTTCTGAATTGATTCCCGGACGAGATTCTCAAGGATGTTCTCACGATAAAACTCGCCTGCCTGAGAATCGCGCTCCTTTTCAGTGTCAGTAAGAGGATAAAAGATCCATTCAGGTCGCATGCTTACTTCCATAAGCCCTTCCCCGGCATTTTCTGGTTCGTGGTGGTAGCGAGAAATATTAGACTAAACCTTGTCAAGTCTGAAGGATGGCGGAAAGATTTAGGGGCGGTTGGAAATGGCAAACATTTAACCGAGGCGGACTATGTCCGCCTCGGCTCTCGTTACTGCTACGCTAGTCAACGTTGTTAGTAAGTACGCAAATCGTTTGGTTACTCTGTAATGAATTCGCTCACGCTCACGGGCAGTGGGGTGGCGAAGAAGTTCAGGATGTTAGCCATGACACTGTTGCGCGCGGACTGGGAAGTAATGGTCTCGAACGGGAACGCGAAATAGACCACCTTGGGCCCACCCACGCCCCCGTCGTAAGTGATTCCCGCCACAGCGGAGCCACCAGTGCTGTAGGT
>JANZZJ010000217.1 GCA_026419455.1 Candidatus Sumerlaeaceae bacterium | reverse complement strand
ACCCGTGCTGCCGTCGAGGAAGGCATTGTCCCGGGTGGTGGCGTCGTGTTCCTGCGAGCGATTCCGGCCGTCGAAAAACTCCAGCTCGAAGGCGACGAGAAACTCGGCGCTCAGATCATTGCCAAAGCCCTCGAGGCGCCGACTCGCGCCATCGCTCAGAATGCCGGTTATGAGGGCTCCATCGTCGTGGAGAAGATCAAAGCCCACGAGAACAAAAACTACGGTTTCAACGCCGAGACGGAAGAATTCGAGGACCTCATTGAGGCTGGAGTTATTGATCCGGCCAAGGTCAGCCGCAGCGCCCTCCAGAATGCTGCCAGTGTGGCTGGTCTGCTCCTGACGACGGAGTGCCTCGTTACGGAGATCAAAGAGAAAGAAGAAAAGAGCAGCATGCCGCGTGGGGCAGACATGTACTAATCCAACTGTCTCAATGCGGTAGGCTGTTCGTCACAGAGCACATTCGCAGCCGCTCCCAGCGTCGAATGTGGCGCTGGGGGCGGTTCTTATTTTCCCGCAATGGAGGTGCTTTCGCGAAATTTTTAGCCCCCCTATTTTGACCGTGCCTACCGCCGCCTTTTGTCTTTTTTGTTTTGGGGCCAGTCGGGATGATGATCCCTGTTCGAGCGACCTTCTCTGGCTGTCGCCCCTCGGCCATCGCGGGGAGAGGGAGAAGGATGACAATTTTTCTGGGTGCGGTTGGTAACGGTTGACACTAGCTCCAGAAAGTCACACCTATATTTTAGAAATAAATAAAAGACCAACAAGGCGTGATGCCATGGTGAAATTCTTTTCACATCGCCAGCTACCGCTAATCAATCTTCATTACCTGGTTTTTTGCATGAGGGGCTCCTTTACGCTCCTACTGTTAGTGGGTCTCTTATTGGGAGGATTACCCATGATTGCTTCAGCTCAGCTTGCCTACGACATCGTTGTTGTCGGCGGCTCGATGAGTGCTCCGGCTGCTGCACTTGCGGCAGCGCGGACAAACCCCAATGCCAAGATTTTACTTATTGAACCTACCGACTGGCTTGGCGGGCAGGCAACATCTCAAGGTGTTGCTGCCATTGACAACGCCTGGCACGATCCTGCTGCCACCCTTATGCGGACGCAGCCGACCTTGTATTATCCTGCAGACTACCTTGATTTTCTCAATCGTGTGAAGAACGCCCCAGCCGAAGCGCCCGGCGAGGGCTTCGCACCCAATGGATCCTGTTGGGTATCTCGCGAGGCATTCGATCCCCGCACCGCCGTTTGGGCTCTCGATCAAATGCTTGCTCAAACGAGTAATGTCACCGTCATGCGCATGACGGTAGTGAAGCGTGTGCAAACAGTGCCGGTTAGCGACCAGTTTGGTAATGCTCTCAAAATCACCAGTATGACCATCATCCAACGCATTCCTAAACCGTCCTATGTTCCCCACACGAAATTCCTCTCCCAAGAGATTACTGACTGGTATTCGCCCAACGAGTCTAGCGACTTCACAAAGACTCTTTACGACGTGGTCCCCTACAATCCTCAAAAAGGTTTTGTAGTGATCGACGCTTCCGAGACAGGTGACGTCATCGTTCTCTCCGGGGCCTTGTACACCGTTGGGCGCGAGCTAACGACGGAGCAAATGGCGGAAGACGGCACTCCTCCCAGCTGTGACGAAAGCGGGAGCCAGGCCACTGTTTTTCCCTTCTGCATGACGGATAACCCAACCACGCATACCGAAAACGAACTTAAATCGCCGTGGCCCGATTTCGACAGTTACTACGCGACTCAAAGTGCTACATATTTCTCTTTCGGTTCCTATACTTACAACCGCATCTGGACTTATCGCCGCCTCAAGAACACTGGACCTCTCTGGAATTTTGACAGTGTCAACGTCGGTGACGTTTCCATGCAAAACTGGTATCCCGGAAACGATTACCCCTATGGCTCGATCTACAAAACGCGGAGTGCATGTGCGGCAGAGGCTTCAAACTGGCAGGGCGGATTAGTGCTCAGCCATATCGCTCAGGCCGAAAAACACGCCGTGGCATGGTATTTCTACATGAAAGAGCGCCGAACAACAAGCTGGGATACGCGCATGCCGCGGGGGACTACCGATCCTCTCAACATGATGGGCACGGGGCATGGCCTGTCGAAGTTCCCTTACATCAGGTGCTGCCGGCGCATCATAGGATTGCACAATTTCCGATTGACCAGCCGTTACCTCGTCAATACCACAGACCCAAACTATAACGGGGGAACCTCATGGCGTTTCTACGATTCAGTGGGTATCGGGAATTATGCCATGGACGTGCATCCGACGAAAACAAGTAGTGGTATTGTGCCACCGTTTAGCAAGCCTGCTCCTTTTTATGTTCCCTATCGTGCTCTCGGCTCTGCAAACGTTCGCAATCTTCTCGCGGGGGGCAAACAAATCGCCACAACGTACGTCACCAACTCTTGCTACCGGCTTCACCCAATTGAATGGGTGATAGGAAGTGCGGGAGGAACAGCCGCAGCCATGATGAATGCCCAAGGTCTCTCGAACCTGGACATTCTCGATACGCCCACCCTACGCATGCTCCAGACTGCTGTTCGTACCAACTCACCCATTCATTGGGCAGCGTTCGACACCAATCCGTTCCCTCGCAACAACGGCGATCTGATTGTCAATGACCTCAAACCCGTTCAAGATGGGGTACCGTTCCGGGTCGAAGTGTATCATCACCGGGCCGTGCGCGCCCGAGTTTTTGCAGACGGGAATTTTCTGGGCGAAACTACCACAAAAGCCAATGGCCGACTGTTGCTCTCGAACGTGACAGCGCCGTCCTCAACTGTTAACTTTATCGCGTATTGTTATGACGCAGCAGGCAACCTGTTAGACATTCTCATCTTAGGACCTGAGACCACAGATTACTCCATTGTGGACGACACGGACACGCAGCGTTTCTCGCTTACCGGAACGTGGACGACGGGCACAGCCCAACCCGACAAATATGGAACGAGCTATCGTTACTCGTGGGGATATAACCCCGCAAGCACTGCTACATGGAAGCTCTACATTCCTACCCCCGGAATTTATGAGCTCTACGTCTGGTATCCGCAGGCTTCCAACCGCGCTACGGATTCACCATTTACTGTCTACCATGCCCAAGGTACGACAACTGTGCGCATCAATCAGCAAATCAATGGCGGTAAATGGGTCCTACTGGGACAATTCCGTTTCCGAGGGGACGGCACCGATAAGGTCATCTTGTCCAACAATATCTCTGACACGTCAAAACTTGTCGTCGCAGACGCCGTGAAGACCGTATTCGTTGATGTACCCGCACGCGTCAGCCATTGGGAGCTTGAATAACCGTCTCCTGACGGCGTGCGCTCGATGGCGCGTTATGCGAAACCCGGGGATGAGTGGCGCAGTGCAATGAATAGGCTTAAGGATCCCATTATGCGGATGGCACAGAAAACGTACTCATGGCAACGCCCGTGATGCCAAAAATACAATGCACTCTCCCGTACCTCAGCAATCAGCTGAAACAGGGCAAATCTCCCCCTTTTCAGGGCGCTGCGAGAATCTACACGACGTCGCCTATGCATTTGTCGTAAAACTCAACAATTCTGTCACGTTGTTCACTAGCTCGCCAGGCGATGGCTGTACGCGGATGTTGATTGAATTGTCCAGTTATCATGTAAGGCGGCGAAGGCCCCCAATCGAGCTCCTTGGCCAACGAAACAAAATAACGTTCGAGCAACTGCCACACCGGACGAATCTTGAACTTTGGATTTCTCAGGAAACCAAGCAGCAATTCCATAGGGCAGTTTCCGGCTCCTCGGCCTAGCCCTGCCATCGTAGCGTCCAATCTGTTGGCACCGGCTATGATTGCTTCGATGGTATTGGCAAAAGCCAGCTGCTGGTTGTTGTGGGCGTGAATGCCTACTTCCTTTCCAGAGCCCTCCAACGCCTTGCGGTAACGCTCAACTAGCATCCGCACCTGCTCGGTGTATAACGACCCATAGCTATCAACAACGACCACCGTCGAAACGGGCGTTTCTGCGAGTATTTCCAAAGCCTGGTCTATTTCCGCGTCTTTCACCACTGAAATTGCCATGATATTGCAGGTTGTTTCATAGCCTTTGTCATGGGCATCCTTGATCATATCAACGGCTTCGGCCAGCTGGTGTACGTAGCATGCCACGCGGATCATGTCGAGGACACTCTTTTCTTTTGGGAGAATGTCAGTCTTGTAGTCAGTCTTACCAGCGTCGGCCATCGCGGCAAGTTTCAGGGGAGTATTGTTTTCTCCCACGACGCGACGGATGTCATCCTCGTCGCAGTATTTCCAGTCGCCGTGCTGGTCGCGGGCAAAAATGCGCTTGGATGCCTTATAGCCAATCTCCATATAATCAATGCCAGCCTCGACGCACGTCTCGTAGACTGCCCGCACCATGTCATCGTCAAAAAGATGGTTATTCATCAATCCCCCGTCGCGAATCGTGCAATCCAAGACCTTGATTTCCGGTCGATATGTAATCCAAGGTGCTTTTTGTGGCGTCATCCTATGAAACTCCCAGGTACAGCGTGAGGTAAATGGCCCTCAGTGTCTCGATTTCATCGAGTGTATAATTGTTGTGCGAATTTATGCAATGAAGTTTGAGGTTGGCACGAGGCGGAACGAGCCTACGTTCGCCAATAGATTTTCCACCGAGTGAACAAGCTGACAATCCAAGCAAGAAGCAGCGTCAGAGCTACACCCCGCAATGTGCCGAGCCACGCCCCCGGTGTGACTTTCTCTAGCAAAGGCATCAGCCCCGTGAGGCTTAGGAGTGGCACAATGAGGTGCCCCATCCCGACGTAGGCAATCATGGGATTTTGTCCGTTAGCGACAAGCAGTTGCGCCCCCCACTTGATCCTCCACACGTCTAGCACCACGGTGAAGCTTACGATAAGATAAAGAGCCAACCCTGTTGTCACAAAGAAGTAGCTCATCGTATTGGGATCCTTCTTGATCCCGCCTTCGTATGGTTCAAAAGCCATCCCTAGTAATAACCAATAACTGCCCCAGCAAATTAGCTGCCTAAACAACCTTTCTGTGTCATTGGTGGGCTGGCGAGTAAGGTACAGACTTAGCGCTACAAGGACCGCAGTGACCAATGTTGTTAACTCGACCCACCGTGCTTTCAAGCCCACAAGCTCTACGAGCATCATCACTACGCCGATACTGGTGATCAGGCCAAGGCGCCTAGTTGACCAGTTCCACTGTTCATCGCTCCTGCGCTCCCGGAGCCATTTGAGCATGACGTCTCCGGCGATGCTACCCGGTATCACAATAAAAAGATAATGCGTATACGCCAGGTACCAGATTTTGGGAACGGACACTAGGTCGGTAATCCATTTCATCAACCCAGGCTGCTCGCTCGCTAGGCGGTGCGCCATCAAGAATCCTAGCAAACCCAGCCGCAGAAGATGGTTTTCGCGCGTAGCAAGCCAAGCAAACGAGCCAAAAACGGCTGAAACTGTCAGCAACATCAAAATGATGTTCGAGCGATAAAGGCTAAAATGCGCTGGTTCATTCTTGTACTCCAAACGGCTTAAAACCACAGCGGCAGTTGCCCACCCCAGCACTCTTATGGCCCATTGCCACTGCTTTGGCAACGAGTCGGGGAAGCGCATCATCATTGGAAAGAGCAGTAGAAAACCCAAAAGGGCGTAAAACCAAGGCAGCCACTCGGCACTAGCCTTGATGTTTCCCGCGGCAAAATGCGGCTGATAAATTGCAAAAACGAACAGCAAAAATCCCCGTTTCAGAATCACAGCAGACGCTTGAAGCGGAGTGAGACCCTTTTCCATGCGCCGCTGCAGGGCGAAAGGAATTGCCGCGCCCAAGCAAAAGAGAAAGAACGGAAAAACGAGGTCTACCCACGTGATGCCGGGAATATTGGGATCAAATTTGTGATCTGGTGGGGGAACCTGACAATGATACATCCAAGAAGGAAGGATGTGAAAGGGTATGGCGCCAGAAAGGACCATAGTCAGAATTGCGAACCCTCGAAGAGCGTCGAGGGCGGCAAAGCGTCCGATTGCTGAAGGACGGGTCGCGGTCATGACAGTCGAATTGGTTGTCATATGTCATCGCAGGTGCTTGACGCTGGCCATTTCTTCAAGAACAAAATTTGTGTCGTCGAAAAACAACATCATCAGCACCACGCCTGCTCTTATCTGTTTGATCCTTTTCGCTTGTCCACTGCTTCTACTGCTCGCAAAGGCCACCGAGACACCAGATTGCCGACCCGTTATGGGGAATGTCATTTCCTCCGTACCAATTCCATGCGACTTATCCTTGCGTTCACGCCGTTTTGGCCTTCCAAACGTTCATTTATAAAATGCCCTTGGGGATGAAGAGGACGGTAAAATGAGCAACAAAAAATCGCCCATTGCCCAGCGAGTTGCCAACCTTGATGCTAGTGGTATCCGAAAAGTCTTCGATCTCGCTGCCACGATGAAAGACCCTATTAATCTGTCCATCGGTCAGCCAGATTTTGATGTGCCCGACCCAATCAAAGAGGCTGCGATTGAGGCAATCCGCAGAGGTCAAAATAAATACACGCAAACCCAAGGCATCCCGGAGCTACGAGAAGCTATTGCTGACGAATTACGCAAAGAATTTGGCTGGACAGAGGTTCCGCCCATACTCGTGACAAGCGGTGTCTCTGGCGCACTCATGCTTGCGTTTTTCGTGCTCGTGGACCCTGGCGACGAAGTCATTATCCTCGATCCTTACTTTGTCATGTACGTGCATCAGGTGCGACTCGCTGGCGGGATCCCTGTTATCATTGATACCTACCCCGACTTCCGGCCACCTCTTGACAAGATCGAAGCGGCCATAACTCCCAGAACCAAACTTCTCGTCGTCAACAGCCCGTGCAATCCAAGTGGGGCTATTTACACGGCGGAAGAGCTGCAGTCCATTGCAGAGATTGCGCGTCGCCACAACCTGCTGGTTATCAGTGACGAGATCTACAATCTGTTCTGTTATGATGCCCCTTTCAGGAGTCTAGCAGAGTTCTATGAAAACACAATTCTCATGCGTGGCTTTTCTAAGAGTTACGCCATGACGGGCTGGCGCATGGCTTACGTTACGGGACCTAAAGACGTCATGGATAAAATGACAACGCTTCAGCAGTACAGCTTTGTGTGCGCTCCGAGTATGGCGCAGGTGGCAGGGCCTATAGCCCTTAAAACGGATATGTCGCCTCAAGTTGCCGCTTACAAATGCAAGCGCGACATGGTCTACGAAGCATTACGCGATACATTTGGGCTAGTAAAACCTGCTGGAGCCTTCTACGCGTTTGTGCCGGCACCCAAAGGGTTGTCCGCAACGGAGTTTGTAACCCGCGCTATTCAGAACAATGTTCTTGTGATTCCTGGGAGTGTGTTCTCCGAGCGCGACTCGCACTTCCGCATTTCTTATGCGACCACTGACGAGAAGCTTGCACAGGGCCTAGAAATTCTTAATAAGTTAGCAAATTCTCTGTGACACTCTTGGCGCCCCTGTCGCATCGTCTCGCGCAGCCTTGGGCTATGGTGCCGCATAGCGGTTGGGCAGTCGCCTGCGAGACTGGTATGACCGTTGCACCAATGTTTCCCTGGCATTCACGCCCTGAAAAGGTCCAACCTTGAGCTCTGCGCCGGTGGGTTTGTGCTCAGGCGTCTTTGGACTCTCTTTTCAGGAGTTTTCGGCAGGGAGGTCGATTTCCTCTTGCGAGCCTGCTTGCCTTTCGAGATGGGCAGTGCGCAATTTTTTTCGCGCACGCTGCGCGCGTTTCTGCTTTTGCCGCCGTATTTTTTCAATGCGTTGTTGTTTGCTGCTCTCTTTGCCAAATAAAAGCTGTTCGATTTTTTCCGCTAGAATCCGCCGCGCTAAGTATCGGTTTACCGGCTGAGAACGCTCACGCTGGCATTTCACCTCAATACCGGTTGGGATGTGGCGCAGATAAACACACGTTGACGTTTTGTTGACGTGCTGGCCGCCGCGGCCCTGCGAGCAAATGAACTTCTCCTCAAGGTCTTCCTCGCGAATGCCGAGCATCTGCATTTTTTCGCGCAAGGCAGTCTCCTTCGCCTCGCCAACTCCAAACTGTCCCATCGGTTCCAATTGTTGGCTCGGTGTAGTATTATTC
>JANZZJ010000215.1 GCA_026419455.1 Candidatus Sumerlaeaceae bacterium | reverse complement strand
GTACTGACCTGTGTCGATTTGGTAACGATTAATCGCTATTTCCAGCTCGGCAATCATTGTTCGCGCCGCAGCGATTCGGGCGCGTTCCACTTGGGTGGTGTACACTCCCACCGAAATCGAAGCGAGAATGCCCAGGATGAGCACCACCGCAAGAAGTTCGATGAGTGAAAATGCTTTGTCATGCCTTGCCATAGTTCAACCTTTTCCTACGGACGAAGTCCGAACTCAGATTCTACGCCAGCGATTCCAAAGAAGTAAATGATATCGTCACGATTGTTGACACCCGCCTGTGTCTCAGGGACGCCGTCACGGCCGAAGCTCACTACAGCATAGCGCTGGAAGTTTCGGTCGTCATTTGTTGTCAGTCGCCCATCGCTGAACGCGTAAGTGAGCCCCGTGATGTCAGTATTCAGGGCGTTTGATCCGATGATTCCCAAAGGCGAGTAGAAGCGGTACGGCTGCCCCCATGGATCAAGGGGGAAATCCAGTCGTACTTCTGTGGTGTTAATGAAATTGATGTCCTTTGGGTCTTGGTTCCCCGTATAAACACGGTGGTAGTTGATGAAGGGACCACCCCAATAGTCAATCATGTCGCGTACCCGCGGGTTGGGGCTTGTGACACTGAGACGCAATTGATCCCCAATTTGGTCCTGAGGCTTGATGAGAGGATTAATCACATAGATCGTTGCATCGGGCTCGTTTCGGATCGTATCGCCCTGGAGCGTCTGGTTTTTAGGATGGGGCAGGTCATCCAGTACTTGAAAAGGAACATAATAACCGTGGATGAGGGCGCATTGTTCTTCGGCCATGGCAATTTCCCGACACTCCGCCATGGCGAGGCGTACTCGCGCATCTTCCATGCGATTGATGTATACGGGAATCGCGACGCTCGACAAGAGCCCAATAATGAGCATCACCACTAAGAGCTCCGTCAGGGTCAACCCCCGATTATTTTTCCAATCTTTGCGCCACATCTTCGTTATACTCTCCTTTTCCTCAGAACTGGCGGTACAGGTCATCACCTTGACCAAAATGAGGCTCACTGCTGCCTGCTCCGTTGCCTGGAACGCCGTTCGGCCCCAAACTCAGCACGGTGGGACGATCGAAACGCACCGCGTTATAAGAATTCCCGTCCAATCCCACATAAACGGTGGCGATAACCCCATCGCGGTCGTTCACAAGCCCTTCCTTGGTGAAGAAAAGATACGGATTTCCCCACGGATCCAACGGCGTGCCGGCCGGGACATTCGCCACGGGGTTTTTGAGGCCGACTTTCCTTGGAACACTCACGTAAGGGCCGTTCCAATTGAAGGCCGTTTCGTTCTGCGCCATACGGTCAAAAATGGCATTTCCGCCAAGTAAGAATGTTCCCGATTTTACATCAATGAAGAGTAATTTGGGATTGCTCACGTCGCTACGTAAAGCCTCGTCGCGGATACCGTCCACGCGATCAGCCGTAAGATTCGAGGCTGGGACGTTGTCTCCCCCTGCCACATCGTCGAGGACGTACAACCGGTAGAAATAGCCCGTGTCAATCGCTGCATGTTGCTGGGCCGTCTGAAGTGCTTCGAGGTCTTGCAGGGCTGCGCTCAAACGGGCTTCGTCTGCGCGCGTCACGTACACCGGAATTATGATGGCGACTAATATACCAATGATGATCACCGAGATGATGAGCTCGATAATCGTGAACCCGCTTTGGGACGTCTTGTGACTCATATGTCTTCGCATTAGAATCTCACCTCAAGATCATCGCCCGTTCCCAACACATCGTCGTTGGGGTCGTTGAGATTGGCGCCCTCACGCACCAAGTTTTGCCGGATAAATGCCTGTCCGGCACCTGGCAAACCGTCAGGTCCTAAAGAAAAGATGGAGCAATAGTTGTAATTTGACTCATTGAGAGGTGGGAAAAACAGGTAAGGATTGCCCCACGGATCAATAGGAATGCGGTTCTTGTCGCTGTCGTAGAGGTTGGCATTGCCACCACCAAAACCTCCCGAGGGTATATCCCGAATGGGAGAGTACTGCCCACCATTAACTGTCCGCAAGAGAGGGGAGCCGGTTGCTCGCAATTCACCATAAGTGATTGTGCGGTTCATCGTAACATACGGCCCCTTCCATCGCGGGCTGGCGGTCGTTCCTGCCAGGGCGTACCACTCCTGTAAAGTCAAGTTGCGGGGCGATCGGTTGTCGGCCCCAGGCACATAGACTAATGGAGGCGTTTCGATAGTAACCCCGGTCCATCCGCCAGGCAGAGGGTTGGGGGCATTATTGATCACGTTGTCGAGGTCTTCCAGTCGGAAATAATAGCCGGTGTCCGCGTGAGCCATGATCTCAGCCTTCATTAGGCTTGTGAGATCTGCTTGAGCGGCGGCAATTTTGGCCTCGTCCACGCGGTTGCGGAATAGGGGGATGACGAGAAGTGCAAAGATGGCGATGACGGTTGCCACCATCGCAATTTCCATTGCGGTAAAGCCCTTCTCCCCTCGGGTGGCTTTCCAGCTACTCACGCTTACTAATGTGTATCTTCTCATGAGTCGTTTCTCGTCCCTTCCAAACTCAAAACTCCACGTAGCGATCATCGGAGCCAGTTTCCCGGATTCGTGGGCCCAACGTGTCCACTGCACCAGCCAATGGATCCAAAAGAATCATGTTTAAACGACCGTTGGGAGTATTGTACGGATTTGTGCCTCCCGTTGGATCTGCGCCCGCCTGCAACAACTGAAAAACTCGTGGGTTCGCGGTCTCTAGGTAGAGGCGATAACCTTTACGTTGGTTTACCGCCGTCTCGGGAGGCATGTCACCCAATCCTGGCACGCGATTCCTGCCGTAACTGACGATGCCGGCAAACTCATTCGGCCTCTCTCCAGCATTCCAGACGAATCGGTGCCGAATGGGATTCCCACCCGACGGCGGATCCGTGGTAACAAAATAAGCCACGTACGGATTCCCAAAGGGATCGGCAGGCCAGTCGAATTCGCGCGTAATCCCATTGCTAATAAACTGCATTTTTACCGTGCGATCTTGCGCGAACGCCGCATAGGGCCCTTTCCATTGCTTCAAAAGCCGTGACTGCAAATCCCCCACGGAAAGCGAATGATACTCTACCGCATCGAAGCTCATACCGCTTAGCAGTGAGATGAGATTCGTGGAGTTAAATCGAAGAAAGCAGATTTTAGGAAAAAATCCGATATCCTGTTGTGCAAAGGACATGGCTGTAGCTATTTGCCGGCACTCGGCGACGGACGCCTTCTGTTTGTTGAGGGTATACTGCGTCTCTATGCTGAAAATAAAGAGGCCGGAAAAAAGGGCGATGAGGGCTGCCACAATGAGCATTTCCGCGAGGGTAAAACCTCTTTTGCCCGCTCGATTTGTGATCATCATCAGCATCTTTCTGCGATTCGCCCTTTCGTGCTTCGACGCTACAAATATAACGATTCCTTTTCCCACGTCAACTTGCCGGCATTTTTCGCTGCTGACGTTGATGATTCTCATGGAAGCAGATTCCGGATGCGTCGGCTGCGGTGCAGAATTGCCAAGCTTCTTGAAAAAGCTAAAATGCCAACACTTTTTCACCACAGATTCTCCGCGAAGTGAATGATACTACAAGGGCGAAAATCAAGTCCAAGTATCCAGTTGGCTTTTGTTGATGGCCCTTGCGAAGATTTTCCCCCAGACTTAGAGGGCAGCGACGATGCTGCCACTTCAAAAGACAGGCTTCCAACGCACACCTGATCAAGTAACTTCGACAAAGCTGATGCCACAGTCGGGTCCATTGGCTGATTCTGAAGTACGAGCCTTGCAAAGTCGCTCAAAGCTGGGAAGGGAGGCTGACCAACCTGGTAACGTGACACCCGAAAACTCGCAAATTGTTGAATAAATGATTCGGAAATAAGCTCTGTCGTTCCAGCGCTTCCATCGAGCCCCCACAGCACTTCGGGCAAACATGTGTTCACATTGACTTTCCCGTAAGAATGAAGAACAGAAGATTCAGGGAATGCTCCGTTGCCACGGACGCACCCCGAGGACGCGAAAACATCCAACAAACGAAGATCCAGGTTTGTCGGATAGTTTTCGGGAGCTTTGTTTAATCCGACATTTGAGACTGTGTTGCCCAGCGGAGCTTGAGCGAAATGTGGCTCCATTCGCGTTGCTGTTCCGGATTTTTTTAACCCCACATAAGAAGTGGGAACGAGAAGGAGATGCCCGAGTCCCACTCTGTTTCCGTGCCGAATTTCGCGCCAGAGCTTGCTTGTTCGCGCCAAACATTCACGCGCTTCCTTGGTTTTGTCCGGGGCATAGAGCTCGAAAGGAGTGGCGTCTGCCACGAGGAACGCCCGCACGCTGGGATCCGGACGCTGGTAGCTTTCGCGGCTATTTTCATGGGGGGTGGTGGTGTAGCTGAAAATGTCGATCAGGTTACCTCGCCCATCTACAAGACTCACAAAGGAATTCTTGTCGGGGAGCTCCAAAGCAGCATTGGCAATAATGCGATGTCGGATATTATCAGCTCGTCGGCCAAAGATCGCTAAGAACGCCCCTGTTCCCGGTTCTGTGTTTGGTGGGGGGACGTCGTAGCAATCGGTTACAACTACAAAGCCGCCCGGCGCAATTTTGCCCGAAAGCGGAATCATGGCCTGGCCTGGAGCGTCGCGTCCTGTTCCCCCCACAATAATGCGCCAGCCCTCGAGAGAGACAGGCTCGTCCCACGGATTGTAGATCTCCACGAACTGCCCCTCGTCGCTACCGCGTGTTACTGAGTCCGGGTAAATCTCAGTTATGAAAGGGACCTGTTCTAGCCCCAGCAGATCGTTCCAAGGTTCAATGTGGCTGGGATCTTTCATCCGCGTCGGAACGTCATCGCCATCGAGAAGATCCGCAAGGTTGGTGGCATATTGACGCAACAGTCGGTCCTCTTTATCGGGAAACGCGGTGCGCAGAGCTACATAGGCTTTTTCGGCGGTTAGGGAACTGTCCAAAGGTAGTTTTTCTTGGAAAGGCGTCGAGCCTGTATTCTGGCTCTCCGACGCCACAGAAAAAACAGTCACGTATGGTGCCAGTTTGGCTAGCTCGTCTGGTCTAAAGAGGTTGGGGTTTTCGGATGATGCCAACAGTTGCTCCAGATGCTCGACGCGACGGAACCCCCCCAGGCGTGGGAACCGTAGATCCAAGCATGCAGTCGTCGCGGACTCATCGAATGCCCCCCGCCAC
The DNA here is from genome assembly GCA_026419455.1 of Candidatus Sumerlaeaceae bacterium. Classification (GTDB taxonomy): domain Bacteria; phylum Sumerlaeota; class Sumerlaeia; order Sumerlaeales; family Sumerlaeaceae; genus DRVG01. The sequence continues at coordinate 5,439 of JANZZJ010000215.1, read as the reverse complement.
TGCAGTAGCGCAACAGCCCGCGTTTCTGCAACTCCATCAGCCATTTCCTTTGGCATAATGGCACGCAGGAACCGAGCAAAGATCTGGGCGTCGCGAACAGCATTGACGTTAAGACGTGCGCATGTGTCCTTTATCGTTAAGTCGTATGGCCGGGGGATGGGTTCATCAGCACGGAGTTTCGTTTTTGTCCCCGAAACGACCCTCTGGCCATTCTTTGTAACTATGCGCGCTTGAGCCCATGGTTGAAGCAGGTGGGTTAACGAGGTAGCAGTTTCCAAATAACCGAGGGACTCACCGAGAGCTGCCCGGGTGGCGCTGACTGCGGCGACAGATTGGGAGTAGTTCTGGCTTGCCACCAGTTCCATGCGCACGGATATGGAAAAGGCAGCGGCAATCAACACAAGCAATGCCAGCAGTGCCAACACCACCAGCAACGTGGCTCCTCGCTTAGCAGTGAGCCGCCCAAACCCTTTAGTGATGTGCCTTTTCCGCGTGTAGCTCTGCAAAATCGTGTCCCAGCGCTCAGTTGTCCTGATCTGAGTTTATAGCATCCCCTTGAGCTTGTAAACGCGCGGTACAAAAAACTTTTGTCGCACCACGCCATCCGCAAAGTTGTGAGTTATTTACGCCAGCCCTTCGAAAGCAAATTCAACGAAATAAAAGGTTAAACCCCCCTCCAAGTAAAGACGTTTTCTGCGTCGGAGCTGTAACTCCCTGCGAAAAGAACAATGGAACTAGAACTCGGCAGAAACATTTCGAAGGGGGCGCGCATCCTAGTTGCGATGAGCGGGGGGGTGGATAGCTCACTGACGGCCGTGCTTTTGCGTCGAGCCGGATACGAGTGTGTCGGCGTCAACATGCGCACCTACACCCCTGAAGATCCAGTTTCGCCGAGGCGACAGTTTCAAACGTGCTGCTCACCTGAGGATGCGCGTGATGCTCGCACTGCTGCTGAGGTCGCGCGGATGCCCTTTTACGTTCTTGACCTCGAACAGGAATTCGAACAGGCCGTCGTCCGCCCCTTCATCGAAGACTATGCCTCAGGTCGTACCCCCAATCCTTGTGTGCTGTGCAACAATTCGCTGAAGCTGGGGGTACTTCTCGAAAAGGCGAAGTTATGGGGATGCGAATACGTGGCAACCGGTCACTATGTGCGGGTTGTTGAGAACCCCGCCACAGGGCGGATGGAACTTCGCCGCGCACGCGACCGCGCAAAAGATCAAAGCTACTATCTCTTTGGTTTACGGCAAGAGCAGCTTCGCCGGCTGGTTTGCCCACTGGGCAACTTGACCAAGCAGCAAGTTCGCGAGCTTGCACGGGAGCTAGGGCTCCCAGTTCATGCTAAGCCCGACAGCCAGGAGATATGTTTTGTGCCGCAGGGCGACTACCGACAGTTTCTTTTGCGGCGTGGTGTGGAAGCGGCGTTTAAGCCGGGACTCATTATCCGACGAGATGGAACTGTTTTAGGTAAGCACAAAGGCATCGCGAGCTACACGGTGGGGCAGCGGCGAGGACTAGGCATTTCTTATTCCGAGCCCCTGTACGTTCTTGCCCTTGATCCTGTCCAAAATGTTGTTGTTGTCGGTACAGCTGAAGAAGCCTTTCAGAATGAACTGGTGTGTGTCCACCTCAATTGGGTGGCCGTGGAAGAGCCGAGGGAGTCACTGCGTGCCTTGGCTCAAATCCGCTACCGTAGCCAGCCGGCCCTTGCGGACATTTTCCCCCGCACCGATCGCCGCTGTCATGTTCAGTTCCTCAAGCCTCAGCGTGCCATCACGCCGGGGCAGGCCGTTGTGTTTTACGACGGCGAGATAGTTCTCGGTGGAGGGTGGATTGAAACTGCGGGGTCAAGCTCCCCAAAGGCTGAGGTGGTTGCGTCCGTGTCTGAAAGGAGGGGGACATGATCAAATGCGATTGCGAGCATCGGGCCCGGTGTTCTTGCCCGAACGGCGTTGTGTGCGCTAAGCATCTGGCCTTTCAGCGTAATGGCACCCCAGTGCTTTACGATATTACATTTTGCCTCGATGAGGGGGTTTTCCTCGGCGTGATCGGTCCCAACGGCGGCGGGAAAACGACATTGCTTGAACTCATTGTTGGTTTGCTCCCTGTGACAAGTGGCCATCTTGAAGTGTTCAAAACCCCGCCAGCAGAGTTAGGGGCCAAGCGCAGTCTTATTGGTTATGTACCTCAGCGTCATCGCATTGATCCCAACTTTCCCGTTACCGCACTTGATGTTGTTCTCATGGGCGCAGCAAGACTTGCAGGGCTGGGGCGGCGTTATCCGGCTGAGGTCAAGCGACGGGCCCATGAGCTGCTGGAACGAGTCGGGGTGGGGGAGCTGACGAACCGTCCAATTGGTCAGATGTCTGGAGGACAGCAACAACGCGTTTTTCTTGCGCGTGCTTTGATAACCGCACCACGTCTGCTTATCCTCGACGAGCCAACAAGTGGTGTGGATAGCATGGGGCAGCAACAGTTCTTGCACCTCGTCCGCACTCTTCGCGACGAACTGGGGCTTACCGTGATCATGGTGTCGCACGATGTTGCTCAGCTGAGCTACTACGCCGATCAGATCGCCTGTTTAAACCGGACCCTTCACTGGCATGACAAAGCAAGTTTACTAACCGAACGCGTTGTGCGCGATGTTTACAAATGCGAGCTCGACGCCTATGTGGAACGCGTGCGTGAAATTGGAGAGGAAGCCTAGGAACAAACTTAATATCATTCGTTGATTCGTAGCTGTTTTTGCCTTGCGATAACTCATCAGCCGATCAATGCGGCTTTTGGATGGGAGAACACAATGAAGAACGTCTGTTGGTGCGCCATACCGATTTTCGTTATCACCTTGTTTGTTAGCTTCGCCGATGCACGACTTCCCGATGACGGACTTGCTCGCGCGGCAGAAGCCGAGAAAGCGCTAGCTGCCGGCGATCCCCAACAGGCTATCGCGATTTTCGTGGAACTCGACGCTAAGTACCCGAACGAACCAGCAGTGAATCTCAGATTGGCCGAGATTTACGACCAGCAGGGCCAACTGGGTGCTGCACTTTTTTATTATCGGCGCTATGTTCAGCTCGCTGGAGCAAAAGCACGCCAAAGTGCCAAGGAGCGTGTACAAACTTTGGAGATGACAGCAGGGGCACGCGAGGCCGCCGACGCTGTGGCGCAAAAACTCGGGCAGCGCGCCCGCCCCGTCGGCACCCCGACCCCAAAAATTGAGCAGGCTATTGAGAAGCTGCTTCCCGACGGGGCGCGGGTTCGCGTGGACTCGCCAGAAGAATTAATGAGCGAAAAAGTGAATCCTAAAAAGCTCGTAAGCCCTACACCAGAAACGTCGCAGCATCCCTTGGCCCGCGCTGAGGTGATTATCCGCGATGGAGCACCTGATGGCGAGACAAGCGTTCCCGCCGTTGTGAAGAAAACTCCGCGAGCGATCTTCACCCCGCCTCCTCTAACGAGTTTTTCATCTGGCGAAAATCAGGAAGCGAAAACTCAATCTGGCGGGACGGTTAAAGAATCGGTGACCCCCGAGCCGATTTGGGAAACTCCCGCGACGCCACGAGCCACCGAAAAAGCGAGCGCTGCGGCGCCGCCAGGAGAGCCCACCCAGCTCACGCAGAACAAAATAAGTGTAGAGTTCGCCCCCGCTGAGCGAACTGCCTTTGAAAAAGCGAAACATCCCACGCAGTCGGAAGTAGCTGGCTCCTCGAAACCAAGTGGATCCCCGGCTGTCTCCAGTCCTACGCCCGTTCGTTTGCTCGCTAATGAGCCAGGAAAATTTTTCATCTGCCATCCCTTTGGGGGCGATGTGGCCAGACTTAGCCTGTCCAACGAACTGCCCAACGCCGTGTTAGTCCTTTCGGCTTTGCCCGTTCTCGGCGGGGATCCTGTCAATGCCATCGTTGGTGGTGGCGAGACGCGTTCCTACGACGTTCGCCCGGGACGATATGTCGTCCACGTGACCATCCGTGACAACAGTTACCCTCCCGTGACGCTGCTGGACACGCGTTTTGACTACGAATTCCAGCAGGGGATAAACTACGCCCGGCGCTTCAGCCCGCGTGACATCGAAGGGCGTGCCCTACGCCCCTAAAGAGTTCTGCCATCCATGAGTCTCTTCGTCCGCGTGGGGGAGCAGAACGTTCCGCTGTCCTTAGAAACTTTCCACCCCAGGAGTAGGGTGCTTGCGACGCGGCCTGAAAGCCGGCTTTATCGGAACACTTGAGCTAATTCTTGACACTACCCGCCTGGAAGTGCTTAGCGAGGAGGTGGTACCCTTAACATTTTTTCGGCGGGGAGTGAAAGTCTAATGAAAGAATTCACGCGAGGAGTGCGGGTTCTCACCATTTCACTACTGCTTGCGGTAGGGGGGACTATGCTTAGCAACGCAGAAACCAGAGCCTTCAAGATTGTGGATGACCCGCAGCTTGACTTAGCAGTGGCCGAAGCACGAGCAGAATTTATGCGGCTCAAGCCGTTCGACCGGCTCGATGCGGCGCTGTTGGTTCGTGAATCCGACGACACATGGTTGCGCGGCAGCTTCAATGGAGAAGCTTTAGCTTACCCAGCTAGCTGTGTGAAACTGGCCTATCTTGCAGCTGCTATGGCGTGGTGTCGTGAGAATAAGCTTCCGTACAATCACCTCGACCATGCTGTTCGTCCGATGATTGTAAATTCGGACAATTTTCAGACAGGGGTGGTGGTGGATACCATTACCAGTGCCCCAAACATTGACGATCTGACGACCGTCACGGATCCGCGCTGGAACGACTGGATCGAACGCCGACACTATACCGCGCGTTTTCTCGAATTGCGGGGGCTCTTGGGGAATCAGGTTATTCTTCATAAAACGTATCCCACCAATTCTGGCGAGTGGCCTCGGGGCGCTGAAAAAGTAGCGCGGGAAGTGTTTGGCATGAACAAAATGCAGCCGCGCCTGAGCGCCTCACTCATGCTCGAGATCGCCAAAGGTGCGCTCGAACCGGAAGCGCGCCCTTACATGCTTGAACTGCTCGAACACGATCGCTGGAAGTCTAATAGCGTGTTGGGATTCGGTCTCCCGCCGGGAACGAAATACTACAATAAGCCTGGCCTCGCTTACGACACCCTTGAAGACATCGCCTACGCCGTTCTTCCCAACGGGAAAGAGTTTGTTGTTGCCGTCTTCTCGAATGCCTTCTGCGAGCCGTACTCTAGCGATCCGAGTCCATACGAAAGTTCCCAACTAGGAGATTTTATGGAGTTGCTGCTGGAGAAAACGCGCCTTGCCGAGGGATGTACCACTCCGACATTGCGTCAGGCAAGTGATGGAGACCCCTATTTTAGCATTGTGGGGGAGTGGAAAGAGGAAACAACGCAGACGGCGCGGGGATTAGTGACCTACAGAGTCGCAACAGCGGAAAAGGGAGAAATTCTCGCACAGTGGCGGCTGGATGTACC
>JANZZJ010000037.1 GCA_026419455.1 Candidatus Sumerlaeaceae bacterium | reverse complement strand
CGTTCATAAGGGTCGAGCTTACAATGCACGGGGGAACACTGGTGTTCGAATTGACTTTACAGATGGGCATCATGTGTTGCTGGGGAGCCAAAAACCACATCAACTAGCGGAAGCGATCTCCCGGTTAGTGGGAATCAGCCGCTAGCTCCTTGGCTCACTTTTTTACTCACGCAGGAAGTCACCACCGCTGCTGGAACTGGCGCAAAAATCGTAAGTCGTTTTCGTAGAAGTTGCGAATATTCGTGATCCCATAGCGCAACATGGCAAATCGCTCTACGCCCAATCCAAAGGCAAATCCCGATACTTCTTTCGGATTCAGCCCAACATTTTCTAACACCTTCGGATGAACCATGCCGGAACCCAACACTTCAATCCAGCCGGTTCCCTTGCAGATGCGACACTCAGCATTGGTGCCGCGGCAGGCGAAGCACTGAACGTCAACTTCCGCGCTGGGCTCAGTAAAGGGGAAGTAGCTTGGTCGGAAACGTGTGGCAAGGTCTTTGCCAAACATAGCATGAAGAAATTCCGTAAGTGTCCCCTTGAGGTGAGCGAAGGAAACATCTACGTCCACAAGAAGTCCCTCTACCTGATGGAAGACCGGCGAATGGGTAGCATCAATATCGTCCACACGAAAGACGCGCCCGGGAGCGATAATGGCAATGGGCGGTTTGTGGGTCCTCATGTAGCGGATTTGCACCGGGGAAGTGTGAGTGCGTAAGATCGTCCCCGGTGCAAGGAAGAAAGTGTCATGCATGTCGCGCGCCGGATGCTCGGGCGGTATATTCAAAGCATCAAAATTATAATATTCTGTTTCCACTTCCGGGCCGGTAGCAACTTCGTATCCCATGGAAACAAAGATTCGCTCGATTTCACGAACTGTGAGTGTAAGAGGATGAAGAGTGCCGGTGGCTTTGAACGATGGCGGAAGCGAAATATCGATCTTTTCCTCGATAAGGCGTTTTTCGAGCTCCGCTTCCCGCAGGTGATCCAGACGATCTTGGTACGCCCGTTCGACCCTGCTTACCGCTTCGTTAATGATGGCACCAGCGGCAGGGCGCAAATGGGCATCTAGCTGTCCGAGCAGCTTCATGAGTTGGCGGAGGGGACATTTCTTCCCCAAGATCTCTGGTTTCAGTCGTTCGAGTTCAGACACTGTTGCGGCCGCGTTCAATGCGGCGAGTGCGGCACTTTCAGCTTCTTCGGATTGCGATTTAATTTGCTCCAGTTCCATGATGGCTTGCATCTCGCGTTAAGCGGTGCGTAGATTTCAAGAGCAAGTTCAGCATTTCAAAGAAACGCTGAGAGCGAAAACCCTTGTGAAATGTCCTTGGCGTTTCGCAATAGTCTTTTTCAGAGGCTGGCCAATGAGCAAGGCGGCAACGCTGTAAAGCTGCCTTGGCGGTTCATCTACGTTCTCGGAACACAGTGACAGGAAGAATGAAACGGGTAAACTCACGCAGAGGATGTTGGGAAGATGGTTTGGTTTAAGAAAGAAAAGTACACAACGTTAAAGCCCCCTGTGATGAAAGATCGCATTCCCGAGGGGCTGTGGACCAAATGCGAGAACTGCTTCAACATGGTGCTGACCAAGGATTTTGAAGAGAATCTTAAGGTCTGCAAAAAATGTAATCACCATCATCGGCTTTCGGCACGCGAGCGCATTGCCATGCTCGCCGATGAAGGAACGTTCCAGGAGTTGTTCGCGCATATCAAGCCGACCGATCCGCTTGGTTTTGTTGATTCGAAGCCGTACAGCGAGCGGCTGAAAAGTGCGCAAAAATCGAGCGGCTATGACGAGGCCGTCATTGTGGGCACGTGCGAGATGGATGGAATTCCAGTGGCACTGGGCGTCATGGTCTTTGAGTTTGTCGGTGGCTCGATGGGAAGCGTCGTCGGAGAGCGGATTACGCGATTGATCGAATACGCAGCTGACCATGCGCTTCCTCTGGTTATTATCAGTGCTTCGGGCGGGGCACGCATGCAGGAGGGCATTCTATCACTGATGCAAATGGCAAAAACCAGTGCCGCGCTGGCACGCCTAGCAGAAAAGAAGGTACCCTATATCAGCGTACTCACCAACCCCACAACCGCCGGAGTAATGGCAAGTTATGCTAGTTTGGGCGACGTTATCATCGCTGAGCCAGATGCGCTGATAGGGTTCGCCGGTCCCCGAGTGATCCAGCAAACGATTAACCAGATTCTTCCCAAAGGCTTTCAGAAAAGTGAATTTGTGCTTGAGCACGGCTTCCTCGATAAGGTCGTGCATAGGAAAGACCTTAAGAAGACGATCGTTTTGTTCCTTTATTACTTCGCCGGGCAGGTACCCAAAACGTGGAGCAGCGAAGAAGGTTCGCAGCAGGTGATCGCTGCTGCAGCGACCACATGACGCCTGCACTGACCTTAGAGAGCTATAGTAACGGAGGACTGAGCGGAGCCTTTCGTGCAAAGCGAAGTTTTGATCAAGGTATGCGTCGAGCCTGAAGCAGAAGGGCTCGGACTGCCGACCTACGCCACGCCGGGGGCAGCTGGAGCAGATTTGAGAGCGGCAGTCACTTCGCCGGTAGTGATTCCACCTGGTCAATGGGTTTTAATTTCAACCGGTCTGCGGCTTGAAATTCCTCCCGGTTATGAAGCGCAAGTGCGCCCCCGTAGTGGCTTGGCAGCACGTCATGGCATAACATGCCTCAACACACCTGGTACAATTGACTCGGATTATCGTGGCGTTGTTCAGGTCATTCTGATCAATCATGGTAAGGAGCCTTTCGTTGTTCAGCGGGGGGACCGCATCGCTCAACTGGTTATTGCACCAGTGGTGAAGGCACGTTTTGAAACATCGGGGTCTCTTAGCAACAGCCATCGCGGTGATGGGGGATTTGGTCACTCGGGCTTGGGGTGAGCTCCAGGCTGGTGGCCCCGATTGCCACCGCATAATATCTCCCGAACAAGCGGGAAAGCGAGATCAATAATCGTCACATGGTCGGCGCCAGGAATTTCGTTGTAGCGTACCAGGGAGGGAAATTCGCGAGCTAGTTGTTGACTCATCGTCACCGGCACAACGTTATCGGCATCGCCGTGAAAGACAAAGAGTTCGGGCAAAGGGTTCTGCGAGAGTATCCTCGATAATGCTAGACGATTGTCAAAACGGTCACGGAGCAGGTAGCACAGAGGCCATCCTACTACCTTACGTGCCATTTCCATTAGCGATGTGAACGGTGCGAGTAGGACAATGGTCTTGAAAGAATAGTGCTGCGCCAGTTCCAGGACAGCCGCACACCCGAGCGATATGCCCATGAGTGCGCTGGAAGGAGCAAGGGCATCCGGTGCTCGGCCGAGAACAAGTGCGAGCTCTTCAAATGCTTTGCGGACCGTTAAGGAAATCGCGGTACGAGAGGGTTGCCCTTCACTCTGGCCATAGCCAGGATAGTCTACGAGCAACACACCATGAGCACACGATAGCAATACCTCACCGTAGTCTAGCAGGTCTAAGGCCAAGGTTGCATTTCCCCCAACTATGACACAGAGGGATTTCGTGGTCGGCGGGTCGAGCGAACCAATGTAGTAGGCATATTGCCTCATTCCGCCAATTTCAAAACTAAGAATGCGAGCTTTACCTTCAGCTAAATGCTGCCGAAGGAGCGCTTCAGGGGCAACTTCATAAGAACGAGGATAATAAATCAGTCGCCGCTGGAAAAAGAACAGCAATAGGGCATAAACGCCGACACATATTGCAACGACGCCAACAATACGCACAATCGCTGTCAACACTTGGTGCACCACTAGGTAGCCTCTCCAGCCGTTCTTTGTAAAAGTACTATCTTATTGAATAGTATACTCTTTGATAAGTTTTGCTGCCAAGCGCTTGTAGTCTGCCAAATAGAGACGCATTTTTTCCAAATCCTCGTGCTTTCCGGGAAAGGATCCAAGGAATGGTTCCAGCTGGCCGCGAATCGCTGGGGCCAGAGTGCGCTGGAACCGGTGGAATTCGATATAAAGGGATTCTTTCTCCTCATCAAGCAGATCGGGCTGTACAGCGACGTCGGCTAAGTGGCGTTCCGAGCTGGCGCTGACTGTCCGCGTTGCCGCCCACAACCGCCTGTTTTGGATGGCTTCACGCATGGTACGCGAAAGTGGCACTTGCTGTTTCAATGCTAAGACAATATCTGCCGTCTCGATGTCCTCTTTGACTCCGTAAACCTGGTAAAGTGCCTCGATAATCGCCTGTTCGATTTCGGCGCCAGAATATCCTTCGGAAATCTGAGCAAGATAGGTAAGATCGAACCTTTGAGGATCACGCCCGCGTTTGAGTAAGTGAATGCGGAAAATTTCGCGCCGCTCACTTTCAGCAGGAAGGTCTACGAAGAAAATTTCGTCGAAACGACCCTTGCGGAGAATTTCTGGGGGAAGTTCCTCGATCTCATTGGCGGTTGCGACAACGAAAACTGGGGCCTGTTTTTCCTGTAACCATGTGATAATTGTGCCGAAGAGGCGCGAAGTTGTCCCGGCATCGCTGGCACTGGATGACTTCACCCCACTGAGTCCCTTTTCAATTTCATCAATCCACAGCACAACAGGCGCAACGGTTTCGGCTGTAGCGAGCGCGCGGCGCACATTTAGTTCTGTTTCTCCCACCATTTTGCTAAACAGGCGGCCGACATCCATGCGAAGGAGAGGAAAACCCAGCTCATTGGCGATGGCTTTTGCTGCCAGACTCTTTCCGCATCCCTGAACACCAACGAGGAGGAGGCCTCGGGGAGGTAGGAGGCCGAACTCGCGGGCACAAGGTGCCATAGCCCGCCGCCGTTTCATTACCCCCTCTTTTAACATATCCAGACCGCCGACAGAATCGAGGGTCTCTGTGGAATCAATGTACTCGAGGAGGCCGCTTTTGCGGATGATCTGCCGCTTTTCACTGTAAATGAGGGGCGCTTCGTCCTTCGATAGGCGCTGACGCACCACCAGCGTTTTGGCAAATACGTTTTCAGCTTCGTTCAATGTCAGGCCAATTGCGGCGTCCACCATGGCCTCAATGGAATCGGGGGAAAGATCGACTTTTAGAGTCTGGTTGCCAGCAATGTCGTGAGCAATCTGGGTAAGTAACCCACGAATCTCTTCTCGTCCCGGCAACGGATAATCCACGATGGTCAAATCTTTCTCCAGTTCTTCCGGGATTCGAAGGATCGGCGAGAGCAGAATCACCGTGGATAGGGATACGCGCAACGCCGATGAAAGGTCCCGCAACGTCCTTTTGACGTTGGGATCGGTGATGAAGTCATGAAAATCACGAAAAACGAAAATTGCCGGCTCGGTGACTTCGAGCACCTCTCGCAGCGCAAGAATGGGATCCTTTGTTCCCTTCTTACCCTCGATCGGAGCACGGACGCCAGGACGGTAGCGGGCAATGCCCTGCACAATGGACCAGTCGTAGATTTTCTTGCTGAGGACGTTGGCTACGTTTGTCAGCTCCCCCATGACCCGCTCTTCTTCCCAGCTGACGATGTACAAGATGGGATACCTGGCACGCACAAGAATTTCGAGCGAGGGCGAAATCATCACCTGGGGGGAAGTGTTACCTACCAGACCCGTTTTGCTCATAAGCGGGTATTTTTTAAAAGCCAGACTCTATGAGTTTCAATTAAGAAGAAACGTTGTTTTTGCTTTATTTTGAAAACTTATGGGTTTCTCGGTTTTTCTGAATGAACATATAACTAGGCTGCCGTACGAATGGGCAGCCGATATCCTAAGGGAGGCGGTTCGATAAAGATGAGCCAATCTGAAATTGCCCAAGATGCTGCAGTTGCGCGGCCAAAATCCGAGCGGCTCCTATCGCTCGACACCCTGCGGGGATTAACGATCGCAGGGATGATTCTGGTAAACAATCCAGGATCATGGAATTATGTCTGGGGACCTTTGGGCCACGCCGAGTGGGACGGCTGGACCCCCACCGATCTCATCTTTCCGTTTTTCCTTTTTATGGTTGGGGTCGCAATGACCTATTCGTTCGACAAGCGTTTGGCGCAAGGTGCTAGCAGAAAAGCCCTCATGGGCCATGTGATTTGCCGTGCCATAGTGTTGTTCCTTCTCGGTATGATACTCACCGGCTTTCCCAATTTACGGCTGATCACACCATATATCCTTGGCATCATCGGACTGGAGATTCTATTGGAGCGCCCTAGCAGAAAGCCAGGCGCTCCAATTGGCTATTTACTCCCGATTGCGATCGCGTGCTTGGTTGTGGCGGTCGCCTGGTTTGTCTGGGATTTCAACTACTTCCACTCCCTTACCACGCGCTCCCGCTGGTCGGATTGGTGGCCGGCCGCCCCAGACCCAGAAAAGGGCAGCTACATCCGGATTCCAGGCGTCCTGCAACGGATCGCGATGTGCTATGTGG
>JANZZJ010000202.1 GCA_026419455.1 Candidatus Sumerlaeaceae bacterium | reverse complement strand
GCCCATAGCTATGCCCCTCATTCCCTTCAGGAATTCGTCCAAAGAGTCGAGGCCTGCTTCGCGTAGGGCAATTTTGGCCAAACGATTCTTCACCACCTTAAATTCCACCTGCTCTTGGCGAAGTTTGGCGCGAAGATCCGTCATCTCAGCAACGGTCATGCCCTGGTAGTCCGTGACGACGATGCATTGAGCTCGCTGAAGCTTTTCTTTGAGCTTCTGGACCGCTTCTATTTTTTGCGGTTTTGGCAAAGGATTCACCTCCTTTCGTGCACATTGGGCTTATCGTCAACCGATGCGAATGTGACGCTCCGGTGGGGACGATCCCAGCGTGCACGAGGAGGCCATCGAGGCTGGCCATGGCACTGCTGTCGATCGCAGATGGGATGTTTGCATACAATTCGCAAACCACCGTTACGTCTCGGCAGGGCTCATTTTACGGAGAAATGTCTCCAACCTGCTGTCTCTGACTAAGCCCGCTTCTGCAATCCGCTAGCCACGGATGTTACACGTGGTCGCAGCCCTATATGACCAGTTGGGATGGATTATTCACCAAAAATAGCGCAACAGTTCACGATGCACACTCGGACCCAATAGGACACAATTACTTATCTCTCTTAGCTGTAAAACAAAAAGGAGCCTCTGCGACGTTAGTACGAGCCTGACGCTCATTGAGCCAACGTATATCGAACGGGAGCTCTAGATCTCGCCGTGGACGATATGCCCTCTTGGATAGGGGGAAATCGGAAGCGGCGGTGCGGGCACCCACCTAAACTTAGAGGTTCAATAGACAACGCTCCTACGGCGAAGCGGAGGCTCCGGGGCGAGGGGGTGCTAGGTGGTTTACTTCTTCTTGCCCTTCCGTAAGCGTTTGAGACAACTCTTCTTCCATGCCGCGTAAAAAGAAAGAAATCGAAGATCAGCCGTCGCAGCAAGATGTATCCGACGCGAGCGGGTTATTCTTCACACCGGCACGAGAGTTCGACTCCAGCACGGCCGAGGAATCTCCTTTCCGCGAGACTTTTTCGCTAGGGTCGACTGCTCGACGTGAGGCCAGCCTCTCGCCCCTTGATGCTCGTGAGAGCGATGCGTCGCCTGGGCTATTTTCTGAGGATCAAAGTTCTGCTGCGGATTCGGCTACTAACAGTAGTTACCTTGTGCTTGCCCGGCGTTATCGTCCACAAACGTTTGACGATATTGTTGGCCAGGAGCACGTACGCGAATCGCTTCGCCGCGCAATTCTCGAACGACAGGTGGCCCACGCATATCTTTTTAGTGGTCCTCGGGGAACTGGGAAAACTTCGACGGCGCGTATTCTGGCAAAGGCCCTCAATTGCCTGGAAAATGGCCCGCGCCCCGATCCGTGTGGGCGTTGCGCCTCGTGTCGGGCAATTGCTGCGGGCACAAGTCTGGACGTGATTGAGATCGACGCGGCGTCGAATACAGGTGTCGACAATATTCGTGATCTCAAAACTGGGGCGGTGCTAGCGCCGTTTTCGCGTTATAAAGTTTACATTGTGGACGAAGTCCACATGCTCTCGATGCAGGCTTTCAATGCCTTGCTGAAAACGCTCGAGGAACCCCCGCCTCGGGTGATCTTCATTCTCGCCACGACCGAGTTGCACAAGGTGCCTCCCACCATCGTCTCGCGCTGCCAGTGTTTCCAATTTAGGCGATTTACCACTTATGAAATCGTCAGTCATTTAGACAAGATTGCAGACCGCGAGGCTCATGAGCGTGGCATTACAGTAGATCCAGAGGAAAAGCGGCAAATACTTGAGTTGATAGCGCGTGCCGCTGAAGGTGGCATGCGTGACGCGCAAGTCGCTCTCGACCAAGTGCTTGTCCTCTGTAGGGATCGGTTAGACTATGAAACGGTACGCCGTTTCCTCGGAGGTATCCAGTCGGACGTTCTGGAGCAATTTGTGCAGGGCATTCTTGAGCGCAGAACACAGGATCTTCTCTTATTGCTCGACGATCTCATATCGCGCGGGCTGGATTTAGAGCGCTTTGTGAAAAACTTGGCGGAGTTTTCACGAAATTTGTTACTGCTGCGCCAGGTAGGGGAGGCCGGCTCGCTTGTAGATTTGCCACCGGATCGGGTGCGTACCGTGACAGAACTTGCTAATAAATTTTCGATTAGCGGTCTTATCAATCTCTGTTCGTCAATGGTACGGCTCTTGGATTCCGTAAAAGCGTCCAGTAGTCCCCGTTTTCTCTTGGAACTCGAGATAGTGAAACTTACGCGTCTGGATCCCGAGGATGACCTTCAAAAGCTTATCGCGAAACTCAAAAGTATTGAACGGGCGGGAATTACGCCGCTTCCTGCTCAACCTTCGCCGTCATCAGGCCCCAATAGCGTTCCCGAAAAGACTGATGACAGGGAGATAAAAGTTAGGGACAGCGGGAGCAATCCTACGCCGGAATCACGTCTAAAAACTGCCGGAATCGAATTTCAGTCTGGGCAGCAAACGAGTAACACACCGCCGCCCGTGCCGAACCCAACCGACACGTCGTTGGACAAGAAAAGCGCGCCTGCTGACAAGGAGGTACATGCGCCAAGCTTGGTGGATGGTCCGCTCCCGCTATCCTTACTTGAGAAGCTTCTCCGTTTACTCTCCCTACGCCGTCCCCAACTAGCCCGCGCGATGAATGACGTTGGAGAATGGGAGTTGCGGTCCGATTACCTAATTGTTAGGATTGATCCGTCGGATCGGTACCTCGATGGTGTCCTGCGGGGAAAGAGCGCCCAGCCGATGATCTGCGGGGCTTTCTGCGAGCTCACAGGACGACGGGTGGAATTGCGTGTCGAGTATCTTGCCCCTGCGGGTAGGAACTCCGCGGCATCACAGTCTCCGGCCGCAGCGAACCATCTGAAAGAGGGATTGAGCGGGCATAGTAACGCCCAAACTAGTCCTGAGCTTGTGAGTGCCCCCTCTGCCGAAGAGGCCGATGAGGACGGGGAAACTGCCGCTGGCGGTTTTGCTGCAACGATTGACCAAGCATCGCGAGAAGATGATGGTTTTATTGATGTTGAAGCAATCCAGCGTCGTTTTCAACCGCCGTTGAAGGGCGAAGAATTGCGACGGTACATAGATGCGCATCCCGATCTGGGCAATATCGTGGAAGAACTGAAGAATGTGTTTGAGGTAGACGAAAACGCACTGTCGTTCAAACGTTATACGCTAGAGGATTAAGATGTTTGACCTTAGACAAATTCAGAAAATGCAAAAAGAGCTGCAGGAGCGGATGGAAAAAGTCCGCGAAGAACTTAAACAAAAAACTGTTGAGGCTTCGTCAGGCGGGGGGATGGTCACGGCCATTGCCAATGGCAACCAGGAAATTGTTGCTGTAAAAATTAAGAAAGAGGCTATTGACGAAGACGATGTGGAAATGCTCGAGGACCTTGTGGTTGCGGCTGTAAACTTGGCACTGGAAAAGTCCAAAGAGCTAAATGAGCAGGAATTGTCGAAACTTACGGGGGGATTGAAAATCCCAGGCCTTTTTTAGGCTCTTGCCCATGGTATCCGGTAAAATCTGCGGACATGTTGTGCGAAAGACGATGGCGAGTCTCGCACTAACCAGCGAACTTTTTCATGATAGACAATGCTTGTGCGAGGTATCCGCTGCCAAAAAGAAGAGCATGGTTGAGAATGTGATAAAGGTTATACACGCAAGCTCTTTCGCTGTAGCCGCGTTCTAAGGGAAATGCTTCGTTGTACGCGGCATAAAACCGGTGGGAAAAGCCGCCAAAGAGTTGTGTCATCGCAAGGTCGGCTTCACGGTCGCCATAGTAGCACGCAGGATCGATCAGGGCTGGCATTCCATCGCCAGCACGCATGACGTTGCCTCCCCACAAATCGCCGTGTAGTAACACGGGCTGAATGCCGGTTTTATCGAGGACGTTGTCGAGCTTGTCTAAAAAGCGTCTGACGAGGGCATGGGCTTCATCTGGCAGTTTTTGCTTTTGTGACAAGAGTTTCCAAAGGTGTTCTAATCTGTGAACTCGGAAGAACTCTATCCAATTCCTAGTCCATGGGTTTGGCTGA
Organism: Candidatus Sumerlaeaceae bacterium; assembly: GCA_026419455.1. Classification (GTDB taxonomy): domain Bacteria; phylum Sumerlaeota; class Sumerlaeia; order Sumerlaeales; family Sumerlaeaceae; genus DRVG01. The sequence continues at coordinate 13,822 of JANZZJ010000202.1, read as the reverse complement.
GGGGTAGAGCCAATATAATTATTGTGCTCGAAGCCATAAGCAGGCCCAACCGCCGAGTGCAACTCAGCTAGGCCTTCGGCAAGAATTTCGTCAAACGAGCGACGCGATGGGACGCTGTCGGAAGTGAGCTGTGGGTTCAGTAAGTCTTCCAAGACAAGAAATGCTGGTGTGCCCCCATCCGGCTCAGCAGCCAGGATGGGTGAAGGAATGCGCAAGGAAGTGGCTTTCTTCAGCGCGGTAAGACCTTCTGCCTCTCGAACAAACATGTCGGGGGGAGCATGGGTGTTCCATTTGACGAAGAACGTTTCGCAGGAAGACAACTTGATTCTCATCCCTGCATTGATACACCCCCCATTTGCCGTCGACCACTCTTGGATTCTAATATCTTTTCCTAAAGTGTCCGAAAGTTTTTGCTCCAACTTATGGAGAAAATCCCGTGTGTTCACGTCGCCGTTCTACCATCCTCCGCTAACCGTTTTAGCATTTGCCGACACCCAATTTCGATTAGATCAAGAACTTCCTCGAACCCTTTTTCCTCTGACCAGTATGGGTCGGGAACGTCCTGACCAGCATGCGTGGGCCCGGCAAAATCTAGAAAGAGGTAAATTCTTCTTAGATAATTAGTTAATCCTTTTTCCCTCGCAAAAGCTTGCAGTGCTTGTAGGATCTCTCCATCCATAGCGATAACATAATCGTAACCTTGCAGGTCTTCGACTGTGACTGGGCGTGAGCGATGGGATAAACAGTAACCACGCTTACTAGCTACTCGACGCATCCTGGGATCGGGAAGTTCGCCCTCATGGTAATCGAGCAGCCCAGCACTGTCGACATGAAAGGCTTCGGCGAGGTGTTGGCGTTTAGCCATTTCTTCAAAAACTGCCTGGGCAGCCGGCGATCGGCAGATATTGCCCAAGCACACGAAGAGAACTTTGGTAACTTTAGATTCGGCCACGGTGTGCAATACCCTCCGTCGTCGTCAACAAGATCTGAGTTTCTCTGCGTTCTCTCCTGTCTTTATGCTCACTACGCGCAACGAGTTCGCAGTCTTTGGTAGTGTTCCACCACACGACGGGCAATTTCATCAGCTGGAAGCAGCAGCATGGCATGGTTTTCTGGAAGTCCGCGCTGCTCACGAGCGGAAAGATATTCAACCGGCGAGCTGACATAATCATGAAGTTCGCGATCGAACCAGGCACCCCAGCGGTGCTCTGGAACCGCGCCGTAGAGGGTAAATGTGGGCGTGCGGAGCGCATAGGCGAGATGCTTTGGGCCGCTACAAGGTCCGACTGCCATTTGCGCTCCTGCCAGAAGAGCTACAAGCTCTTCTAAACCTAAGCCGCAACAGTTGAGAGCGTGATTCCCCCCAAGGTTCCGAGATAGTATCTCTGCTTGTTCTCTAGCTTTCTCCGTGCCTATAAAGCACACACGCGCCCGTGTCTCGGAAACAAATGCCTGAGCGACGTATTGCCAACGGTCGAGTGGCCAGCGTTTCATTTCAAGTGCGGTATCAATGTGAAAGGTCACATAGTCTCTCTCATCCAATACAGGAAAACGATTGTGAAGTGCGGACATCGCTTCCTCGGTCGGCGAGATTCGAGGGGGAGTCAGCGAGCCCGCCAAAGGCCAGAGCGAGACAAGCTCCAAAAGATTGATGACCTCGTGCTGATCGAATCTCTTGGGAACCCGTAACGGGGCATGGTAGTAATCGGCGACAGTTGGGAATCCAACATCGTGGCTGAAGGTTGCCCCTCGAAGAGACAAAACCTTTCGCCATAACTTCTGGGGACCAAAGTGGTAGTATGGGGTGAATGTAATTTCGCTGCTCCAGAGAGCAAACTCTCTGACCAGCTCGATTTCGGGTGGCGTGTTGCCAAACACAGAAATCATGGGCGACCGCGGTTTGATAAGCTCCGGAAACCGTGTCCATACCACAATATTTGTTTCGGGCCAGTTCCGGCTAAGAATGTCTATTATGGGGAGGAGTAGGACCGTGTCGCCAAGGTAAGTTGGGGCAGCAATGAGTAAATGATGAGGCGGATCGGGAACCCGGAGTTTTGGTCGCAGCGCTACTTTTATGCGAAGCCGCGTGGTGCCGGCGATCTCTCGTAATGCCTTAGTAGCAAGCCTGGGGAGGTTTTTTGCCGCAGTAGTATAAACTGACGACTTATTTGCTGCAGACAGGTATGCAAATTCTCGCGTCGCCCACACAAGTCTCGCGAATATTTCAGAGGGTCCTCTACGCACTAGGGTTAACGGACTAGCTAACTCTCGAGCGAATCGCGTAAGAAAATGCTCACGTTCGGCCAGAGCCGCCGTAATATGCGGTTCTCGATGCCAAGCCGCCACTCCGTCGCAGTGGGCGCGCTTGAGTACAGCTGTCAGAGAAAAGCGACTATAAGGAACCGCATGAAAAACTGCAAGTCTTGCGTCAACCGCTGTGCTAAAGCCATGGCGTCGGACATTTAACCACCACTCAGCGTCTTCACGTCCCGCAAGATAGCGTTGCTCAGAAACGAGAGGTGCATGGCACAATTCTCCGAAGGAGACTTTCTCAGCAACATGTCGCCACGCAGCCAAATTTGCCGTGGCTGGATAATTGTCCTCGCGACGTTCAAGTAGGCCGACCGGCGACATCCCGGCGCACCAAGCAATCTCTCCTGACCACAACCGCGGAAGCTCATATAGCCAGTACGGGAGTACGATGCCGCCCACTGCGTCATATTTCTGGAGCATCTGTTTCGCACGTTTTAACCAATCGACGGCGGGTATACAATCGTCGTCAAGAAAAGCGAATGTTGGAGTCGCGACCAACCCAATTGCGAGATTTCTGGCGGCCCCGAAATCAAGAGTCTGAGAGTCTGTGAATTCCCAGCGTAGGGGATGGGATTGCTTTGCTAGCCAGTCTCGCGTCCCATCAACGGAACCCGTGTCTACAATGAGTATTTGGTCGTCAGCGTCTAGCTGTCGTTCAAGTGCCGCAACCACTTGCCGTAGCTTCGCAAGCCTATTTTTGGTAAGAATGATAACGGTAATGGGCATATGGTCATTATTATCCATCAGTTCCGACATGTCCTCTCTAACACCGCACGGCAAGTTAATGTACCTCGTCTTGATCAGCAAAGATTTCCTCTATTGGCAAATCTCGCGAAGAGCTCTTGGTCTCCGAACCGCCACCACCGCTTTCTTGCTTGTCGCAACTTTTCTACCTCAGGCAGTTTTTTTAACGCTTCGCGGAAAGCCAAAATTTCGGCATTATTCGCTTGGGCTGTGGCGTGAGCCAGTGTGCACGGCAGATAACGACAAGACGCGCTCACAACTGGAGGGTCGGAAAAATTGACCCACTGAAAAAGAAGCCGATTCCGCAGTTTCACGACGCGAATCCGTTCAGCACCATAGGCTCTTTTCATGCTACCCTGACCGACATGCGCTGCTAGAGCTTTCGGATTGTAGAGAATACGCCAACCACTCTTCAGAGCTAGGTACGAAATATCGTAGTCTTCCCAATAGCCAGGGTGGTAGATGGAAGAGAAGCCACCGAAAGCGAGAAACTGCTCTCGGCGTAAGGCGCAAGACCCACCCTGAAAAAACATGGTTTCCGTCAATGTTGCAGAGTTTTCATACGCTAAGCGGAAGTTGCCATCGATGAATTTTGCAAACATATTCACATGATTAGGCTCGCCGCTGTACCAGTCCACTGTTTTTCCGCTCACAGCAAAGACCCCGGGATCATTTTCAAGAGGCCACACGAGCTCGTGTAGCATTTGCTCGCGTGGAGAGAGATCATTGTTGAGCAGTACAACGAGGGGAGCCGTTGCCAGGGAAACAGCCTTATTAATCGACGCACCAAAACCTACGTTCTTTTCGTTCCTGATGAGTCTAATGTTAGGGAAATCGTTGCTTATTATTGCAACGCTTTCGTCGGAACTGGCATCATCAATTACGATAATTTCATGAGTAAGCCCACTGGCGGAAGCGGAAATAGTGGTCGCGCTCAGGCACCGCCGCAAGAATGCAGCTCCATTCCAGTTGGGTATGATGACTGAAAATTCCGGTTTCACTGTCAGTAATACTTAATCGCGTGAACACGATAGACTCCATTGTCAATTTGCTTGCGGCAGAGAGAGAATTCTATTGCTCGCTCCGTCGGTGGTATCGGCTGAATGCGCGTGAGCTGCCTTGGCGCCAGACGTCGGACCCTTACCTTATCTGGGTCTCTGAGGTTATGCTTCAACAAACGACGGTGGCGACGGTGCTGCCATATTATTTGCGGTTCATTGCGGCATTTCCTTCCGTCGAGAGTCTGGCTGCAGCAGATGAGCTCGACGTTTTGAGACGGTGGGCGGGACTCGGCTATTATCGACGGGCGCGATGTCTTCATCGTGCAGCTCGAATTATTGTGAACCATTACAAAGGAAGTATTCCTAGGGACGAGAAACTACTGCAGTGCCTACCAGGTATAGGCCCCTATACAGCAAATGCGATCGCCTGCTTTGCATTTAACCGTCGACTTCCGATTATTGAAGCTAACACGCGACGAGTCATGCGGCGCCTGTTAGCGATAGAGAAGTTTTCGAATGTCTCCGAAACGGCACTTTGGAAATGCGCTCAGCTTTTGCTTCCTAGGCGAGGGTACAGGGAATTCAATTACGCCTTGATGGAACTTGGGTCTCTTATTTGTACCGAGCGCGCTCCGCAATGCGATCGATGTCCCGTCGTGGAGTATTGTTCAGCTTTTAAGGAGTCGCGCGGGCGGGCGGAGATGAGACGGAGTTCTTCTCAAAGGACAGCTGTTGTACACCTTAAGTGGCGGATTTGGGTTTTTAGGACTTGTGAAGTTCCGCCGGCGTTACTTGTGCGCAGGTTCTCGGATGATCAATGGCATGCTGGACTCTTCGGCTTTCCCTTTGAGGAAGTTGTTCGAGGCCCCAGAAAAGCCCAAGAAGGTGGGGAGTGGGCTAAGTTTTTGCGGGTGGCTAAGAGAATTTTTACAATGCAATTTTCTATCACGCGACACCGAATTCACGCCGATATCCTTTACGTTCCGCTGCGCAACAGAGAGGATGTTACAGAAAACGTTTCTTGCAGCGGCAATGGCTTGATGTGGGTCACTCTTGAGCATCTGGAAGAATTGCCACTTGCTTCTCCTCACCGGCGCGTTCTTCATGGAGTTTACGATTTTATTAGGGGAGAATTAGAGCATGCCGGGCAAGGAGCTGACCGTTGAAGCTCTTCTGAAGGGCAGCAGAGAAGACATGGAGCTGGAACTGGTGGCAGGGGAGGGCGGGCTGAAAAACGTTATCCGTACAGCCGAGATTACGCGGCCGGGATTAGCCTTTGCAGGGTTTTTCGATGTGTTTTCCCACGACCGCGTTCAAATCATCGGCAACACCGAAATGTCCTATATTCAGAGCTTACCACCACAGGAGCGATGCGAGCGGTTTAGACGAATTCTCGAATATGAAATTCCCTGTTTTATCATCACCAACGGCAACATGATTCCTAACGAATTAATTTCCCAAGCCGATGCGCATCAGGTTCCTTTGCTAACTACTCGATTGCCGACTACTCGTCTCGTCAGCTTACTTAATGCTTTTCTGGAGAGATACTTTGCACCGGAAGCTGAAGTTCACGGCGAACTAGTTGACGTTTACGGAATGGGAACGCTCTTAATGGGGCAGAGTGGGGTGGGGAAGAGTGAGTGCGCATTGGAGTTGGTGGAAAGAGGCCATCGCCTTGTCGCAGATGATGTTGTCATTCTTCGTCGACTCTCACGCTACGACATCATCGGCTACAGCCCAAATATTATTAAATACCACATGGAAATTCGAGGCATTGGAATTCTTAATGTGGAAAAACTTTTTGGAGCAGCATCTGTTGTTGAGGAGAAGCGAGTAGATCTAGTCGTACTTCTCGAGCCGTGGCAGGATGGCAAGGAGTACGAGAGGTTGGGAATAGAAACAGAGTATCATACCTTCTTCGACGTCAAAATACCCAAGTATGTGATCCCAGTCCAACCGGGCAGAAACATCTCTATTATAGTCGAGATGGCGGCATTGACCCAACGGCTAAAAAATTCTGGAATAAATCCAGCATTGCTCATGGAACAAAAGCTCAGAGAAGCAACAGGTGGGCCGGCAGCTTATGGGAGGAACTTTGGTATTTCGCAGTAAAGGACAAGGTCGACAATACAAATCCAAATGCCGTCGGAGCGGTGAGATTCCCATACTCTTGGCATGCCTCATGTTGGTAGCTGGGAGATTGTTAGCCGCAACCATTTCGGCCCAGATTGAAGAGCTAGCTGCGCGGCACGGACAAGTTCGGATTGGACTAGGTCGACTGACGCTTCCCGTCCGAGTGGCATCAAACTTGCCCCTTTCAGTTGAGCCCGCGGATGGCACTAATAAGCAAGCCCCGATTTTATGCCGCAAAGCCGTCATTAACATCGAAGGAGGTCGACTCAGGATTACGTGCGATGGTCAGATGTTAAATTGTTTATCTGTTTCCTTCGCCAGTCAAAATTCTGCTAGTGAAATACAAATTAATGGACGCACGTACGCTGGCGTCATACGGATGGGATTGTCTAACGGACGCCTTAACGCTATAAACGAAATTCCTCTCGATGACTACATCGCATGCGTTTTAAAGGCCGAAATTGGGTCAGCACCTTACGAGGCTTTGAAAGCGCAAGCGGTTGTGGCCCGAAGCGAAGCTATCCACAAGCTCAAACTCGGGCGGCATGCCGGTGACGGTTATGATTTGTGTTCGTCCGAGCACTGCATGGCCTATCAAGGAACTGCGGGTATAACCGCCGAAATGAGGCAAGCGGCCTATGACACCAAGGGCGAGGTATTAGTGGCGGAGGGCGGAATACTAGATGCTGTTTTTCACACCATGTGTGGCGGCATCACAGCCGGTGCCGAGGATGTTTGGGATAGTCCTCCGGTAGCAGGGCTAGAGCCTGTGTGGGACGGTTTAGCTCGCAACGACGCTCCATCGTTTCGGTCGGAAGAGGAAATGGAATCGTTTTTAAGTCACCCTCCAGCGGCATGCTTTTGTGACCCTTCTAATGCTCTGTTTCCAGCATACGCGCGTAAATATTACCGGTGGACGAAAAGTTTCACCGCAACCGACCTCCAGCGGCTTTTTGGTACCAATGTGCAGGACGTAAAAGTCGTCGAGAGACGTCCGAGTGGTCGGGTGCGGAGAGTGGCAGTGCTCACTGCAACGGGTGTAAAGATCATAGAAAAAGAGCTCCCCATCCGCAAGCAGTTTGACCTCCCAAGTGGGCTGTTCGTAGTTCGTGTCGCGACGAAAAGTGGGGTGGTGGAAAGTGTCGAGTTTTTCGGGGCTGGCTCAGGTCACGGGGTTGGATTGTGCCAGATGGGTGCGTGGTCCATGGCAGAGAAAGGCTTTCATTACGATGCTATTCTGCGGCATTACTATCCCCGCGCACAGCTGGCTCGGCTCTACCGATAGTCGAACGCAGGCCGCAATACAAGCGTCTCACCCCTGACTGAAATATGCAAGGTTTCGCCAACGCTATGGGCTGCCAGCAACAACTAGCCAAGGAGTAAGAAATTTGCCAGCAGCCGTTTTCCCACTGTGGTCAGGATCGATTCAGGATGAAACTGAACGCCCCAGACGGGGAAATCCCGATGCCGCAGTGCCATGATGGTTTGGTCCTCTGTCCATGCGATTACTTCAAGACATTCGGGTAGTGACTCGCGTTCCACAATAAGCGAGTGATAGCGGGTGGCGGTGAACGGCGATGGAATTTCGCGGAAGAGAGCGGCACCTGTATGGTAGATCTCGCTTGTCTTTCCATGCATAATCACAGAAGCACGGACGACCTTACCGCCGAATGCTTGGCCAATGCTCTGGTGGCCGAGACACACACCCAAAAGAGGGGTCGTGGGGCCCAGTTGGCGTACCACCTCGAGAGAAATTCCGGCCTCGGTTGGTGTGCAGGGTCCGGGTGAAATCACGATGTGGCTCGGTTGGCTAGCCGAAACTTCTTCCACAGTGATTTTATCATTTCTCACAACGCGAATCTCTGGTACTTCACCGAGTTTACCGGCAACTTCGGGCCACCGGACGATCTCCCCAAGGTACTGTACGAGATTGTATGTGAACGAGTCGTAGTTGTCGATGACAAGGATCATTTCTACTCCAGTCCCTTCTGAGCCAGTTCCAGTGCACGCATCATCGCGGTAGCTTTATTGATTGTTTCGCGGTATTCGTTAGGGGGTACAGAATCTGCAACAATTCCAGCTCCTGCCTGAATGTAGGCTTTATTATTTGTAATGACGACCGTGCGAATTGTAATGCACGCGTCGAGGTTTCCGTTGAAACTGAAATAACCAACTGCGCCGGCGTAAGGGCCACGCCGGACAGGCTCAAGCTCCTCGATGATTTGCATCGCCCGAATTTTAGGCGCCCCCGTCACGGTTCCGGCAGGAAAAGCAGCGTTGAAGACATCGAAAGCATCCAGCCCAGTTCTGAGCTTGCCAACAACATTGGAAACGATGTGCATGACGTGGGAATAGCGTTCAACGACCATAAGGTCGTCCACGCGGACTGAGCCGTATTCGCATACGCGCCCGCAGTCGTTTCTACCTAAATCCACAAGCATGATGTGTTCGGCGCGCTCTTTTTCGTCTTCAAGGAGTTCACGCTCCAGGGCAAGATCTTCTTCCTTTGTGGCTCCCCGTCTGCGTGTGCCAGCAATAGGCCGTAGCTGTACCGCATTTCCTGTTAACTTAACAAGGATTTCAGGGCTTGAGCCAGCCAGGGCTAATCCTTCAAACTGAAGATAAAACATGTATGGCGACGGGTTTATGGCCCTCAGGGCGCGGTATACGTCGAACGGCGGTACTCCAAGTGGCACTTCAAAGCGCTGGCTAAGAACCACCTGAAATATATCGCCGGAACGTATATACTCCTTGCAGCGTTCTACGGTTGTCTCAAACACATCTCGTGGGAAATTGGACACAGGTGTGCCAGCAAGGGGGCAAGACACATTTTCTTCCTGTAGGGAGGAACCGCGGAGTTGCTGACGCAGCGCCAAAATCTTCTCGACTGCGCGGCTGTAAGCCACCTCCGCTGGTGTGGTTTCATCTATGACTGCGTTGGACAGAATGATCATGCGATGACGGACATGGTCAAATATGAGCACCGTATCCGTTACCATGAAATACAAATCAGGCAGGCCAAGGTCATCCTCGGCCTTAGTTCCTATGTTCTCTAGATACCGCACTGCATCATAGGCAACGTAGCCGACGGCACCACCGCAAAAAGGAGGAAGATTCGGATCTGGCACATACGTATATTGGCGCATGATGTGCCGCAGAGCGCTCAATGGTTGCTCCGATGTGAATTTATGCCGGTTGCCACCCGGACCTATGACCTCCACCTCATGGTTTTTTGCTCGCAAGACGAGTCGTGGCTCTGCCCCCAAAAAACTGTAACGTCCAACAGTTTCACCACCTTCCACGCTCTCCAATAAAAACGAGAATGGCGAGCGCCCCACTTTCTTATAAGCCGATACAGGAGTCTCCATATCGGCGAGAATCTCGGCATAAACGGGAATGACGTTACCCCTCGCAGCCTTCTCCAAAAACTCTCTTTGCGAAGGCTTTATATGTTCTGTCCCCAAAGCCATAAGGTTTCGCTTTCGTTAAGAGTGTTTATAGACGCTTTCTGGATCAAACACTCGCTGTCCTTCTTCTACCCAACCGATTTCGGTTGCCTTGCGATAAAAGCATGACCGGTAACCGGTGTGGCAGGCGCCGCCTTCCTGGGAAACCTTCAGGACAACGGCGTCGCCATCACAATCGAGACGAACTTCTTTAACCGTTTGTATGTGTCCTGAGGATTCCCCTTTTAGCCAGAGCTTTTGTCGCGAGCGACTCCAATACCATGCCCGTTCCTCTTCGAGGGTTTTTTTCAAGGCATCAAGGTTCATCCATGCTACCATAAGCACTTCGCCGGTTTCATGGTCCTGGACTACTGCCGCGATAAGTCCGCGATCGTCGAACTTGACTCTTTCTAAAAGTTTTGCTGCATCCACAGGAGAATAACCTCGCCCTGTTATGTGATCGAAAGCTTGTGTTGACTCATACAAGCTTTTGAATCTTCCAGTCTAGCCAAACGTAACAGAACCATTGCGGTCTCTCACATCTTCAATCTCTGGTGCGAGAACACTGTTGGAGAAAGGCTCGGGAATATGAAAGTCGGTGTGGTTGGGTTAGGCTATGTTGGACTACCCCTTCTCGTGGAGATGGCGAAAAGCGGGTTTGAAGCTTATGGAATAGATGTGGACGAACGAAAAATCGCTGCGATCAATGCAGGACAAAACTATATCGAAGACGTTGATAGTGAGACTCTCGCGCAACTCGTTGCTGAGAAGCGGATTCAAGCTACCAGTGATTGGGATATTGTTGCGGAATTGTCGGCGATCAGCATTTGCGTGCCGACACCTCTTCGGAAGACGAAAGATCCCGATGTCTCCTACATTGTGAGTGCGGCGGATCAGATAGCGCCACGCCTGCGCGAAGGACACATTATTATTTTAGAAAGTACCACCTATCCCGGCACAACGGATGAACTTCTGGTGCCTAGATTTTCTCGTCCCAATTTCCGCGTAGGAGAAAATTTCTTTTTGGCTTTTTCCCCTGAGCGTGTTGACCCCGGCAACAAGGTGTACACAACAAAAAACACCCCTAAAATTGTTGGGGGAGTAACCCGGGAGTGCACCCGACGTTGTGTAGATTACTATTCAAAGATTTTCGACACTGTCATTCCGGTAAGCTCGAGCCGATGTGCGGAGATGGTGAAGCTTTTGGAAAATACTTTCCGCAGTGTGAACATCGGCCTTGTGAACGAAGTCGCTCTCATGTGCGACAAGCTTGGGCTTGATGTTTGGGAGGTTATTCAAGCTGCTGCCACTAAACCTTTTGGGTTTATGGCATTTTATCCTGGCCCGGGCCTTGGGGGGCATTGCATTCCCATTGATCCCCATTACTTGGCCTGGAAGTTGAAAACTTTGAACTACACGGCTCGTTTTATCGAACTGGCAAGCGAAGTTAATGGTTACATGCCGCACTTTGTGGTGGATAAAGTTGTCCGGGCGCTCAATGACGAACGGAAACCCGTGCACGGTAGTAGGATTCTCATTATAGGTGTTGCCTACAAGCCGAACGTCCGTGATGTGCGCGAAAGCCCGGCATTGGATATTATGGGTCTGCTTCGGGAGCTACGAGCTGAGGTTCTCTATTACGATCCTTTTGTGCCGCTGCTCAATGAAGACGGGTATAAGCTGGCGTCTGTAGAATTAACAGACGAAGAGCTTAAGAAAGCTGACTGCGTTGTTATCGTTACAAATCATAAAGTTATCGATTACGACAAAATATTGAAAAACGCCTCGCTGGTGGTTGATACCCGTAATGCCACGGCCGGTTTGTCCGGATCTGCGCGTGTGGTGAAACTTTAAGTGTCGCTGCATTTAGATGTTTCTTGATGTTCATGGGCAAGCCGCAGCGCGGCCAGGATCCTGTCCAGCTCGTCCACGATCCACCGAGGTGAATAGATGATACCCTCGCGGGCGACGCGATCGCGAAGATCGTCAAGAGCGTGAATCACTGCCTCCAGTTTCGGCATCTGTGGCGGAGACTCGCCTGTCAGGCTCATTCCAACGGCTGCCAGACAATTGGCAATTTTAATGAGGTGGTTTTCTCCGTGCCGGACGGTGTCCAACACTGCCTGTCGGCTGATGCCCAATTCGCGGGCTATCTCCGACAAACTTCTTCCCTCGAGATGGTGAGCTACTAGGCACATGCGCTGACGCGGCGACAGCAAAGCAGCGAATATCTGGAGAAGAGCCCGAATTTGAGGGGCATGAGGGCAGATGCGTTTTCTCGGCGACATACTGGTTAGTTTGCCTCTCAGGAACTTCTACGTTGTTGTCATTAAGGACGGGGGAATGAAAGTTTTTGTCAACAGATCATCTTTACATAGAAAGGTGGAGGCGACGAGCGGATTCGAACCGCTGAATAGAGGTTTTGCAGACCTCCGCCTTAACCACTTGGCTACGTCGCCTCGTGTGCCGTCTCAGCGCGCTTTTGAACTACCCAAATTTAAGCAAATTTATTTTTACCGCGCTATGATCCCAATTCCTTTTTTCTCAGCTTCAGCGATGACGTGTTCTTGATCAAAAACGAGAGTCTCTCCCGCTGAGATAGCTAGCACGCTTGCTCCGGCGACAGTCATCGTTTCAATAGTTTTCTTGCCGACGACAGGGATGTCGAAGCGAAAATCCTGTTGAGGCTTGCTTACTTTCACAACCACGCAGCCCGGTCCAGCCAGCTTTCCGGCTCGCGCAATGCACTCATCGGTGCCTTCGGCTGCTTCAACCGCCACTACCAACTTCTCTTTAACGACGATTGTTTGGCCAATGTCTTGGCCGGCAACCACCTTTGCGATGGGAAAACCAAACTCCACATCCTCTATCTCGGCCTCAGTCAGAGGGCGCCGGGGCGTGAGCAAACCGGGCTTCGGCATGAGGGATTTTAAAAAAAGACTGGAATCGATGACGTGAATTCCTTCATTCTCAAATTCTTCCGACAGAAGGTTCAGCAAGGTGTCGGCTTTCCGGTTTGCCGCTTTAGCAAGAAGTTTCATCGCGCGCAAATCAAAATGCCGGTATTGGAAAATCGTGGTGTGAGGCACTCTACCGGCGAAAATGAGGCTCGAGATGCGATGCTGATGAAGCAACTCGATGGCTTTGTTGAGTTGTCCGAGTTCAAGCCATGCAATCTCACTGGCCACATCACTCAGATTGTGGTCTGCAAAACCTTTGATTCCCAGGATGAAGACGCGGACGCCTTGGCTGGCAGCAGCCTTGGCAATGAGCTTGGGGAAATCCCCCGCACCAGCCAATATTCCAATTTCTTGCGGTATTGTCTGGCTCATAGGCGCTGGATGGACGAGGAGAGTTTCGGCACAGCTGTCTCTTACTTCTTCTTACGCTCGGCTGTCGGTGCCATATTGCCTCCAATGCTCGGCCCTTCGAGCAAATCAATTCCTTCTGCTGGGCGGGCGATAACATGGGCAGAGATTAGCTCACCAATCATCTGAGCCGCGCGGGAACCTGCCTCCACAGCCGCTTTGACCGAGGCGACATCGCCGTGGAGGAAGATTGTCACAAGCCCACCATCCGCTTTTTGTCTCGCAACGACGCGCACTTCTGCTGCTTTCGCAGCTGCATCCGTTGCGGCAATCAGGCCAACGTAGCCTCGCGTTTCAATAAGTCCGAGGGCATCCCGATTTCCCAAGGTTCACTCACCCTGATAAGATTAGTAACAATTTCCCTTATTCAAATTGTTGAATTCAAAGCATTGACTCGGCGTTGTTGCAGAGTCTACAGAAAATCGTACAAATGATACCCGAAGAAAAAATTCTCTACGGTATTCCAGTTTCACCTGGTATTGCTGTTGGTCGAGCATATCTGTGTGCTAGCTTGGGAACGTTGCGAACCGAGCAACGGGAAGTCCCTGTCGCGGAAATTGAAAGAGAAGTACAGCGCTTCCTGGCAGCCGTAGACCAGTCAAAGCAGGAGCTTATCAAGCTCCGGGAGCAAGTCGCCCGCGAGCTGGATGAAAAACACGCGGAAATATACACGCCTCAACTGGCTATCCTCGAGGATGCTACGCTCATTGACTCGTGTGTCCATGCAATCCGGCAGGAGCAAAAGAACGCAGAGTACATCTTTGCTCGCCAGATGAATGAATTTCTTAAGGAATTGAGTAGCCTCGAAGACGGATAC
>JANZZJ010000165.1 GCA_026419455.1 Candidatus Sumerlaeaceae bacterium | reverse complement strand
GATCTGGGGCCATGAGGACAAGCAACGTGCGGCCTATAAGTTCCTGCTTTTCACTTTTGGTGGTAGTATTTTTATGCTAGCTGCGATTCTTTACGTTTATGTCATCCGCATCCAGCAGGGACTCCCAGCGAGCTTCGCCATTGACGATCTTGTGCAAACGAAATTGACCGCCACAGAACAATGGTGGGTATTTCTTGGGTTATTTATAGCATTTGCTGTCAAGATCCCGCTGTTTCCTCTGCACACGTGGTTACCCGATGCCCACACGCAGGCTCCGACGGCGGGGAGTCTGGTCTTAGCGGGTGTGCTACTCAAGACCGGTGTGTATGGCCTCATGCGTTTGGCCATACCAATGACTCCCCATGCGGCAGAAGCTTTTGCGCCCCTTCTCATCGCGTTAAGCTTTATTGGAATTTACTACGGAGCAATCGTGGCCTTTGCTCAACGCGATTTCAAGCGGCTCGTTGCTTATTCTAGCATCAGTCACCTCGGTTTTGTGGTGCTGGGGCTTTTCGTGGGAAATGCCGCAGGATATCAGGGAGCCGTGCTGCAAATGGTCAACCACGGCTTAGCAACGGGTGGATTGTTCCTGCTCGCAGGCATTTTGCAACACCGAGCCCACACCCGCAACCTCGAAACGTTCGGAGGTCTATGGCAGTACGCCCCGGCCATGGGAGCTTTCCTTCTTTTCTTTGCATTCGCATCATTGGGTATCCCGGGAACAGGCAATTTTGTGGGAGAGCTCTACGTGATCGGAGGTACGTTCCAAATGGATCATGCCTTGGGAGTACTTGCTGCACTCGCAGTGCTTTTTGCCGCTGCGTACTCGCTGCGTCTGTTCATTGCAACGATGCACGGGCCGACAGCTCGGCCATGGCGAAATTTTAAAGACCTTCATGTGAACGAAGTCTTTGCCTTAGGGATTCTTTGCGTGGCTTTGGTTGCTATCGGGGTTTTTCCTAAGTTTGTCACGGCCCCGCTCTACTATCCTCCAGATAATCTCGTTCCCCGACTGGGACGTTCTTGGGCGCCTGTTGTGACCTCGCCATTACGCGGGCCGCAAGAACTGGCGACGACTTTGATTTCAGCACGCAGTGCCATAATTGGTACAGCCGAAAAGTATGTGATCTCGTCGGAGGGCACTCAGTGAGTCAGTACTTATCCTATCTTCCTGATTTTCTGCTGGGGATTGGTGGAACCACCGCTCTTCTCGTTGGGGCATGGCAAGACACGAAAGCTGGGCGCGATTTTGTTCGCTGGCTGTCTCTTGTAACATTTGTCCTCGCTGGCGCTTCTGTCATTTTTATTGCCAGTTTGCTGACTACCAGTCCGTGGGTCGTCTGGAATAGTTTAACAGTCGCATTTTCGCTTCTGTTTCTGGGGATCGGAGGGTGGATTGTTCTTGTCGAGTCAGCACCTGCAACGCACGCCGGCGAATGGTACGCCTTGGTGCAATATGCCGTGTTGGGGATGCTTGTGCTTGCTCGCAGTGCAAACCTCGCGGCCTTGTTCCTGGGCATCGAAACGCTGTCACTTGCTTTGTATGTACTTATCGCTTTCCGTTATTCCTCGCGAGCCAATTTGCGTGGCGGAGTCATGTACCTAGTATTGGCCAGCTTTGCGAGCGCCTTTTTGGCTTTTGGGCTAGCACTCCTCTACGCAGCATCGGGAACTATAAATACTTCAGAGCTCGCCAAACAGTTTTCTGATGGGCTTTATTTGAGTCCCATTGTGAAAATTGGGTTGGCGCTCTTCCTTGTCGGAATCGGCTTCAAGCTGGCAGTCGTACCGTTTCACATGTGGGCACCCGATGTCTATGATGCAGCCCCGTCGACCATTAGCGGTGTAATAGCATCTGCATCGAAAGGAGCTGTCATCGCAGCTTTGTTTCCCTTGGCGGTTGTCTTGAAAACTCACGGCGATCTTTTGTACGGAGTCACCGTTTTGAGCGTCATCATAGGGAATCTTCTTGGTCTTTTAGAACAGCGGCCTAAAAGGATTCTGGCGTATTCATCAATAGCCCACGTGGGCTACATACTTACAGGCTATCTCGCACTACAAGCATCTTGGCCTGCCGCGGCGACTGGTGCGACTCCACTCGTGCAAGTCATATGGTTCTATGTTGTTGGTTACTCACTCGCGGCCCTGGGCGCTTTTGCTGTTTTCTCCCAGCTCGAGGACGGCCGACCACTTTACCTTAGGGATCTGCGAGGACTGCTGAAGCGGCATCCACTCGCTGCCTGGCTGCTTCTGGTGTTCGTCATCAGTTTGGCCGGCATTCCGCCAACAATCGGTTTTCTGGCAAAACTTTACCTGTTTTTGGAGGCTGTGCGTGCTGGTTATCTGTGGCCAGTACTTTGGGCACTTGTGGGTAGCGCGATTGGCGTGTATTATTACGGTAGAATTATCGCCCAGCTCTTCATGTCGGCCAGTGAAGGAATTGAAATGAAAATTCAGCGCGATAAGCTTCGCGATGCAGTGCTTACCGTTACTGCATGTTTAGTAGTGTTTTTTGGCGTGTTGCCATCCGTCATCCTTTGAACGCTGCAACATTGGTGCCGAACCGAGACATTTAAAAGTGGAAGAGGCGAGCATACATCAATTGCATGCCAATTGCGAGGCCGCTTGCAGAATTCTCCTTGCTGGATGACCGAAATGATTTTTTCAGTGCTTTTCCTCATTGGGCGAGCTTCGGCAAGTGCGCTTGGTGTGGCAGCAATCGGTGTTTTTGTCTTGTTCACCTCTCTCTCCAACGCTGAAACGATCAGGCTTCAAAACGGGAAACGCATTGAGGGGCGGATCATCGCAGAAACAACACAAGTTGTTCACCTGCAGACTAATCTGGGGGTGCTTGCCTTTCGCCGCGAAGAAATTCGAAATATCGAGTACAACTCAAATTTGATCCAGTCCCCCTTACGGGGCGAAGTAGAGTCCGCTCTTTCTTCGAACGACGCTTTGATGGCTGTGAGAATCCTCGCCAGTAAGACACCATTAGAGCCACCGGATCTGGAGTGGGCAGATTCAAAGATCCTGACGCATTGGGATTTGATCGAAAGGCAGTTTTCAACGTTCCCCTCAAGCGTAACCTCCGCTCTATGCGATCTGCTCCAATATCGCACACGGCCTCCACCGCCACATTTACTCTCCGCAGTGATTGAAATGGCACTTCGAGCTGAGGAGACAACTTGTGCCGTCCAACTTGTTGTGAGGTCAGTTCAGCGCGGCTGGCTCACGTCTCTCCCTCCCGAGCTGAAGAAGCACTATTTTGCGTCAACGTGTAATGGTGGCGGTCAAGGTTCAGCCCTGACTTGGGTGCCCCTGCTCGACTGTGGAGCTGCGCTTAGCTTCAACCGCTCGAAACTCGGTCCAAGCGAGAGGGATTTTTTCACAGATGTAGTGGCGCGGGTCATGATGGCAGATGCGGTTTTGACCGACTCCAGCTCTACGAGCGACGTAGCCCAACAAATCATTAGATATCTTTCGACCATTCCCGAAGACGAAAGACGCGCTACCTTCTATAACGTCATTCGTTTAGCCCAAGATAGAGGTAGTACCTCAGCCTTAGTGCACGTGTGCGAAACTTTAGAGGACCTCGTCGGCATTTATCAACTTCCATGGGATCTTTCCGCAGTTTTGCGTGAACACCATCGGGTGCTTTTGGAAGCAAACAACTTTCATAGTGCCAATAATCTAATCATTAAGTTTGAAGCTGACTATCCTGACCTTATGGCGGAGTTGCGCCTCATCACAGAGTATCGCGAGAAAAGAGCTCGGTTAGACGAGGAAGATCATTACGGGCGATACCAACTTGCGAAATGGGGACTTAGTATGGGGCTCACACCACAAGCCGCTGACGAGTTCCGGAGACTAGCCTACTCCCCTACGTGCGGTGAAATTGCCCAACTCCATCTGCAGGTCCTTGCGATCAGCGAAGAGGCGCAGGCCATACGAAAAAGCATAGAATTGATACGACAACAAGCGCATGTGTCAGCGCGAAGGGAGATTGTTAACCTATTGAAATCCCATCCATACACGCTTCTATCTACAGAAACGGAGGTGCTGGTTTCATTGACGAAACATCTCGAGAAAACCAGTCCTGAGCTGCAGAAGGCAAAGGGCATTAGCATCATTCAGCATGCAGAAAGGTTGGCACTTCGAGGCGACTATGCTCAAGCTGCTACGTTGTTACAGAGCGCGGAACTGGATATGTCGCACGAGGTAATACGTCACGCTCTTCGTTCTCTGCATCAGCGTTTTCCCCAGTTGAACAGCTTCGTTTCACACCACGAGGCCTTTGAGAAGTAGGACGGTTATGATGGTAAGACATTGCCCCTGACTCAGAACTGCTAGTCAGATGCCC
>JANZZJ010000036.1 GCA_026419455.1 Candidatus Sumerlaeaceae bacterium | reverse complement strand
CGCAACGCGTCAGCAATATCTGGCTGATCTTAACCTCTTTCGTCCGGACTTTGTGTTCTTTCCCTCCACAGTCCACACCATCCGCGACGACATGGAGGCGGCCCTGCTTGCCCGTCAAATTCGGCCGGATGTGCGCATTGTGTGTAAAGGGGAGTCCCTTGTGTATCTCGCGGAACAAGTGTTAACGGAGTACACCCAACTTGATGGCATTGTCGATGGTGAACCGGAGCTAACCTTTCTCGACCTCCTGCGCGATACGCCCCCCACAGAAATACTTGGCTTCATTTGGCGTGGTGCCGATGGATCAATAAAACGCAACCCGCCGCGTCCTTTGATCGAACCGCTCGACCAGCTCCCGCTGCCAGCCTACGACCTCCTCGACCTTGATCTCTACCTCAGCCCAGAAAACGGACGGCGCATTGGGGCCATCTATGCCCAGCGCGGATGTCCCGCAAAATGCGTGTTCTGCCCCGCTGGCTCCATGTTCGAATTCCGGGTCCGCGAGCGCAGCGTTGCCCACGTGATGGAGGAGCTCCGCATCTGTGTCAACGAATTTGGTATCCGAGACTTCCTCTTTCACGGCGACACATTTACTCTCCACAAGCGTTGGCTCATTGAGCTCTGCAAGGCCATTGTGGACGAGGGACTCAATATCCACTGGGGATGCAACTCACGCGTGGACACCATTGACGACGAACGAGCTGCATGGCTGAAAAAAGCTGGCTGTTGGGTTGTCGCTTTTGGGTTTGAGCACGGCTCCCAGGAGATCCTCGATAAAATGAAAAAGGGAGCGCGTGTCGAAAAAGCTTACGACGCCGTTCGTATTTGCCGGCGTCACGGCTTGAAAGTGCATGGGTTTTTCGTTATTGGGCTTCCGTGGGAAACCCGTGAGACTCTCGAGGAATGCTATCGGTTTGCCCGATCTCTCGATACTGATTTCTTCGACTTCAACATCGCTTATCCTCTGCCCGGTACAGAATTTTTTGAGATTGCCCGCCGCGATAATCTCTTCGAACTCGAAAAACCTGAAGAGGGTGGTTACGCTGTGGCAGCGGTGAGGACTTATCAACTTTCCTCTCGCGAACTGACAGAGTGGCGTAAACGGGCGCTCATGAAGATGTACGTTCGGCCTCGCTATATCGCCCGCATGCTTAACCATGCAGCTACGAGCGGAAACCTACGAAACTACCTGCTCGCGGCCGGACAGCGCTTGGTATCTCTTATCTCGCCGCGGACCTAATGCGTACTCGAGCATAGCTCCTCAGCTATTTCCATTATTGTGTCCGAAAAAACAGGGAGGTCTTCAATCGGGGGCGGAGTGTCTGGATGAGTCCCCGACACGAAAGGCACAATCCCAAAATTTCTTACACCAGCTATTCGTGCAGCTAGCGGTGGCCCCACTTCTTCGGCCAGATCAAGCGCGCCACCATGGATTCGGTTAAACGCTAGGCCGAAAATGGTCACGTTTTTCGAGCGAAGATGCTCCACTGTGAGTAGCGTGTGGTTAATTGTGCCGAGGGCGCTTCTCGATACGATGAGCACAGGGACTGCCAAATCCTTAACAAAATCGCTCACCAGGTAACTTTCCGTTAGAGGCACCGCAGCCCCGCCGATCCCCTCTATAAGTGTTATTTTGTGACAAGACATGTAGCGGCGCATGGCTCTGGCGACCATTTCTATGTTGAGTTGCTTTCCTTCCAGCGGCGCCGCGTTAGCCGGTGCCAAAGGCAGGCGCAAACGGATGGGGCAAACTTGCTCTAACGGTTCGTTCAGCCCAGCAGCCCGTTGCAAGTAACGGATGTCCGATATCTCTTCGGGTGTCTCCGGGTCTAAACCCGAAGCGAAAGGTTTCGCTACCCCAACATCAACGCCCCGAGCAGCGAGAGCCTTTGCCAGCGACGCAGTGACGACTGTTTTCCCACAGCCGGTATCAGTTCCAGTAATAAATAAACAACTCATCCTTCTACGTAATTGACGAAATGGACTTTAAAAAGCGCTTACTTCGATCTTTCGTATTCAGCAATCACAGGCTCAATAGAGCAAGCCAACTCAAAATCTTTTGCGGTTAGTCCTCCGGCGCTGTGTGTGGAGAGAATAACGCGCACTTTATTCCAACTGTGGAGGAGAATATCCGGATGGTGGTCTGCTTGCTCCGCCTGCTGCCCAATCTCATTTACGAGGGAAAGAGCATCTCGGAAGCTCCTGCACGTCACGTCCCGTATGATCGTTTCTCCCTGGCGTCTCCAGCAGGAGACCTTCTCAAGACAAGCGCTGATTTTTTCGTCGGTGAGTCTCTCAATCATGATGTTGCTCCTCCTAAGCATCTACATTTCTCATGAGTCGGTTGCTCGTATTCTACCCTCAAAAAGCAACGCAGGCCCTTACTCGAAAAAGAAAAGGCGCTGGGAAACAACCCAGCGCCGCGAAATTTGCCGCAGTTGTGCTACATCTTGTAGCTTTGGAGAACGCGCATGTAATTTGCCCGCTCAAATGCTGCAGGATCTGAGCATTTTTGCAGGCTCATGCTGCCAACCATCTGAGAGACGGACTCATACTCATGTTCTTCCATCCATGCCTGAACGCCCTGCCGGATCGTTGCAAGATACTCGGGACCATGTCTGAGGAGGGCTGATACTAGCTGCACAGCACTGGCCCCAGCCATCAGTGCCTTGATGGCGTCGGTAGCACTGTGTACTCCGCCAGAAATCGCTAGCGATGCCTTAACGTTGCCGTAGAGAATCGCTGTCCCTGTCTCTTATACACATC
>JANZZJ010000245.1 GCA_026419455.1 Candidatus Sumerlaeaceae bacterium | reverse complement strand
GTCAGATGTGTATAAGAGACAGACTATATGCTACGGCTTTGCCGACGCGTCCTGGAAGGCCTTCATTACTATCCTGCCCAAATGGCCAAAAACCTTAATCTCACTCTAGGTCTTATATATTCGCAGCGGGTGTTGCTTGCTCTCGTAGAGCAAGGCCTTACCCGTGAAGAGGCCTACGATATCGTGCAGAAAGCTGCGATGGCAACCTGGGCTGACGAGAACAGCACTTTGCGTGAAAATTTAGAAAAGGACCCACGTTTTGCCGGCGCGCTCTCGCCAACACAGATTGAGGCCTGCTTTGATCCCTCTCAGTTTTTGGCGCATGTGGATGCCATTTACAAGCAGGTCTTAGCTGATTAGCTTCAGGCACCCCGACGGCCCAGTATTTTGGCCAGCCAGCGCATCCCTGGCGGCAGCGACGAATTGTCGCCAGCAGCAACTATCGTATAGCCCAGGGCCCTGCTGGCGGAATTTGCCTGGCTACTTCTCCATCTTGACAAGAAGAGGCTGGAGCTCAGACCGCAATTTCTCAAATTCCTCGTTGGGCAATGTCCCTTGCGGAGTCACCTACGACCGCGCCGCCCTTAGCAGTTGGACGATTTCAGCCAGAATGCTTTGCACCTCGGCGTCGGCGACGCGTGCGGAGTCTTGTGCAGAGTGCAGCATGAATGCCACTACGGTTCCAGCCTTTTCCGGTGCATCCGCCACCGCGTTCTCGAGAACGGAGATGAATTGGCGTAAACGTCTGGCGTGGACTGCAGGCGAAGTGAGAAAATCCTCCACTGAGGTAAGTGCAGTCGGAATCGTTTCGGGACAGCGCAGAACAACCTGACGTTCCTGCACAGAAAATTCGTTGAAGGACAACAAGCGCAACGCAGCGGAGGTCGGGGAATTCACAGAGTGTGGAAGTTTTGCCACGAGGTCACGTGAGGTGAATGGAAAAAACGCGACATCTGGCGGGCTGCTAATTTGCTTTTCAGCTTCCAGCGAGAGCACGGCAGCCGGGGCATCCCCAATCATTCGTCCACCCGTATCGCGAATCTGCAAACGAAGAACGTCGGACGATACGCGGTCGAGCGTTGCGGTTGCGCCCTCCAAGGCCACGACTGCGCATGGCTCACTGCTCAGATCCGGCGAAATCAGCAACGGCGGCACTTGCACAGCACCGGTAGTCGGCGAAGCAGTCGGAGACACCGCAACTTTCGAAGGGCGCGATGAAATATCTGGCGGCGTTGCCTCGCATCCGAGAAAATACATGGTCAAGGCAATTGTTGACACCAAAGGCACGTGAATCTTTCGTAAAACGCCCCTCACACTAACACTGGCACGGCAATTCTTCTTAGCGAGCCGCCAATTGAACCGATTGATAAGCCACATATTTTTAAGCATCGCCACTTTTTGCAAATCTTTATTATTTCGTGTCATTTCCAGTTGACTTACGCTATCTAGTGCACCATAAGTAGCGAAGACAATCGGAAAATGGGTGCCCATTTTCCGCTGTCGAAGACTCTATTAGGAGGTAAGACAAGCATGAAGCGTACAACCTTCGCTCTTGCTGCTGCGAGCATGGCGCTAGCTGCAGTGAGCTATGCACAACCGCCATACACGATGAACCAACTGTGGAAGGTCGATGTGGGTGGGTCACTTGCGTGGTTTCTTAACGACAACAATACTCGTGGCCTGGCGTATTATCCGCAGAGTGATACGCTAATTGTTCCTGATCGGGGAACGCCAAACGCCATTTACCGGCTTGATCCTGCTACCGGAGCGGAAAAGTCTCCAAACATGCTGAACATTACGGGGGTAAGCGGTGGTACCTTCCTGTTTAATCTCATCCAGCCCCTGCCGGACGGCAAACTCATCCTCATAAACTTGGCGGCTGCCACAAGCATTTTCAAAATCTATACGTATGCGAGTGAAACGGCAGCGCCCGTCAACAGCTACAGCGAAAGTAACGTTCCGGCTCGTTATGGCGACTCAATCGATGTGCGTGGCTCGGGCTCGAACATCGAGGTCCTTGTTGGTGGCTCGGGCAATCCCAATGTCGCGATCTTTACTTCCACCGATGGCGGCAATACCTTTACCAAACAGGATGTTACATTGGACGTCGCCTTGGTCGGCATTCCCTATGTAAAGTGGGATCCGCAGGTTACGAACGCCTTCTTTGTGCGTAAGTCCGCTGCCTCTGGTACGGAGAATACGGCTCTCAGACGCTACACCGTCTCCGGCGCAAATGCCACGTTGGACACCACATTTGGAAGCAAGATTACGTCGCCAGCAGCGTTGGGTCCCTTTGCCGTGGCAGTGACCCCAGGAAATAACCTTATCGTTGCGACTACGTATGGCAACCCTGTAGCCAACGCGACGGATCTTAAGGGACTGGTACATCATGTTCCCACCGAGACCCTCCTGGCTCAAACTGCTAGCGGTCTCGAGAAGGCTGGCGGTGCCAATCCAAACATCAATGGTTCGGGAGCCGTAGACATTGATCTCACCAACAAGCGCGTCTTCTTCCTTTTCACCAACAACTCGATTTCTGCATGGCAACTTCCGAATGCTGTTGCTTCGGGTGTTGCTGACTGGAACCTCTACTAAGAGATGTTAGTTGTGCCCGCTTGCGAGGAAAACACCGAGCGGCGGACATAACTGAAAAACGTGGGGGGAGCAGAAGGGCACCATTCTGCTCCCCCTTAATTTTTGTTTCTGGGGGCCGCACGCAACCTCCGTTCGAGGATGCTTTAGATGTTGCGTGGCATGAATACCGACGCGAGACGCCGTTTAACGTAACATGCTAATAAATGCGAGGTGGAAAGAAGTGTCGAAGCACATGCTCAAGGTCATGATCTGTTCGACAATCGTCGGCGCACTATCTTTTGGGCCAATCAAGGCCTCTGAGGTTAGCTCATCCGAAAAGGTTGCGGAATGGGAAGGTGGTTACCTGACAGCGGAGGATATAGCACTTTACAGTCAAGTTGTGCGCTACCCGTACGCCGATCCTGTCGCAACAGTGCAGAAAGGGTCTGACGAGGCGGAGCGCAAAGACGCAGCAAGCTTTGTTGAGCAAATATCCAGAGAGCGCGCATGGGAGCAGGCAATGGCAACCCGAGCGCGTGAATTTTGTCCGGAGTTAGAGACAACGGCGGCTCAGGCAGCACGTCCAGTTTTGGTTGAATGCGTAGTTGCGACATGGCGCGAAAAGATTACGAGCCAGTTTACTGAGCCGACGCGTGAACAAATTATCGAAGCCGGGTTTCGGCATCAGAAGAGCTTTCAGCGCGATGAACTACGCGATGTGCAGTACATTTTCCGTTCCACCACAGG
This sequence comes from Candidatus Sumerlaeaceae bacterium, assembly GCA_026419455.1. Classification (GTDB taxonomy): domain Bacteria; phylum Sumerlaeota; class Sumerlaeia; order Sumerlaeales; family Sumerlaeaceae; genus DRVG01. The sequence continues at coordinate 1,213 of JANZZJ010000245.1, read as the reverse complement.
GACAAAGACCCAAGCCGACGTCGAACAGGTAAGGCGTGAAATAGAGTATGTTTATCGTCAGCTTATGGAAAACCGTGTGCGCTTTGACGATGCAGCCAAGCTTTACAGTGAAGCTCCCAGCAGTTCACGTGGCGGGCGTGTGGGAATAATCTCACGCGACGTGCCTTACAACCGCAAGTTTGTGGATTTCGTTTTTTCGCTTCCCGAGGACGTGATATCATCTCCCACCTTGCTTCACAACGGCTTCTACATCGTTCGCGTGCGCCGTATCTATCCGGAAGTTCGTGTGACGACGTCGGTGATTGAGCAGGATGAGGTTTTGCAGCGCCAAATCGTGAGCCTAATGAAGGAAGACTTTCTTAAGAAACAAACAGAAGAACTTCTCCAGAGGAAAGGTTTGGGAACAAGTGCTACAGCCGAACAGCTCGCCATGGCTATTCTCGACGAGATCAGCACCCCAGCTGCGTGCGAGAAAAAAGAGAAGTTTTTGCGCGAGCGTATTTTGGCACGAACGTGTTTTCTGGATTCCAATCTTGAGCGTTTCCGTCCCACGGAAGACGAAGCGCGCGCCTACTACACAACTTACTCAAAAGCAATGCGGCGCGGCGGTTATCTCAAGTATACACGTTTTTTCCTGCCTTATGGAACTCAACGTTACCCGACGCGTAAGTCAGCCCTCGATGCACTGCAGCGCTATCGTGAGTTTGTCCTAGCAGCGCCGACGCAAAAGAGTAAGCTCGAGAGCGAGGCTGCTCAAATGGGCGTTGAGATTTATCAGACAAACGACTGGGTGATGGCGAGTGACGAGCCCAAGGCGGACGATGAGCTGGTGAAGATTACCACAGGGTCATTGACTAGCAACATTTTAACTGAAAAAGGTGTGGCATTTTATCGGTTGGATGGTAGGCGCGAGCAACCACAAATACCGTTTGAAGACGTAAGAGGTTTCTGTATGGAGCAGGCACGTAACCGCAAGGCGTGGGAGGCCATGACGAAGGCGATCGATGACTTTGCAAGAGAACAGCGACTGAAAATTCTCATCGAACTTCCCAAATGAGATGAGCAGACAATGGACTAAATGAGGATAGTCCTCCTTTGTTTTGTGCCGGCCGAACTACAAAGGCCGGCATTGCTTTTTGAGTTCAGGGCGCGTAGAAACTCTAAGTGAGGCCCATTGGCTTAATACAATATTAAATCCAATAATTCTTTTTAT
>JANZZJ010000231.1 GCA_026419455.1 Candidatus Sumerlaeaceae bacterium | reverse complement strand
GGGCATGGCCGATCCTGTTGCCCCTGCCAAAGTTCTTGTGCCGTACGCGAAAGATAACGAAAAGCTGCGCATCGTTGTCGGACTAATGGATAACCGGCGACTCTCCGTTGAGCAGATCGTTGAACTGTCGAAGCTGCCCTCGCGGGAAGTACTGCTGGGTCGGATGCTCGGCAGCCTCACGAGCCCTGTTCAACGGCTGGCCTTCGCGTTGCATCAGACAGTCGCCAAGTTGGTATACGCCATCGATGCGGTAGCCCGAAAAAAGGCGGAGCAGAACGGCTGAAGCACTCGTAGCAAGACTTTGCCCAGTTTTACAGTTACCCTGTGAACAGGTAAATAACAGAAACCTCTTTTAAGGAGAAGGACCAATGTCAGAGATCACCATTGATCAAATCGTAGAACGGCTTGATTCCATGACGCTGCTCGAGATCAACGAGCTTGTAAAAAAGATCGAGGAAAAGTACGGTGTAAGCGCTGCACCTGTGGCCGTTGCAGCCGGCCCGGCAGTTGCTGGTGCAGGAGCCGCAGCTGCTCCCGTTGAGGAAAAGACAGAGTTCACCGTCATCCTCAAGGAAGTGCCAGCTGACAAAAAGATCAACATCATTAAGGAAGTGCGCGCCGTCACCAGCCTTGGCTTGAAGGAGGCGAAAGACCTCGTCGAGGGTGCGCCCAAGGAAGTCGTTAAGGACGTCAGCAAGGAAGAAGCCGAAAAAGTTAAGAAGCAGCTCGAAGCTGCTGGCGCTGTGGTCGAAATTAAATAGTCACTTCATCAACGGAACGCCCGGTCCTGCTCGCCTGGCGAGCAGGACCGTTTTTTGCCTCTATAGCGTCAGAAAATCTTCTAGCATCTCTTTGACGCTTGCGTAGCGGTCATTGGGGTTCTTCTGTGTGCAACGAACGAAGATTTCGTCAAGTTTGGCTGGCAATGTGGCTCGCAGCGTTGACGGCTTAGGAAACGCCGAATGAACCTGCATCTGGGAAATCTCAACGGGATCTGTGACCTTTTTTACGTCAAAAGGCGTCCGACCCGTCACTAGGTAGAAGATGGTAAGCCCCAAGGCATAAATGTCCGCTCGAGCGTCGACTGGCAGGCCCAAAATCTGCTCAGGCGCCATGTATTGTGGGGTTCCCACCAATGTCCGTTGAGAATCTTCCTCAGCGAGGGCATAGGTCGCTGCATCAGAAATGATCTTCGCTACACCGAAATCAACCACTTTGATATCACCGCTCTCCCGCTGAATAACATTTGCGGGTTTCACATCGCGGTGAAGAACTTGCTGCGAGTGCGCATAAATTAGAGCATCTGCGAGCTGGACAATCACACGTTTGAGCTCTTCTAGTGAAAGCGGTCCACGGCTTTTCACACGTTGTTTCAAATTTTCGCCAGGCACATACTCCATTGCGATGTAGTAAAGGTAATTCATGTGCCCACAGTCGTATATGGTCACAATGTTGGGGTGGGATAAGCGTGCGATGAGACGAGCTTCCCGTAAAAAGACATCCTCGCGACCGGGCCCTGAGTGTCTCGAAAGGGGAAACGTTTTTAAAGCTACTTCTCGCTCTAAATGCGTATCAAACGCACGATAGACAATGGCCATCCCGCCACGGCCAAGCTCGCTGATAATTTGATAACGTCCCTCCTCTCCAAACCGAGTCTCAGGACTTTGCGTTATGGGACGGCTAAATCCAAAGCCGGTTTGAGTGGGAGCACCAAGATTCACAGTGGGAAACACTGCAGGCATCCCTTGAAAAGGTGTGGGCTGAGGTGGCTGCTGGAATGCGAACGGGGTACGACTCGATGTTTGTTGCTTAAGCTGCTCCTCCACCTGCGCAATGCGTTCCCGAACATCCTCGTAATTCGCGTTTACGCTTAGAATTTGACGAAAAACCGCTATGGAATCGGGACTGCCATCACTAGCAAGTAAACAACCATACGCGTAGAGAATGGGCAACGTCTCTCCTGCTGGGACAATTGACTCAGCCACCCGCTGGAACATCTCGCGGGCCATCTCAGCTCGTCCCTGTTTGTAGAAAGCCACACCCAGGTAGCCAGTCGCGAGTTTATAATCGGGTGAACTGGGAGGAACCCGCTGGAGGTACTCAATAGCTGTCTCATATTCTCCATTAAGCACAGCAAGCTTGCCCGCTCGGAAGTAGTCTCCCGCCGATGCATACGCCTTGATTGCCTGTGGCAAGTCGCCGACAACCTCATAACACTCGGCCGCATTACGCCAGTCATGCCCCTTCGCGTAAGCATCGCCGGCCAAACGTATTTCTTTCGCTGCGGCGTACATCTCAGCGGCCATGAGGTAACGCTTCGACAACTCGTAAACCTGTGCGGCGGAAAGATAGTCTTTTGCCCTTTTGAACGCGTCTACAGCCTGCGTGTGTTTGCCCGCTTCAAGGTAACATTGCCCGGCTCTTTTCCAATCTCCGCGCTGAACAGCAACTCGGGCCATAAATTCTGCCACCCGCTGGGCATCCTGCACATTTTCATACACCTTCTCAGCGCGGTCCAACAGGCCGGCCAAAAAATATGCCTCTCCCGCACGATCCCACGCCTGGGCCTCTTCATAGATTTCGGCCGCACGCACATAATCGCCAACCTTTTCCAGCAGGTTGGCCCCCTCAACAGCCTTGCCCTGCCTGCGCATTAGTTCCGCGCCTCTGCGAACGAGCTCGAGGCAAGACTCTCCTCGCATCATAAGGAGTTGAGGATCAATGCCAGCAATGAGAGCTTCCATTTTCTCGGTAGCACCGCCGCGTTCGTAACAACGAAGAGCATCCTCGATGCGACCAATGTTCTGGTAAATTGTGCCAGCGCGCTCAAACTCCATCGCCTTCTCAAAAAGCTGAGCCGCCTTTGCGTAGTTGTTCTTATCGTATTCTCTGACGGCGGCCGCATAAAAGTTTTTGGTGGCACGTTCCCTGAGTCCCTCTTTCAAGCATGCTTCCGCGGCCTCAGCAAACATTTCTACTTCTTCAAAAAGGGGAATCGCCTTCAACCGCTCACCAGCCCTTAGCCATGCGGCGGCAGCGCAATCTGGTAGGCCCGCCTTTTCATAAGACTGCGCAGCCTCAGCGAAACTTTGCAGCGACTCGTATACTTCTCCGGCTTTTGCAAAGTCTCCCTTCTTCTCATAGCGACGGGCAATACGTCGAAGTGTCTTTTCATCGTTGGCAGCTTTTTCGAGGTTTATCGCCGACGTGTGTGTAATCATGCCGTGGAATAAAACAAGAAGTGCCCAGAGAGCGTGATTAAGATACACGAGCGAGAAAAACAGAGCTGCCCCCCCTACGATGCAGAGGACAGTAGCGTAGGGACCTAGCCATTGCTCAAGCGCCGGAAACCAGCTTTCGCGGAAAGTCCCGTAAGAAGAATAAACAATAAGCCCCACCAGGACCACGAAAGCAAAATCGTATATTTTCCTCGCAACCTTGGCACTAATCATCAAGCTTTGCCAATCGTGTTGTTTGCGCACTCTGCGCTTTCCATTTATTCCGCTGCTTCACGTCGTAAGGGTAATCAAGAAAAAGCAACGCAGCTTCCGTAGCTGCGTTGCTCTCTTCTCCTAGTGGAGTCGTCGCTAGTATGGGCCATCGCATCACCCCTAGCACATCAGCTGTAGCGGCAGCTAAAAAGTTCTTCAAACTGCGCGGGATGACCTACTCGAAAAAACCATTTTGATAGCCACATTGCCGAAACCTAGCCAGCTACGCCCTGCCACATGCTACAGATGCATGCAGCGACCGTCTCGCACAGCGCAACAGTTCTTCACCACATCCAAGTTCAAGGACCAAAATAGTAAATGTCACCCACCGATACTGTTCCATTTGTTGGGTCGTATTGGACCGGATCACCGTTTTCTGCGGATCCATCCTGATGTGTGAGATCCGGGCCGTGGCTGAACATCAGATAACGAACTGCTTGTGCCGCGAAGCCCACATTCTTAGCAAGTCCCAAGAGAAGATCCGGCTCGGGCTCGGGTAAAGCTTCGTTCGTACGTTGCTCGGAATAATGCCACGATACTCTTCTTGGGTGTTCATGTTCCTCAGCCACTTCAAACACGTCAGTGGGAAGCATTGAGATATAGGCGACCGGTGTAGTCAGCCGATAACTCATAAAACCTTCCAGTGCATCCTCTGCCGGCTCATGAATGTGCCACACATTTCCCCCTACGTGGTGGTATTCAAGCGGTGGCGGATATGCGTTATAATCCATCGCATAGGATTCTAAAGCCGATGCCGTTGCACGCATGTCGGCTTTGACCCGAGAGACTTTGGAACGAACCTGTGCTTCCAGGAAGTTAGTAACTGCGATGGCGGCAAGCATCGCAGTGATTGCAACCACAATGAGCAATTCAATGAGGGTGAACGCTTTTGTTTTCATAACGGGATACTCAAAACTATTAAGCAGGCTCCTTTAGTTTAGGTCGTACGCAGAAAACCGGGCACCAACGCGCCTCTTTTGGGGGTCGTGAAAGTGCCGGACTCGGAATTTGGAGATGTCTAGTGTTCCACTAGTGGGCAAAGATTTTATAAGGGGGGGCACGAGGTTGGCGAGACTCGAACCAACTGCAAGACAACATTGTCTCGAGCGGAATTACGAAGACACCGACGGTTGGAAATGAGTCGTCAAGTTTCGGGAGAGCTTTGGGGGTAGCAGATTTTAGAAACGTAAGAACAACCAGAGTGCAGGACTTCGGGGAGCAGTGCTTTTCCCATAAATGGTGTGAAATTGCGTGTAGAAAAAGGACGAGAAGCCAGCACAGCAGAATATACGCCAGCTTCCTGGCGCAAGAACGCTGCAAACTCCCGATGCTGACCATACGGAGTCGCCAGTACCTACGTGCCAGTAGCCTATTCAAGTGGAGGCCACCCCACCCTTTCGGTGCTTTTCAGTTGCAGCTTATTAGATTTTTCTGTTAGCAGTCGGGCGTAAAGCTGCTGCGAACGCTGATCCTGTAGAAGCTGAGGCTGTAGAGCGATGGATGATACGAATGCGAAGGTAGAGCACTTTCTTGCGCTTGCTGAAGAGGCTGAAGGACGCGGAGACCCCGAAACTGCTCTTGCTCTGATTTCGCGAGCTGCACAGCTTGCTCCTTTCCGAAGCGACATACGTGAGAAACAAGCTGTCATACTAGAAAAAATTTCTGACGGCGAACATGCTAGCCCAGCAGACTTGCACAGACCCGAATTGCGCGAAACATTTATAGCTCACCACGATCAGAAATCGTTCGCGACAACGCATCTAGAACATACGGTATCAGCAGCAACGAGTAACCCGACTGCCACACTCTCTCGAGATGCGGCCGTGGTGAGAAACACACAGCCAGCTGCCGAACCACTAGCTCCCATCGGTGAGTCTCCTCGACTGCGGCCGAGGATGACAGATACTGGGGACGATGTCCAAATGAAATCGGAGTTAGCAGGAGCAGGAATTCTGCGTCCCACGTCTCAACCTCACTTGCGGAGGGACCCAACCGAGAGCAGCCGTCCAGACAAAACACGCCAGCCCGCCCGAGCCAAACATAGAAACAATGTCGAAAAAGAAAACGAGGGTGCTGATTTGTTCGCCGAGATCAAGACCGCAGGCCGGCGCATTTCCTCCGTTGGTTGGCTGGCAAGAGTATCTCCCGACGTGAAAGCAACGGTCCTTGTTTACTTCACGATTTTGGTTTTTATCACGACCTCTTCCATCGTTAGTTATCACCGTCTTTTCCGCAACATCACGGACAACTCAAGAATGAGCGTCAGCGACACGACAGAGAAGGGCGTCGGTTCGCTCCAAGCCTCAGCCCAACCAAGCACCATCAGCGACAAAGAGGCTTTGCAGGTGCTCAAACTGGCCAAGGATTACATTCGCCAGAAGCGTTACGAAGAAGCGGTCAACTTGATGAACGGACAGCTAGAACGCATTAGTGATGCCACATTACGGCAGACCTTTCACGAAGAGCTAGCACGAGCGTACGATTTCATGGGAACCGCTTTGCTAGAAAAGAACCGATTATTGCAGTCAGTGGCGGCCTATGAGAAGGCTGTGTGTATAGCGCCAAGCTCTCCGCTTTATCTGCTCCACTTGGCAAATGCCCACTATTACTGCGGGATTTTGCTGAAAAATGAAAATGCCAGACAGTATCTCGAGCTTGCCGCACAAGAAGTTGCACAGGTTCTAGAAAAAGAGCCGCGTAATCTCGATGCGTATCAACTGCAAGCTACTATCTATGAACACACGAACAACACGAAGGGGGCCCACTTAGCTCTGTCTAAAATCATTGAACTTGCCCCGCCTACCAGCGAAGAAGCCAAACTAGCGCGAGAAAAGATGAACAAGCTTTCATTTGCGCGCTAGCTTTTACGCGGAGGCAAAACCAATCTTGAAAAGCACAAAACTGGGGTCCAACGTGTCGAGTTGGGAGCTACCTCTTATTGCACCTTCTCTACTTAGTGCAGATTTTGCCGCCCTAGGTACAGAGGTTAGGAGAGCACTTCGAGAAGGATGTCGATGGCTCCATCTCGACGTCATGGATAATCATTTCGTCCCTAATCTCACATTCGGTCCCCCTGTCATTCGGTGCCTGCGAAAAGCTGCCCCAAAAGCGTTTTTCGATGCTCACCTTATGGTTGATAATCCTGAAACTTTAGTCAAACCCTGTGCCGATGCTGGCGTGGAACTGCTTACCTTCCACTACGAAGCATGCTCCGAGCGCTCTCAATCGCTCATCGAACTGATTAGGAACCATGGGATGCAGGTCGGCATTTCCGTTCGCCCAGCTACCCCCGTCGGACGCATCGAGAGTTATCTGCGCCATGTGGACCTCGTTTTGGTTATGACGGTGGAGCCCGGTTTCGGGGGTCAGGCGATGATTCCATCATGCCTCAATAAGATACGAACGCTAAAACGCTTGAGAGAGAAGCAACACGCAAGATTCCTCATCCAGGTGGATGGCGGAATTAATGAAACTACAATTGGGCTAGCCGTGGCAGCAGGTGCAGAAGTTCTCGTCGCCGGAAGTGCTGTGTTCAGTAATGGTGAAATTTCGGCAAACTTAGCAAAACTGCGAGGCGAGATCAGGAAAACTCTAAGAGGAACGAGCTTCTAATGCGAGTTTAAACACGCGAGGCATGTTGTGAGGATTATTATGACACGGTCCCTAACCCTTGTTGCGACAGTACTATTTGTGGCAAACGTATTATTTCCGTCGGGAGGCTATGCTTTTTCTTGGAGAAAAAACACCACTGAGCAACGGAAACTCGTTGTTCCGGATTTTCGCACTGCCAAAGAGCAGTACCAATATGCGGTTGCCCTCCATAATTCCATGATTCCCTCCGTGGATAAGACCCGGAGGCGCCAGCAGCTGGACCGAATAATCCAATGCTATTCTAAGGTTGTCGAAAACTTCCCCGACGATACAGTTCATACGCCTGTCGCCTACGTGACGATCGCGGAGGCCTATGCGGAACTGGGACAGGATACTAAGGCAGACATGATGTTTCGCGAGGCCATGCAGCGCTGGAGTGCCAATGACTATGTCATGGCGCGATGCATGTTCGACATGGCCACATCTCTCGACAAACAAAAGCGATTTAGCGAATCGCAACAGCTCTATAAGGAGATTATGGAGCGGTTCAAGGGATCCCAGAAACCGGGCGTGGCGGACATTGTCGCGCGTGCACAAGCGCGCTACTACGTTGCTAAAGAAGAGCCCATTCGCAAAGCCAAGAAGTCGCCACTTAAATCATTCTTCGAGCGACTCAAGTCTCTTGGCAAGTAAGCGCTCACCAAGGGAGCTCGCAAGCTCGTTCAATCCCTCGAGCGCCCGCTCAATATCTTCGATTCTGTCGGTTGCTTTCGCAACTTCAAACCGGAAAATTGCTTCACGCAGATTTGCAGCAGTCATTGGATCAAGCGGCCGCTCCTGATCCTGTAGCAGAGGTTCTAATTCTTCTATTAGGGCCTCTCCCTGCTTTACCAGCGAAACCTTGCGCAGAAATAGGCGGTCTTCTTCTGCTGCAGCCTGAGCCTCTTCGGCTATCCTTTCGGCATCCTCCATTTCGAGAGAACCAAAGCACTCAATCGTTATAGAATTCGAAATGCCCGAAGTGACTTCCGTTGCGCTCACATGTAACAAGCCGTTGGCATCGATCTGAAAACAAACATCAATGCACGGGATTTCCTTCGGAGCAGGCGTAATCCCTGTTAACCTAAACCAGCCCAAGCTGTGATTCTCTGATGCCTTTTTGCGTTCCCCTTGAAGCACATGAATCTTCACTGACGTTTGGTTGTCGCGAACGGTAGTGAATTGCTTGTGGACTGCCACCGGAATTGAACTGTTGCGCGGAATGAGCGGCGTGAATACGCCACCTGCTGTTTCAATGCCAAGCGACAATGGTGTCACATCGAGAAGCAGTACCTCACGCAACGCCCCTGAGATAATGGAGGCCTGTATTGCAGCCCCCATCGCCACCGCCTCGTCTGGATTCAAAATGCGTGAAGGTTCACGCCCAAAAAATTCTGCTAAGGCCTTTACCACACAGGGAATCCTTGTGCTTCCCCCCACCAACAAAATATTGGCAATGTCTGAGCGCTTGAGACGCGCATCGTCGAGCGCAATTCGGCAACACTCGATTAACCGCGGAAGGAGTGGATCCATGAGTGCCTCAAGCTGAGCTCGCGTCACGGGATAATGAAGATGGAGAGGGGATCCCTGCGGTCCGACGGCAATAAATGGCACACTGATGATAGATTCGGTCGTCGTCGACAGCTCGCATTTCACCTTCTCTGCGGCTTCTCGCACACGTTGATAGGTTATAGGGTCGGCAGCTAAATCCACACCCGTGTCCTTAAAGAATCGCTCCACAACGAACTGCGACAGTAGCTCGTCTATATTGTCACCGCCGAGAAAAGTATCACCCCGGGTCGAGCGAACCTCTATGACATCTTTATCCACGTCTAGGATAGTAACGTCGGTGGTTCCTCCCCCGAAATCAAACACCACTACCGAATGAGGAGTATTTCGCGCCACACCATAGGCAAGAGCAGCGGCAGTGGGTTCATTAATAATTCTCAAAACGTTAAGCCCGGCCAGCTCACCCGCGCGCTTCGTTGCCGCACGCTGATTGTCATTGAAGTAAGCCGGCACAGTGATAACGGCTTGTTCGATTTCCTCGCCGAAAAACTCTTCCGCAGTGCGTTTCATTTTTTTGAGTATTTCAGCGGAGACTTGTTCAGGGGCCACCCGAGTCCAACCCACGTCGATGAGCACAGAGTCATCGGGACCTTCAACAAGTTCGTAGGATATGCCTCGGCGACGTTCGCCAAGTTCGGAGAAGCGCGCTCCCATGAATCGTTTGACTGAGCGAATAACTTGTTTGGGGCTGAGAACAAGATTTCGTCTAGCCAGCTCACCCACCACCACTTCCCTCGGGGATTTATAATAGACGACTGATGGCGTGAGTGTACTGCCCTCAGCGTTGTGAATAACGATGGGTTGGCCTTGTTCAAAGTACGCCACCACCGAGTTCGTGGTGCCCAAATCAATCCCGACTACCCTTTCCATCGGGCGCTCACTCTCTACCTAGAAAGCTTTTAATGGCGCGAACGATTTTTTGCCAAGTGGACGGCGGGCGCGTTTCGGCAAGTGCCAACATAGCGCGCTCGTTCGTAGGATCCCACTTAAGAATCTCCTCGTAGGTTTCCAGGGCTTTTGATTTAGCGCCGCTAGCTTCGTAGAGCTCGGCTAAAAGTAGGCGATAATCCACGTTATAAGGATCGAGCTGAATGGCGGTTTTTGCTGCCTCCACCGCCCGTGAAAAACTGCGTTTTGCTCGTAAGAGCGTCTGGGCAAGCTTGGCATGGTACGCGGCTTCATCATCTTTGTTCTTAATTGCCGCTTCGAAGAACTCGACGGCTTTCACGTAGTCGCCCGTGGAGAGAGACTGCAATCCGCGGAGATAGGCTCGACGTGCGACAGCCGCTCGCGATTTTTCTACGCTTGCCCCCGATAATGGCCGATTAGCAGCACTCGAATCAGCTGTGGAACTTTTACGTTCGCTTCCCTGACCTTCTAAAACTTGTCGTTGCTGTTCGTCTAACGTTTTGTCGTAAGCTGCCCGTTTGTCTTTGTCCTTCAGAATGTTATACGCTTGAGAGACAACGGCGAACTCTTCCTCAACACGTTTCCGCTCCTCAGGCGACGTGGCTTTGTCTGGATGCAAGCTACGCGCAAGACGGTGGTAGGCCGCCTTAATTTCCTTTTCCCCCGCAGTACGCGGGACCCCCAATCTTTCGTAATAATTCTTACCCAATGGTCACCTCACCCAATAC
>JANZZJ010000102.1 GCA_026419455.1 Candidatus Sumerlaeaceae bacterium | reverse complement strand
TCAGTTGGGAGAGCGATACGTTCGCAACGTATAGGTCAGGGGTTCGAATCCCCTTACCTCCACCATTCTTACTTTCTTGCGGCCAAGTTACACCGTCGACAAAAATTCAGCAAAGTACGTGATCGAAAAATTATGTCTCGGCCTATAGAGATCGCAATAACGGGTATAGGGGTAGTTTGCCCACTAGGCTGGGAACCTGAATCAATTCTTGCCGGCGTCAAAGCCAATCGAAGTTGCCTGGAGTTAACAGACATTGGGTTGAATGAACCGGTTTATTTCGGTGGGATCTCCGGCGCTTTTCTGGAAACACTAAACGCGTTCCTGGACGAATTAAACGAGCCTTTTGGTCAACTGGCCCGAGTTGATCCCGGGCTGCTGTACGGCATGTTTGCAACCCATCAAGCTCTTAACGATGCAGGCTTACTTCTGCCAGAGACGCTGCCAAGAGATCGTGTTGGACTTACTTCAACGAGCAGCAAGGGCTTTCTTCGCTGCTTTTTGGAATACCACACGGAAATGCAACACGGCGCAGGATTTAGATCGCCAACGAGTGCCTCAGCCACATTCTTGCGCGGATTTTTCCCCACCACTCTTTCAGAATGGACCAGTAAAACGTATGGTTTCACCGGCCCATGCTTGGCGTCGAGTGCCGCCTGTGCAACAGGGCTTGTTTCGCTCATACTTGGCTGCCAACTTATCGAAGACGGAGTAGCTGACGTTGTCCTGGCAGGAAGCGCCGAATGCACACGCAATGCGTTGACCTTGGCCGGATTTCTCAACATGGGAGCCTTCTCACCCCACCGCTGTCTTCCATTCCACCGGGCTCGTAGCGGCTTCAATGCAGGTGAAGGGGCTGCTATCTTTGTGCTTGAGCGACTGGACCATGCTGAAACTCGCGGAGCTAAGCCCCTCGCATTGGTGCGGGGCATGGACTATCGTTCTGAGGCCTACCATATCACAGCCGTCGAACCTGCCTCCACAACAGCCGAATATGCCGTGACGAAAACGTTATCTCAAGCTCAGTGGGCGCCATCTGAAGTCGAGTATATCAACGCCCACGGAACCGGGACTCCCCTTAATGACCGCGCCGAAGCCCAACTGATCAGGAAGGTATTTGGGAAGTCCGCACCGTGGGTCTCAAGCCTCAAAGCGCACATTGGGCACCTCTTAGGAGCAAGCGCGAGTGTGGAGCTTGCTGTTAGTCTTATTGCACTGCGAGCTGGTTTCATTCCCCCTACATTTGGGCTAGATGATCCGGATCCTGAGTGTGAGCTACGTTTTGTTCCTGCGGATGGTATGCGACAACGTGTGCGGCGCTTCATGAAATTCTCTCTCGGTTTTGGAGGCCACATTGCCACCGTTGCGCTGGAGATTCCTGAGTGAATAAAGCGCATCTCATCCCCAGCCTGGAACTTGGATTGTCTATTTCCTAAAAGGCCCCAATTGGTAGGACTCGAGAGCAGGCTTAAACTCTTTCAAGAGCTGAGAGGGATCAACGTAAATTTTCCTAAGCGCGCCAAGGTTCTCCTCATGAGCCAAAAGAGCGAGTCGGCCGGCTTCGATTTGCCCGCTAAGCCATTTCATTCCCCGGACACCATTGAAATATGCGGCAATGAACCCGCACACAACAAGTGCCTGGATCAACCGCAACCATGGCATTGTGCTATTTCGACGCCCTGATCTGGATTTTTGCACCACGATGTTTAATGAATGCATTATCCCTAACCACCCCAGCTGCGAAAAAGTAATGTAGCGTGGCGTCATCGCCTGGGTGAGATCTTGGACGTTTGATCGCCCGATTGCTGTGACGGAGGCGGCGCAAAGTGCGAAAACCGTCCATGCAAAAAAAGGAGCTGTCGCAAGACGCGCACGCAGGCTTTTTCTAGTTAACCACCAAACGAGATACGCGAAAACGGCGATGTACATTAGGCCGCCGACAATTGCCAACCCTACCCAGTGGGTAGGCACCAATGCGGCGCCAAGATACACCAATACGTAACCAAGGAAATGGGAAATCCTTGTTACAGCACCAAGCGGATCATTCCATCTAAGAAATTCATAACCGCTGAGATAGATTGAAAGGGTAATTGTGAAAGCCAGTAGCCACAAGAGAGTCGCCTGAAGTTTCGTCGGTCGGGGCCATACCACCATAATGACAACCATGCCAGCGCCATAAACAGCAAAGCCTGTAGCAAAGGAATAGCTGGCGACCACTGCACTCCCCAGGGCGATCAACCACGAAAAAAAATGGCGGCATCCATAGCTAAGCGCCCAGCAACACACAAGGACACAACATTGGATGAGGAAGTAGGGCAATTGCCAGGACCAGAGCCAATTCTCAAAAGGTGCGTAAGAAAAAACTATGAACGAGCCGAGAACAAGCCACCATGGGGAGAAAGACGTTCGGATGAGGCGAAAAAGGCGCGAATAGTGTGCATAAATGAGCCCTAACGCACAGAACGAAAGAAAGACGTTGAAGGCCACTTCCCAACGGAGATCCCAATGCGACCACTGGGCCAACCCTAACATCAACAGTTTTGGGAAAAAGAGCCGGTGTTCAGCATTTTGAAGCCAAATTAGGCCGCACGTAAGTGTGCCGCTGCGCTGGGCTACTAACAGAGGAAGGAGCCACCACTGATCAAGGTAGGGGACATTGACGAAGCAGCAGATTAGCCCCAATAGCAGCGCGATCGGCGGTAGACTTGCTGCTATTATCACAAGGACAAGTTTAGATTCTTTCTGTGCCATCGGTGTCGGCCTCAACAACTACTACTCTGCCTTACGCATCGCTCCCAGTGCTGTGGAACTTTTGTCTTTTTCCAGAAATTACGGGAATTATCAATTTCTCTTATTAATCAACAGAGCTCTAGTGCCGCTAGAATAAACAAAAACAGCTCCACGTAGCAAACGACAGAATGGCCACGGCTGCAACAAGGGAAAAAGAAATGAGCGTTCTACCGTACGCTGAGAAAAAAGCTCAGAAAGAACTGGCTGACGAAATCCGGGAACTTGTGAAGAAAAAGAATGCCGTAATTCTCGCGCACAACTATCAAGTTCCCGAGGTGCAGGACGTTGCGGATCACGTGGGTGATTCCCTGGGACTGGCTATTGAAGCGACAAAAACGAGTGCCGAAATCATTGTGTTTTGCGGCGTTCACTTTATGGCGGAAACCGCCAAAATCCTCAACCCTACCAAAAAAGTACTTCTGCCAAACTTGGCCGCTGGTTGTTCTTTGGCTGACTCAATTACTCCTGAGTCACTCTATGAATGGAAACAGCGTTATCCGGAGCATGTTGTGGTCACTTACATTAACTCTTCGGCTGACGTGAAGGCCATGAGCGACATTTGCTGCACATCGGCAAACGCGGTTTCGGTGGTCCGCAGCATCGCTTCGCAAAAGATTCTTTTCACGCCAGACCGCAATCTGGGCAGATGGGTTGCTCAGCAGGTGCCAGAAAAAGAAATCGTGATCTACGACGGATGTTGCCCTGTACATGATGTTCTTCGTGGGCCAACAGTCAAAAAGGTACGCGATCTTGCACCCGATGCCGTTCTCATCGCGCACCCAGAATGTAGAGAAGATATCGTGGCCATGGCTGATGTGGTGTGCTCAACTAGCGGGATGATTGCTGCAGTTGCTCGCTTTCCTGAAGCAAAGCGCTTCATAATCGCTACCGAAAACGGAATTCTTCATCAGCTGCGCAAGCGCTACCCTGACAAAGAGTTTATTTTGGCGGACGGGTGCATCGGTTGTCGTCTCAACTGTCCTTATATGAAAACGATCACCCTGGAAGAGGTGGTGCGCTCTCTACGCGAAGAAGTTTTTGAAGTTGACGTAGCCCCGGAAATTGCTGAACGCGCACGGATAGCAATCCAGCGTATGCTTGCCGTTCCTCGCGATGCCTAAGCCGTAGGTTCACGGCTATGACGTCAGGGATCTAACTCTTCCGATAGTTCCTTGTGGATCTGGCTATCCTTTCCCGAAACGCGCATATGGGAGACTTTCTCTGCCTGAGACTGACCTCTTTCAGATTGGGTGCTCTCGTAGGGAGGAGATTCCTGCCCATTCGCCTCTACTTCGCTTTCCTGCGCAGTGGTAAGGTGCCGCGCAGATATGAGCTTATTTCTGACAATGATCCGTATCAGCGCAAGCATAACCCCGCGATTACGAAAGTAACGCTTTTCGCGAATGGTCACTTCCGCATCTCCTGATTGGCTTGGGGTCGCAACGATTTTCATGAGCCCTTTTGCCACATACGCCTCACTTAAACTCGTTAACGGGATCTTTGCGGTTTTCCGGCCACGCCTAAAAACGTACAGGTAATCAAGGTCCACACCAAACCATCTTGGCCGATAACTGCGTATAGCCTCTGCAAAGATAAGAAGTGTGAGTGTACCGAAAGTTGCTGTGGCAAGCGGCTGTGAAGCTTGGGCAAATTTAGTAGTGAGAATGGCTGTGGCGAGACCAGATGCTAAAAATAAAACAACGCGCAGATCGTCGGCGAAGCCGGGTCGTCCAAATTCGATCATACCCCCCTCCCGCATTAACTTTGCGCGTAAGCGTTCAGCAATTGCCGGAACAGCAATTTTGATAGCGAGCCGCTCCGCTTCCCGATAGCCTTGAAGTTGCCAATTCGTGAGCACAAGTTTGGGGCGAAAGGGCCACCAACGTCGTCGCTTGCCGTAAAGCACTAAAATCCGGCGCTCCCGTTCACGTCCTTCCAGCGGATATTGAATACGCCGGATGTAAACTTCCTCAACGTCAACCCAACGTATCTGCAACGGCTCCCCCAGAGGGCTCAATCGAATAATCGCATCTCCCGTGATGGCAATTCGATATCTTCCGCGGTAAATGAGCACGCACAGAGCAAGACTTACCACGATGACTCCTGGGAGCACCATGAGAGGACTGTAGCCCCTCTTCCAGAGGTCGAGAACTCGATTTTGGATCAACGACAGGAAAGTGCTACCAGCCTTAAACTGCGGCAGAAATGTATAGGCGGCGAATAGCCCCCATACGACGAGTAGCATAAATAGCGGCAGCCCCCAATGCCATACCGGTTTTGTGAAAACGTGGGCAGCGCCGCCTGTGATTTTCGTCCTCTTCTTCGGCATGATGTCAGCAGACGTGTGTCCCCTCTCTGACATACTAGTCAATAGATCACATAAGCGTCAAAAGCCGCTTTGGCGGACTTCCTTAGAATATGATGGCGGTGAAACCGCAATAACCAATTAATTACAAGGTATTTGGACGACAGCAAAATGACCACAGTCCTCGACATACGCGACCGTCTAAGAGACGTTGAAGCGCGCTTTGCTTCTGTGGAAGCAGCTCTGAGCGATCCTGCAGTGCTTAGCGATCCAGAAAAACTTAAAAAGCACTCCAAGCTCCACAATGAGCTTGGCCGAATCGTCAGTAAGTATAAAGACCTCAAGCAACTGGACGACCAGATTGCTCAAGCTGAGCTTCTTTCCCACGACAGCGACACGGAAATTGCAGCATTGGCTCGTAGCGAATTAGACGAGCTGGAGAGGAAAAGAGAAGAACTGCTGCAGGAGCTGCGAATCCTCCTGCTCCCGAAGGACCCCCTCGATGAAAAAAACATTATTGTGGAAATCCGAGCGGGAACGGGTGGCGAAGAGGCTGCGCTATTTGCTGCCGACCTCTTCCGGATGTACACGAAGTACGCTGAATCTAAAGGGTGGAAGGTAGAGCTATTAAGCTCCAATGAAACGGGGCTCAATGGTTTTAAAGAAGTCATTTTTGCGGTGGAGGGTGAGCAGGTTTACAGCCGAATGAAGTTTGAAGCCGGCACCCACCGCGTTCAGAGGGTCCCGGAGACCGAGGCGCAGGGACGGATTCATACCAGTGCTGCAACAGTGGCAGTGCTTCCCGAAGCGGAGGAAGTTGAAATTGATATTCGGCCCGAGGATTTAAAAATTGACGTATTCCGAAGTAGTGGTCCCGGCGGGCAAAGTGTCAACACCACCGACAGTGCCGTGCGAGTCACGCACCTTCCCACAGGACTGGTCGTAACATGTCAGGATGAGAAATCACAACATAAGAACAAGGCGAAAGCTCTAAAAGTGTTGAGGGCACGACTATTTGAAATCGAATCTCAACGCCAACAACGCGAGCTTGCTGAGACACGTCGAAAGATGGTGGGAAGTGGTGACCGTTCGGAGCGGATACGAACCTATAACTTCCCCCAAAACCGGGTTACTGATCATCGGATAAATTTGACGCTTTATTGCCTCGACCGTGTGATGGAAGGTGAACTAGATCCCCTGATAGATGCGCTGATCCTCGAGGAGCAAACAGAAAAACTCAAATCACTCGCTTAACCGCGAATTTTTGCGTAGCAGCAGATCAAAGAAAAAGCTTTAAACAATTGATGCCAAACGGCTATTTATCAATGCTTTGTGATGGCTGCTTTAGACTGAGCAGAACAATTTGAAGCAAGCACACTTCTTGCTCTGCCCTATCTGCTAGCTAGTACTGTTCGAAGTTGCAACGCTAAGCGAGGGGTCGGCAAACTAGGGCGTGCGTTTCACCGCGACCAACGAACGGGTTCGCTTTGGAGTTACGGGCATCTTTATTCTGCTCGTTCTCGCTACGTTTTTATATCTTCTCGGCGAAAACCCTGAGAGTAATGATCCGCACGACACTGTTGTTACGCGAATCGGTCGAGGCGCCAGCCGTGTCGGAAAGTGGCTCAGCATCCCGTTGAAAAAAAAAGTAAGATCGCCAACCCCAAGCGATTCCCCCCAATCGGCCAGCGGAAAAGGAGTTTCGTCGAAGACAGACCAGTCCTTGGT